>JACQVW010000200.1 GCA_016209535.1 Planctomycetota bacterium | reverse complement strand
TGCGCCTGGGCGAGATGGAAGCGGTGGACATCGCTGCCTTCCTCTCGAGCCTCGGCGCCGGCGAGCCCCGGGGCGAGCTCGCCGGCGGGGCCGCCGGCGGGCCCGCGCCGCCGGACCCGGCCCTCGCGGCCCGGGGCCGCGAGCTCTTCGCCGAGCGCGGGTGCGGGGCGTGCCACGAGGCGCCCGGCGCGGCGCCCGGGTCGCCGGGAGCGCGGGCGGCGGCCCTCGCGGCCGAGAGCTTCCGCGACGCGGGGCGCGGCTGCCTCGCCGGCGCGGCATCGGAGGAGCGCCCGCAGGTGCCGCGGTACGTCCTGAGCGCCCCCGACGCGCGCGTCCTTGCCGTCCGCTTCGGCGCGCGGCCTCGAGAGCCCTCGCGCCTCGCGCCCGCCGAGGCGGCGTCTCGGTGGGTCCGCGAGGAGCTCGGCTGCCTCCGCTGCCATGGCCGCGACGGCGCCGGAGGCGCTGGGACGGCGCCGGACCTGAGCGGCGCGGGCGCGCGGCTCGACCCGACGTGGGTGCGCGACGCCCTCGGCGGAAAGGCGCCGGTGGCGCGCCCGTGGCTTGCGACGCGCATGCCCGTCTTCGCCCTCGAGGCGGGCGAGGTCGACGCGATCGCCGAGGCCCTCGCGGCCGAGGACCGGGGGCTCGAGGCCGCGAGGCCTGCGTTCGCCGAGCCGCCGCCCGAGCCGCCGGCCGCCGAGCTTCGCGAGGCCGGGCTGCGCCTCCTCGGCCCCGACGGCCTCAACTGTCAGAGCTGCCACTTCATCGGGCCTCAGCGGCCGCTCGCCGACACGGTCGGCCCCGACCTGGCCCTCGCCGCGCAGCGCCTCGAGCGCCTCTGGTTCGAGCGGTGGCTCGAGGAGCCCCGGCGCTTCCGGCCCGAGACGCCCATGCCCGCGTTCACGACGCCCGTGCCGGGAGTCTTCGGCGGGAGCATCGCGCGGCAGCGGGCAGCCCTCTGGGACTTCCTCGCGGCCACGCCCGCCCAGGACATCGCCCTCGCGAAGGCCGCGGAGCGGCGCCTCGAGCCGCAGGGAGGACCCCTCTTCGTCCAGGCGCGCGTTCGCGGCGCCGGGGCCGTGCGAGCGGACCGCGGGATCGCCCTCGCCCTCCCCCCCGCGCCCTCCCTCCTCTTCGACGCCGGGAGGCTCTCGTGGCTCGGGGCGTGGCGAGGCTCGTTCCTCCGGCGCGCCGGCCAGCACGGCGCGCACGCGTGGTGGGAGCCCGCCTCGGCGCCGCTGGGCGAGGACGCCGCGCGCCTCCCGCCGGTCCTCTTCCGCTCCGCGGGCGAGCCGGGCACGGGCCTGCGGGGCCCGGCGCTCCACCGCGGCCGCTTCGGCTGGTTCGACGGCATCGCGCACGAGTCGGGCGGCGTGCGGCTCCGCTACCGCCTGCGTCTCGCCGGCGGCTCGTTCCTGCGCGTCGAGGAGGCGCTGCGGGCGGCGGAGGGCGGGGGCCGCTCGCGGCGCCTCGAGCGCGACGTGACGATCGCGGGCGTCGCCGGCGGCGAGGGCTCGAGCGGCGCGGGCGGGGTCTCGCCTGCGATGGAGATTGGCCCCGAGGTCCTCGTCCTCGCTCTCCCGGAGCTCTTCGGCCTCGTAGGCGCACCCGCCGAGGCGGACCTCCTGGCCTCGGGCGCGCCCGTCTCCGGGGCGCCGGTCCTCCGCTTCGCGCGCGGCGCCTTGAGGGCCGATGCCTCGGGCGCCGCCGCGCGCTGGGCCCTCCTGCGCGGCCCGGCATCCTTCCCCGTCGTCGAGCCCTTCACGGACGAGGCGATCCCGCCGGGGGCGGCCTTCCCGCCCGAGTCGGCCGAAGCGGGGGGGCGGATCGCGGTCGCGCTGAGGGCGGAGGAGGCCTTGCGCGGCGGGCCCCTGCGGCTCTCGGTCGAGCTCGATGGCCTTGTCGGGGAGGGCGCGGCGGCGCCCGCCACGGTCCCGGCACGCGCCGGTCCTCCGCCAGCCGCCCTCGAGGCTCGAGGCGGCGCCGTCGGGGGCGTCGCGCTGCCCGAGGGCTACTCGATCGAGGCGCTCCGCCTCGATCCGACCTTCCTGCCCTGCGCCGTCGCTTTCCTCCGCGGCGAGCTCCTCGTCGCAGGCTACGACGGCGAGGTCCGGCGCGCCGCCGACACGAACGCCGACGGCCTCCAGGACTCCTACCTGCCCTTCGCGGGCCCCTTCGACCAGGCGTGCTCGCTCCTCGCCCGGGGTGAAGAGCTGATCGTGGCGGCGCCCGGCGCCGCGTACGCGGTCCGCGACCGCGATGGCGACGCCGTCGCCGACGACTACCGGACGCTCTCCTCGGCGTGGGACTGGGCGGGCCACCCCTTCGACTGGCTCTTCGGCTTCGGCGCCGGGAGCGACGGGAGCCTCTACGGGTCGAACTCCACGCCCCACGAGCGCGGGCAGGTGCCCGGCGCCTGGAGGCGCGGGGCCGTGATCCGGATCGCGCCGGACGGCACGACCACGGAGGTCGCGAAGGGCATGCGCTACGAGTTCGGCTGGACGACCGACTCGGGGGGGCGGTGCTATTTCACCGTGAACCAGGGCCCCTGGAACGTCACGTGCGCGATCCACGAGCTCGAGGTGGGGGCCCACTACGGCTTCGGCGAGCCGGACCTCTCGCGCGTCAAGGCGCCCGTCGTGCGCGTCCCGTACCCGTGGTGCCACGCGCTCACGGGGATCGTCGCCGCCGAGACGGGGGGCCGCTTCGGCGCCTTCGAGGGGCAGGGGATCGCAGCCGACTACAACACGAGGCGCTTGATCCGGTGGACCGTCCAGGACGCCGGGGGCACGCGCCAGGGCGCGTGCTATCCCTTCGTCGACGGTCTCGAGGCGGGCCCGACGGGCCTCGCCTTCGGGCCCGACGGCGCCCTGTACGTCGCATGGATGGCCGACGGCGCCTGGTATCCCGAGCGGCCGCGCGGCGGCGTCTACCGGATCGCGGCGCGAGGGGGCGCTGCCCCGCCCTTCGAGGTCCTCGAGGTGCGGGCGGCGCGCGACGGCTTCGAGGTGCGCCTGACGGCGCCCGTGGACGCGGCGACCGTCGCCGGGTCCTGTCGCAAGGTGCACCGCTACTTCCACGAGTACCGGGGCGGCTATGCGTCCCCCGAGGTCCTCCACGAGGACGTCCCCGTGGCCTCCGTGGAGGCGAGCGGCGACGGGCGGTCGCTCGCCCTCCGCCTCGAGCGGCCCCACGCCGCGCCCAGGATCTATCGCCTCGAGCTCCGAGGCCTCCGCGACGCGTCCGGGCGCAAGCTCGCGACGGGCGAGGTCTACGTCACGGTGCACGCCGTGCCGGGGGAGTAGGGGCCGGGACGGGAGCGAAGACTTCTTTCATGTTCCCCTCGCGCCGCGCTTCGCTATGATAGGGCCCCGAGGGCCCGACGAGGCGGCCAGGTCCCGCACCGCAAGCCATCGCCCCAGCAGGATCCCCCATGCGAACCACCGAGAAGGGTGCTCTCGTCGCCGCGGCCCTCGTGGTTGCGGCCGCGGGCTGCCGTCCGGCCGCCGCCCAGGGCCGCCCGTCGAGCTCCGGCGCCTACGAGCGGGACGTCGTCTTCCTCCTCGCCGAGATCGAGAAGCAGGCGGGTCACTTCCCGGCCGCTCCTCCCTGGCGGCAGCATCGACGGCGCGAACGACGGCGGAGCGCGTCGGCCCTGGAAGGACCTGCCGCGGTGTGGCTCGTACCACACGGGCGACGCCGCCGACCGCCTCGCCGGCCCGGACCTCGTGGTCGCGGAGGACGGGATCCGCCTCCGGCAGGCCTACAGGACGGGCGACGAGTCCGCGTCGCCGATCCTCGCCTCGAACAGGCGCTTCGTCGAGACCGACGGCACGCTCTACCGCTTCTCGGTGGGCCCCGGCGGCGTTCTCTGCGAGGGCTGCCACGGGAGCCCGCACGCCGAGTGGTCCAACGACGATCCGGCCCACAACGACAACGTTGCCGCGGCGCAGGTCCAGGGCCACGCGGGGGTCGTTGCCGAATGCACCGCGTGCCACGCGCCGGCCACTGTCCCCCTCGGCCTGGGCGGTCCCCAGGGCCTTCACCCCGTGGCCGACATGCGCTGGATCAAGGTGGGCACGGCCGGTCCTACGAGAGGCGCGCCGCCGAGTGCCGCGCCTGCCACGGCCAGGAGCTGAAGGGCAGCGTCCTCGCGCGCGCCGCGGCGGACCGGGACTTCCGCATCGAGGACGACCTGCGGGTGCGGATGGGGAAGGGGACGCCGATCGGGTGCGACCGCTGCCACCCGTGGCCCCGGCCGGAGGACGATGGGCCGTAGCAGCCCTCCATCTTGCCGGGGCGGCAGCGGAGACTCTCTCGCAGGTTCGGGGGTCGTTTGCTTTACACGGCTCCAGCGCGCACGTACCATGCCGTGTGGAGAAGCATCGGCGAGAGCCTGCTGGACGAGAGGGACATCGGACGGCCATGAGAACGGGCGAGAGCACCCCGCGCTTCAATGCAGCCCGTCGGAGCAGCGCCGCAGGTCAGTCGACCCCGCGCCTGGCGGCTCGGCTGGAGTTTTGCCTCTGCTGCCTTGGGCTGCCTGCCGCCGGCGGAGGCTGCTACGCCGGGGCCGTCGGCGCAGCCTTGGGCATCCTCTCCATGAGCGATGAGCGGAGCGGCGGAGGCGCGCCGCCCCTCGTCATCTTGCGTGAGCCCGGCGGCGCTGGCGTCACGTCACCGTGCGGCGGAGGGGTCTCGCCGGACGTCGTAGCGATCCGCTTCGAGATAGCCAACGCGGACGGGCTGGACGCGACGGTGGAATGGGTCCGGCTCGACGAGCGCCGCGAGGAAGTTGGACCGAGGCGCCTTGCGACGCCGTACCCCGGCGGCGACGCCACCGCCGACATCCCCGGGGATACGGTGATCCTGTTCCTCTGGGACGCCGGGAGGGATCTCGGGGGAGACTCGGCCACGGTCCAGCTCATCGTGACGCCGGTGGGTGGAAACGGCCCGATGGAAAGCCTCCTGGAGCGCACGGGCCCCTTCCGGGCGGGAAACACGGGGCCCTCGGCGAAGAACGTCCGGCTCCTCACCTCAGGGACCCGAGTCGATGTGCTGTTCGACGTCGTCGACGAAGAAGCGGATACCGTGTGTCTTACCCGCGTGGAGGTTGCGGTCAGCGAGAAGCCCTGCGAGGAGCAGATCCTCGAGGAGCTGACCTTCGAAGACCTGGCGGCGGAGGCTGCGCTGACGCTCCGGCACGACTACCCCAGCGCCCCGGAGGCCGAGCGACGATTGACCGGCAACTTCGGCTTCGACGTCACGGTGCCGGAAGGATTCTTTGGCTCCGTCGCCGTCCGGTTCGAGCTGGTCGACTTCCCGGGGGAAGAGCCTCACATGAGTCAAGGGTGCGCCGAGCTGGACACCAACGATCCGCCGACCTTGACGCTCCTCCCTGTCGTCCCCGAGCAGCTCTGGAGCGGGATCGTCCCCGTCCGGTTCACCCTTTCCGATCCCGACGGGAACCCAGCGAGCGTCGAGGTTCTCGTGAACCTCCAGGACGGCCGAGGATTCCTCCCGGCCCACGAGCTCCCCTCGAAGGCCTCGGACGGCACCGCGGGCCTCGAGACCGGCGACCGGAGCCGGGTCTTCACGTTCCTCTGGGACGCCCTTTCTCAGGCGCGGGGCGATGAGAACGCTACGATTCAGGTCCGCGCCTACAACGAGAACGAGTCCGAACGCGTCAGCGTCGGCGAGCAGGAGGTGAAGCTCGCCTTGAGCTGGCTCGAGGAGGTGAGAGCCCTGCCCGTCGGCCTCACGCCGGGGGCCTTGACGAGCGCCGACTACGACGGAGACGGGTTCCTCGACGTCGCCGTGGCTAGCGAGGGCTCCAGGACGGTGAGCTTGCTCCGGGGCGGAGCCGAAGGGCTCCTCGTGTTCGGACAGCCGATCGAGATCGGCGCCGCTCCGGTCGCCGTGGCCAGTGGCACCTTCGAGGACGGGGACGGACCGAGGCTCCCCGATGTGGTCGTCGCCAGCAAGGCACCGAGCAAGGTGACGCTGCTCAAGGGCACGCCGGACGGGCTCGTCTGGGTCGGGGAGATCGAGCTCGTGGCGGAGAGCAAGCCCGTGGCCCTCGGTGCCGGCGACTTCGATGGCGACGCGGTCGACGACGCGATCGTGGCGAGCGACGGCTCCCAGGATGTGGTCCACCTCCGCGGCCGACCGGGCGGCCTGGACCTCCACGAGAGGATCCCCTTGGGGGCGCGACCGGTGGCCCTCCGGGCCGCGCGCCGCGACGCCGACGGGGTCAGCTACGTGGTCCTGGCGACCAAGAGCATCGATCCCAAGGATCCCGATCGCCTCGTGTGCTTGCGAGGCGGGAGGGACGGTCTGCTGGAAGTCGGCCGGGTGCTGACGGGAGGCGACGATCCGCTGTCGCTGACGCTCGGCGATCATGACCTGGACGGTCTCGTCGATGCCGTGGTCGCCCACCAGTCCTCCCGGAGCATCACCTTCCTGGCTGGTAGAGGGCCCTGCTTCGCGGAGGGCATTCCCGTGCTCGAGGGGGACCAGCCCGAGGGGGTGACGAGCGCCGACTTCGACGGCGACGGGGTTCCCGATGTCCTGGCCACGGACCGCGGCTCCCATTCGGCAGCCCTCCTCCGTGGGAAGGGGGGCGGCCGGCCGGCTCACGCGCCGGGAGACACGATCCCGGTCGGACGGGATCCACTGGCGGTCGTCGCCGGGGACCACGACGGCGACGGGTTCCCCGATGCCGCGACGGCGAACTTCGGCTCCGCCACGGTGACCTACCTGCGCGGGGGCCGGGAGGGCCTTGCCAGGGTGGCGGACGTCAAGGCCGGCGCTGGTCCCAGGGCCCTCCTGAGAGGCGACTACAACGGGGACCGGGTCGATGACCTGGCCGTGGCGAACGCGAGCTCCGGGAGCGTGACCTTCCTGCGGGGAGGGACCGGCGGACCGGTCCTCCAGGAGCCCCCGATCGACGTCGGGAGCGGCCCGAGCGCCGTCTCGAGCGGCTTCTACGACGACGACCGGTACCTCGACGCGGTCGTGGCGAACCAGGGGTCCGTCCAGGTGACCTACCTCAGGGGCGGGCCCGGGGGCCTGACGCGCGTCCGGGAGATCGAGACGAAGGAATCGCCCCGCCCCGCTGGGCTCGCGAGCGGCGACTTCGATGATGACGGGTATGGGGACGTGCTCGTCGTGAGCGCTCCGAGGGACTCTTCCCGCGCCACCCTGCTCAAGGGAGGTCCAGCCGGTCCGACCTACTCCAGGTCCTTCGGCGTCCCTGCGGCTGGCTTTCATACGACGCCTCCCATCCTGTCGAGCGGACGCTTCGGCGACGACCGCTTTGGCGACGTGCTCATGGAGAAGCTCGGATCGGCGAGCCTCCTCCTCCTGAAGGGCGGCGCCGATCCGCTCAAGGAGTCCTACTCGATATAAAGGTTTCGAGGGACAGGCGAGCCTGACCGAGGACCGGATCATCTTCGTCCCCGGCGACTACGACGGCGACGCCCACCTCGACGCGGTCGGGACGAGGAGCAGCGCACAGGCACTGACCTTCGTGCCAGGCGGACCGGATGGCCTGGAGCGGACCGGCGCGTCCCTGGGCGCAGTGAATGAGCCGGTCGGGCTCTTGAGGGGGGACTACGACGGCGACGGTCTCCTCGACATCGCCGCCCTCAACGGGGGATCGAAAACGGTGACCTGGATGCGGGGGAGAGGCTCAGGCCTGGAACCGGCGGGCGAGGCCCTTCAGCTCGACGAGCGGCCTGCAGCCGGCACGAGCGCCGACTTCGATGCCGATGGGTACAGTGACATCGCCGTCGCCGGCGCTTCTCGGTGGCTCACGCAGGCGCGAGGCGGTCCGCGGGGTTTTCGAGCTCCGGAAAGGATCGACCTGAGGAGATCCGCGGGCTCCTCCGTGGCGTTCGCCTCAGGGGAGCTCAACGGAGACGGCTTTCCCGACTTGCTTTTGGCCATCGAGGCCGCGGATCGGATCACGTACCTCCAGGGGGGCGCGGACGGCCTCCGGTGGACGGCCGAGCTGGAGGCGGGCAAGAGGCCTCGGGCGCTCGCCGTCGGGGACCAAGACGGCGACGGCCTCCTGGATGCCGTGGTGGCGAGCCTTGCAGAGGACAAGGTCGCCCTCCTCCGCCAGCGCTACCTGGTCCCGCACGCGAACAGGGTCGTCGAGCCCGGCGCCACCCCGAGGGAGGAGCTATGCTTCCTGGACCCGCGGAGGCCTCCAAGGTACCGTCTCGAGCTGCCGGAGGGGGCCTTCTCCAGCCCGACCCAGGTCTGCATCATGCCCGCGCCCCTCTTCGATCTCCCCAGGCGCTCCGCCCCCGAGGAGTCGCTCACGGTGGTCACCGACACGGTGGCCGTCCTGAAGGAGCGCACGGAGCTGAACGCGCCCGCCAAGCTGACCTTGCGGCTGCGGGACACCGAATCGGGTCTGCCCGCAGATGTCCTCAAGGCTTGCGAGGATCTCGAGGCTTGCTTGCGGGTGTTCCGGAAGGATCCCGATCAGGAAGTTGGAATTGCGCTCCAGCTCCAGGCCGGCCAGCTCAAGCTCGTCGAGCTCGAGGGCGGCCAAGGAGTTGAGCTCCCCATCTCGCGCTTCGGCACTTACGTGGTGGCTCTCAAGGGACTACGCGGACACTGACGACTTGGAGGAGGGAGGCAACATGCGCATCGGTTACCAGCGGGCTTCGGTGTCGATTCTGGTCTGCAACATGCTCCTCGCGGCCCGAGGCCTGTGCGGAGACCCCGTGGGGGACTACACCTTCGAGTTGTTGGCTGAGCTCGGCCAGCAACTCCTCGACGACCCCAAGGTGCGCTTCGCGTTCGACCTCGAGCCTTGGTCCCTGAACAACCGCGGCGAGGTCGCGTTCGGCGCAGAGCTCTGCCGGCTGGAAGCGGAAGGTCAGGAGTGCCAGATCTTCGGCGAAGGCGCCTTCAAGCGCTACCCGGACGGCACGCGCAAGGTGCTCGCCCAGGCCGGAAGGCCGGCTCCCGGTCAAGGGACCTTCGGGAGTTTCTTCTACGGCACCGTGGCCCTCAACGAGCCCGGCGACGTGTGCTTCTGCTTCGCCATGGAAGGGGGCGACGCGGAGCTTTTCTTCTTCTCCGAGTCCCTCGGAGAGGTGAGCGCCGTCGGTCTCTCGGGGCGGATGTCGCCGTGCGGCCTCGCTTTCGGCGGCTGCACAACGCACCCTGTCGTCAACAACGAGGGCACCGTGATTTTCGCCGCGATCGTGAAGGACGCGCCGGTGAGCCCCACCGGCGACGGCTCGGGCTGGGGCGTGTTCACCTGGAGTCCGGCCACGGGGGAGATCTCGAAGGTCGTGTGCCCTGGGGACGCAGCTCCCGGCGGGAAGGTCTTCGACTTCGCCGTCAACCCGTGGATCAACGATCGGGGGGACATCGCCTTTGGCGCGCACGTCAGCCCGGACCCCTGTCTCTTTGTCAGCGGGCTCATCCCGTGCGCGGAGAGCATCTACTTCAAGCCCGCCGGCCGCGACGAGATCGTCCCCGTCGCCCTCCAGGGGCAGGAGGCTCCCGGCGGAGGGACCTACCACCTCGCGTTCGGGCCGACCCTCAACAACCGCGGCGAGGTCGTCTTCTTCGGCGACCTGACGCCGGGCGATCCGACCGCCTTCGGGAAGGCCCTCGGGGTGTTCCTCTACTCCGGAGGAAAGGTGATCCCCATCGCGCGGCCGCTCGACGAGATGCCTGGCGGCGGCAAGGTGGTCACCACGAGCTTCTTCGTGGGCGGCAGCGACGTCAACGATTGCGGCGACGTTGCGTTCAACGCCACCCTGGACTCGCGGAGCCTGGACATCGACGGCGACGGCGAGAAGGAGCCGGACCAGGGGCTGTTCCTCTGGTCGAAGGGCGCGATCCGACCCGTGGTGCGGACTGGAAAGGAGCTTCCCGGCATCGGGACCGTCCTCGCGCTTCTGCCTCCGGACTACTTGAGCCAGCTCCCCGACGGCATCGGCCACCCCTGGATCGGGACAGCCCTCAACGAGAGAGGCCAGATCATCCTCACCGCGGCCTTGGAAGGCGGCCGCGGGGTCATGGTGCTCGCCACGCCGGCGACCGAGAAGCTCTGCGCCCCGCCTGCGACGACCTTCGTCCGCGGCGACCCCAATGTCGACGCGAAGGTGAACATCGCCGACGCGGTCTTCGTCCTGAACGCGCTCTTTCTGGGCGGCCCGCAGCCCGGATGCGCTGACGCGGCGGACTCTAACGACGATAGCCTCCTCAACATCGCCGACCCGGTCTACCTCCTCAACAGCCTGTTCCTGGGCGGCCTGCCGCCGCCGGCGCCCTTCCCCGGCTGCGGCGAGGATCCGACCGGCGGGGACGCTCTCGAGTGCACGGCGTTCGGGCCGTGCGCGGGGTGAGGCGCACACCTCGCCCTCTGCCCGGCGCCGCGGACCGCCGCTGCCTCGTCACTCGGCCTTCGTTTCCGGCACGCCTGCCGTCTCCTCCCTCGGCATCGGCCTCCCCGTCTTCTCCACGTGCTCGATGCGCTTCGTGTCCTCGTCCCCGGCCAGAGCGATCGGCGTGAGCGGGTCCCACCGGACGAGCTTGCGGGCGCCCGGCCGGGCCTGCTCCAGGTCCTCGAGGCCGATCTGTCCGTAGAAGGGGCCGACCTCGACGAGGTCGGCGCCCCTCAGCGCGGCGAGGACTCCGGGAGCGTCGTGGAACTTGAACGGCACTCCTGCCTTCGCGAGCGCCTCGGCCATCTGGAACGCCTCGACGTAGAAGCCGAGGGTGTCCACCGAGAGCCAGAAGCTCCACTTGCCCTCCTTCTCGAGCGGGGAGAGGAGGATCCCGTGGGGGTGGCCGAAGACGATCTCCCAGGGGTGGCAGCCCCGCCAGGCGGGGGACCGGTACCACTTCGCGAAAGCCTGGCCGTCGCGAGCGGGGACGTCGAGGAGCCCTCCGTGCCGCGTGTCGGCGCGCTTCCGGTACTTCTGGAGCGCCGAGAGACCCTCGAGGTCGTCGAAGGCCGCGTCGAGGGCGACCGCGGCGGTCTTCAGGTAGCGCGAGAGCGTCAACTCGGGGAGGCCCGAGCGGCCGGCAGCCTCGGGGAGACGCCTCTCGAGCTTCGCGATCCTCGCGGCGGCCACGGGGGGCCGCCTGCCGGGCGGCCAGGTGAGGCGCCGCTCGATCTTCCCCGTGCGGCAGGCGAGGGGGAGGAGCCGCTCGACGCGGCGGTTGTAGCGGTCGGGGCGCCGCACCGCCTCGCGGAGCCGCCGCACGACCTGCTCGAGCACACGGCGCCAGAGCTCCTCGTCGCTCCAGGAGGTCCAGCCGCCGCCCCCCTCGAGGCGGACCTCGTCGGTGCCCACGTGCCAGGTCAAGCGGTGGTCCCGCCACCCGAGGGTCACCGTGGCGTAGATGTGGTGGTCGTAGAGGAGGAAGTGCGTCGGGTGCCACTCTCCGCTCCGCGGGATGAAGTACGGCCCGTGCCAGGCGACGTCGTAGGCGTCGGCTCGCGGCGCCGTCCGCCGGAGCAGGCGGTAGGTCGAGCGGAGGAGGGTGGGGAGCACGGGCATGGGACATGCTTATAGCCGAGGAATGCCCCCTCAGGAAAGAGCCCTACGCTTCTATGGTTACCCTCCTTGCAGCAAGCTCGGCGGACACCGACTGCTTGACCTGGCGAGGTTCGTCGGCGAGAGTTCTACTCGAGACTAGCCTGGATTCCCACGCGCGCAATTGGCTTAACGCGCTTTGCTCAGAGGCCGGCTGCTCGCCCCGCGTGAGGCCAGGGTAGCGGCGGTCCGGTTCGTGAGGCTGAATGGGCCTGTGG
>JACQVW010000199.1 GCA_016209535.1 Planctomycetota bacterium | reverse complement strand
GTGCTCACGGGCGGGCCCTCGGCCGAGATCAGAGAGGGATCTCCTTCCAGCGGCGCTTGCCGACCTCGATGCAGGATCGCGAGTCCGGGAAGATCTTCCCCGGGTTCGAGAGCTCGAGGGGATCGACGGCGAGGCGGAGGTCCTTCTGGAGCTGGATGTCGTCCGGGCCGAAGAGGAGGGGCATGAAGTCCACCTTCTCGACGCCGATCCCATGCTCGCCGGAGATGCTTCCCCCCGCCCGCACGCACGCCTCGAGGATCTCGCGACCCGCCGCGAGCACCCGGGCGGTCTCCTCGGGGTCCCGGCCATCGTAGGAGATGTTGGGGTGGAGGTTCCCGTCTCCGGCGTGGAAGACGTTCGAGACGGTGACGCGGTGCTTGCGGGCGATCCCGTACACTTCGTTGAGGGTCTCCTCGAGGCGGGTCCTGGGCACGACGCCGTCGAGGACGTAGAGGTCCGTGTTGATCCGTCCCATGGCGCCGAAGGCGCCCTTCCTCCCCTTCCAGAGCTGCATCCGCTGGGCGGCATCCCGGGCGGCCTTCAGCTCGATGGCCCGGTTCTCGAGGGCGATCCTCCGGATCTTCTCCTCGTCCTCGTCCATCCCCGCCTCGAAGCCGTCGAGCTCCACGAGGAGGACCGCGGCCGCGTCCTGCGGATAGCCCGCCCGGAAGACGGACGCCTCCACGGCCTGGATCGTGAGCCGGTCGAGGATCTCGAGGGCCGCGGGCAGGATGCCCTGGCGCGTGATCTCGGCGACGGTCCTGCAGGCGAGGCTCATGTCGTCGAAGACGGCGAGGTAGGTCCGCACGCTCTGGGGGCTGGGCGTCAAGCGCACGGTCACCTCTGTCACGACGCCGAAGGTCCCCTCGGTCCCGACGAAGAGGCCCACCAGGTCGTAGCCGGGGGGCTCCGCGAGGGGGCCTCCGAGGCGGGCGACCTCGCCGTCGGGGAGGACGACCTCGATGCCCAGGACGTGGTCCGTGGTCATCCCGTACTTGAGGCAGTGGGGGCCTCCGGAGTTCTCGGCCACGTTCCCGGCGATCGTGCAGGCCTTCTGGCTCGAGGGGTCCGGAGCGTAGTGGTAGCCCTGGGCCTCCACGGCCTGCGTGACCCGCATGTTGATCGTCCCGGGCTCCACGACGGCGTAGCGGTTCTCGACGTCGACCTTGAGGATGCGCCGCATCCGGTTCAAGTCGATCACGACGCCGCGGGGGACGGGCGTGGCGCCCCCCGAGAGGCCCGTGCCCGCCCCGCGAGGCACGAAGGGGATCCGGCGCTCGTGGCACCAGCGGACCACGCCGATCACCTCCTCGCGCGACGCGCAGAGGACGACCGCCCCGGGAGGCTCCTTGTGGAGGGGGAGGCCGTCGCACTCGTAGACGCGCAGCTCCGACGGGTCCAGGATGAGGCGATCGGCGGGCACCCAGCGGGCGAGCTCTTCGTATTCTGCCGCCGCTGCGGCGGGCTGGGCGCGGGCGCTGCGGAACACCATGGTGACCAGGATACAGGGTTTGCAGGGGGCTGTCTTGCAGGTTCTGGGTCCGGGCGAAGTGTGGTTTTCCCGGACAGGGGCTCCGCGGGCCCGGCGGCCAGCTCGAGGTATCGCAGCGGGGGAGCGCCTCGGGGGAACCTCCGGGCACCCCAAGAGAACCGGCCGGTCCTAGTTCGACCGGCCGGTTTCGTCAACGCGGGCGCGCAAAACCTGATATTCAAGCTGGACCGGCTCCGTCGCTCGGCTCCGGCACCGGAGCCGTACACGGCGGACCGTCCCCCTCCGTGCGGAGGGGCGCGGCGCTCCAGAGAGCGCGATCCACGGCTCCGGGGCTTTGCAAACTCGTTGCCATGGGCTCCGGAGTGTGGTTGTACGCGGTCTTCGAGCCTCCTCCGCTCCGGGGTAGCGCTGGAACGTGGTGGATGTGTCGGGCTCGAGGCGTTTTCCGGCGATGCTCTGTAGAGAGATCCGCCACGGGCGAGGGCGGCGGTGTAATTACTTGTCGGAGCCCTGTCGGAGTCCTTTGCCCCGCGGGTCCTCGAGGTGCATCCTGAGCGGGCCTCCGCCGGGGAATCTGGTTGCGCCCCGATTGGGGGAGACCTAAGATCCGGGCCCGTCCGGCTCGATTCCGAGAAGAAACCCAGCACCCGTCCAAGGAGCCCCTCATGCACCGGCGAGTCACCGAACGTACCCTTTCCGTGGCGACCCAGCTTCTCCTGCCCGCGTTACTGAGCGTCCTCGGGCCGGCCCTCCGGGCCCAGGAGGCCGCGAAGACCGAGGTCAAGGCCACGTTCCTCAACGCGCTGCCCAAGGACACGACGCTCCTCCTTCACGCCTCGAGCGTGAAGGGGACTCTGGACAGGATCAAGGCCTCGCCGCTCCATGCCCTGAGGGACCACCCCGACGTCAAGCGGCTCACCGCCAGGATCGAGGAGGAGGCCAAGGGCGGCCTCGCGGGGGCCAAGGCGGAGCTCGGGTTCGACCCCTTCGACCTCCTCCTGTCCCTGGACGGGGAGTGGGTGATCGCTGTGGGAAACCTCGACAGCCTCGCGAGCGCCATCGGCGAGGGGCTCTCCATCGGACAGCCGCCCGACGTGAAGCCCGAGCAGGTACCGCTCCTCGTCGCCGCCGACGCGGGGAGCGCCGCGCCCCGGGTGCGCGAGCTCTTCGAGAAGCTCTTCGCCTACGCGGAGAAGCAGGGGGCCGTGAAGGAGACGAAGGACTTCCAGGGCGGAAGGATCACGAGCATCCGGGAGCGGCCCGCCAAGGCCCCCGCGGGGAAGGGCTCGGCCGGGGAGAAGCCTGGCGAGAAGGGCTCCGGCCAGGGCCCGGAGAAGGAGAAGGAGAAGGGGAAGCCCGAGGGCGGGGCGCAGGGCTCCAAGGGAGAGGGCGGAGGCTCGGACCTCGCCGCGCCCGACGAGCAGGACGCGGCGAAGGGCGGCGAGGATGAGCAGGGCAAGAAGGGCGCCGGCGACGACGACTCCGAGGGCGCGGGCGACGAGGGATCGCAGGAGGGGCGGGGCAGGCCGGACGTCGTCGTCCACTTCGGCGAGCTTGGAGGCCGGTTCTACTTCAGCCTGAGCCGCGCCTTCCTCGAGGCCTGCATGGGCAAGGTCGACGCGCCGGGCGCGAGCTCCCTCCTCGCGAGCCCCACGTTCCAGGAGACGCAGAAGCTCATCGGGTCGGGGGACGTGCTGGCCTACCTCAACGTGAAGGGGCTCACGGGCTCGATCTCGAGCGCCCTCTCGACCACCTTCTTCGCCTTCTTCTGGCAGAAGTTCGACGCGCTCTTCTTCGGGAAGAGCTTCAACGGCGCCGCCGTCGCCCTCAGCGTCGAGGATCGCGGGCTCCGGGAAACGTTCTTCCTCCACAACTCCGGGGGCTCCGACGGGATCCTCTCGGTCTTCAAGGCGGACGCGTTTACGACGGCCCCGCCGGCCCTCGTCCCGGCCAACGCGAAGACCTTCAGCGGCGTGGCGTTGAACCCCGAGAACCTGGGGAAGATCGTGAAGGACATCGCCCAGACGGCGATGGCCTTCCGCGGGCCGGCCACGGACGTGGACCTCTTCTTCGAGCAGCTCAGCGGGGCGAAGCTCTCGGAGATCGTCGGGGGGCTCGGACGCCGAGCGTACACCTTCTCGGGCACGGTCAACGCCGACAACCCGTTCTCGAGCCTGGGCTTCGCCCTGGAGCTGCGCGACGAGGCCCCGATCCTGAAGGTCCTCAAGAAGCTCTCGGCGGGCCCTCAGGGGGCTCTCGAGGCGAGCAAGGTGAAGGACCGTGACGTCTACGTCCTCGGCTTCGGGAGCTTCGACATCGCCTTCGCCGTGGTGGACAAGCAGCTCCTGGCCGGGAGCAAGGAGGAGGTCGACAAGGTGATCGGGAGGACGGCGGAGAAGGGCTCCGGGCTTGCCGAGAGCGAGGACTTCAAGCGGGTCGCTGCGAGCTTGCCCGCGCAGGCCGCCATGGTCGGCTACAGCACGCCGGACTACATCCGTGCCAACTTCTCCGCCCTCGCGGAGGCCGCAAGAGGCACGGGCGAAGAGGACGCCGAGGTCCTCGTCGGCGCGATCCTCGCCGTGGCGGACGTGCTCGGGACGTCGTACTCCTACGGCGTCTGGAAGGACGCGGGCTTCTACGGTGACGGGTGGCTCCTCTACCGGAAACCTTAGGGGTCCGCCCGGCGTCGCCGCGGGCGGGAGCTCCACAGCGCTAGAGGATGCCGCCGAAGGTCGGGCTCACGTCCATGTCCGCCGGGACTCCAGGGAACGTGCTTCGCACGAAGTCCTCCTGGACCTCCCGCGTCTTGTTGGAGATCCGCGCCTGGAGCTGCTCGCCGCACCGGTCGCAGAGGAGGATCGTGGGCACGACGAGGAACCGCGAGCTGCAGGTGCCCACGAGCGTGTAGCCCGAGAGGAGGGGCCGGGGGAAGCCGCAGAAATGGCAGTGGCAGGTCTCGGGCGAGGGCTTGAAGCTCGACAGGAGGAAGCCCTTGATCGCCTGGAGCGACTCCTCGGAGAACTCGCAGCAGAGCCCCTGGGCGCACGCCTCGCAGATCGCCATCTCGAAGATGACCTCTTTCCCCCGGATCACCTTCTGGACCTGGTACAGGCCTCCGTCACCGAGGCTCCGGCAGCAAGCCGAGCACGCCTGGAACGGACCCTCCTCGCAGAAGGAGTACAGCTCGCTGGGAAGGGCGATGGGCTTCCGAGCCCTGGGGCCCTCGAATCTCAGCTCGTCACGGCAGTCCACGGTCGATTCTTGACGGAGAACGAAGGGGAGATGCTGTTCTCTTCCCGGTCGAGAGGGCTTATTCTAAGCGGGAGCACGGGAGGCGGCAAATCCATGGACGCGAGAAAACCATCGGGAGGGTCCGGTATGGCGGCGAGGACGATCGGGGGGCTACTGGTCCTTCACGTGGCGCTCTTCGCGCTCCCGGGGTGCACTCCGGCGGAGGGCGGAGCCTCGGACCCGGTGGCGGCCATGAACCAGGGCGTCGCACTCCTGGAGCAATACAACTACTCCGAGGCCAGCAAGGTCTTCGGCAAGCTCGCCCGAGCGTACCCGGCATGGGTCGCCGCCCACGTCAACCTGGGCCTCGCGGCCCTCAACCTCCAGAACGAGCACCTCCTGGTCGCGGAGCGCGAGCTCACCCGGGCCCTCGAGCTCGACTCCAGGTGCGTCCATGCCCTCGTGGCGCGGGGCATGCTTTATCAGCACACGAACAAGCCCGTCGAGATGCTGCGGGACTTCGAGGCGGCGGCCGCGCTGGACCCGGCGGACCCGCACGTCCTTTTCCAGAAAGCCGTGGGGCTCCTCGAGGCGAACCGCCTCGAGGAGGCGCGCGCGCTCCTGGAGGCCGTGGTCAAGCTCCAGCCCTCCTTCGCCTCGGCCCACTGGCGGCTGCGGGAGGTCTACGTGAAGTCGGGCGACACGCGGAGGATGACCGCTGCGATCCAGGAGTTCCAGCGGCTCGAGCAGGCGGAGGCCGGCGTGAAGATCGGGATCAAGTACAGCGAGGGGGGCAAGTACTCGCTCGCCATCCGAGGCACGGCGCCGCCGGGCTGGAAGGGACCCGTGCCCCCCTGGGAGCCGCGGCCGCTGGC
>JACQVW010000198.1 GCA_016209535.1 Planctomycetota bacterium | reverse complement strand
TCCTCTTCGCTCGTCCCTTGACGCGCGCCCTCGGGTAGCTCGCCCGCACCGCCGGGGAGATCGCGGAGGGGCGCCTCGGAGCCCGGAGCGGCCTGGCGTCCCGGGACGAGATCGGAGACCTGGCCCGGGCCCTCGACCTCATGGCCGGGGAGGTGTCGCGGTCGGTGCGGGCGCTGCGCGACCAGTCCGTCGGCCACCAGCGCAGCGCCACGGCGAGGGCGCAGGCGCTCGACGCCCACAAGGGCGAGGTCCTCGAGGCGAGACGCCAGTCCGAGGAGGCCCACAAGCTGACCGAGAACGCGAACCGGGCGAAGAGCGAGCTCCTCGCGCGGGTGGGCGAAGACATCCGGAGCCCTCTCCACTCGATCCTGGGCATGACGGAGCTCGCGCTCGAGACGCGGCTCCTGCCCGAGCAGCGCGGCTACCTCAACACCGTCAAGGAGTCCGCCAGAGGGCTCCTCGCCATCCTGGAGGAGATCCAGGACTACACGAAGCTCGGGCTCGCACGGCGCGAGTCCTGGCCCATCGCCTTCGAGCTGCGCGACCTCGCCGGCGACGCGCTGAAGCTCCTCGCCTCGCGGGCCCGCGAGAGGCGCGTCGACCTGGTCCAGAGGGTCGAGCCTTCCGTCCCGGACGCCCTCGTCGGTGATCCCGACCGCCTCCGCCACGTCCTCATCAACCTCGCGGGCGCGGCGATCAAGCGGGCGGAGGCCTGTGAGGTCGTCCTCCGCGTGGCGGTCGAATCGACCTCGGAGGCCGGCGTCGAGCTCCATTTCACCGTCGAGGGCGCGGGGCCGGGGGCGGGCTCCGTCCCACCGCCGAGCACCTCGCTCGCGGGGCAGCTCGCCGAGCTCCTGGGCGGCAAGGTCTGGGCCGAGGAGCGTGCCGGGCAGGGGGCCGCCGTCCACTTCAGCGCGCGCTTCGGGCTCGGAGTCGCGGCCGGCGCGGACCTCGCGCCGGGGCTCGCGGACCTGCTCCGCGGCGAGCGGGCGCTCGTCGTGGCGGGCGGGGCCGCCTGCCGCGAGGCCCTCGAGGCATGCATGCGCGGGGCGGGCATGGACGTGGAGGCGGTGGCGGGCGTGGACGCCGCGACCGCCTGGCTCCAGGCGGCGGCCGCGGCGGGAAGGCCCGCCGGCGCCCTGGTGCTCGACGCCGGCCTGGGCGGAGAGGAGGCACGGTCGGCCGCGAGGCGGCTCCGGGAGGCGCCTGGCTTCCCGGACGCCTGGGTCTTGCTGAGCGCCGACCTCGATGAGCCCGGGGCCGAGGCGCGGTGGAGCGAGGCCGGAGCCTCCCACCGCCTCACGAAGCCGGCGAAGGGCGTCGAGGTCCTGGAGGCCCTCGCGAGGGCGCTGGCCGCTCGATCGCCCAAGCCGGCGGCCTGAGGCATGCCCTCCCGGCCTCGGCCCGCTACTCGGCGTTGAACGTCCTGGCCTCGGCGCTGCGGAGGTCGACGATCCTCACCGAGAGGAGGATCACGAGGCTCCGGCGCTCGACGAGCTGCGACTTCCTGCGGAAGAGGTTGTTGATGATCGGGATCTTCCCCAGGATCGGCAGGTACGACTGGAACCTCATCTCGTTCAAGCTCTTGAACCCGCCCAGGAGCACCGTGCCGCCGTTCGGGACTGTCACCGACGTGAAGGACTGCTGGAGCGAGATCTCGGGCACGCCGATGGGCACCTGGAACGCCACGTTGGTGAAGCTCCCGAGGCTCACGAGGATCGTCGAGATCACGCCGCCGATCAGGGTCGCGAGGGTCGGCCGGACGTCCAGCGTCACGTACCTCTTGTCGTGCGAGATCACGGGGTCCACGTCGAGGATCACGCCCTCCTGGAAGGTCTGCACCTCGGGGTCCGCCACCTCGATGATCGCGAAGCCCGTGCCTCCGCTCACCAGGTTGTAGTCCGCGATGTAGGCCCTCTGGGTGATGACGCTCACGAACACCCTCTGCCCGTTGTGCGCCGTGACCACGGGGGCCGTGAGCTGCCGCACGTCGCCCTTCTCCTGGACGGCGCGGAGGATCGTGTTGATCTGGAAGGGCTCGAGCCACGTCGACTGGAGCGTGAGGCCCGAGATGCCGTTCCCTGCAGTCAGGCGCTCGCCGCGGATCGCGCCGGCGAAGCCGTCGATGATGTGCCGCACGCGGCCCGCCCAGCGGTCCTGCCCCATGATCAGGGTCACGTCCCGCACGGGGCTGCCCTGCTTGACCGCGCCGAGGTCCTGGCCGCCCGTCCGGGCGTCGTTGATGATGTTCCCGAAGGGCGTGCCGTAGTTGTTGCCGATGCCGAGGGAACGGGAGTCGATCCCGATGTCCTCGAGGAAGTCGTCGTTGACGTCGATGAACCTCGCCTCGATCACGACGAAGAGGTCCGAGTCCTTGCGGAGGTTCGCCAGGACCATCTGGATCTGCTCGTGGAGCTCGCGCGTGGCGTTGACGAGGAACTGGCCCGCGTGGAACTCGATCGTGTTGGGCTCGGCCCAGGCCTCCTCGCCCCCCGTGCTGTCCTGGACGAGCTGCACGAGCGACTCCGGCTCGAGCTGCGACTCCTCCTCCTCGACCTCGGCGGTGAACGAGATCGGCGCCGTCTGCTGGTCGCTCGCCGCCCGCAGGATCAGCTCTGGGCCCTGGAAGTCCCGGATCTTGTTCAGGATGTCCGACACGTTGTAGATCGCGAACTCCGTCGTCCCCGCCTTCTGGCCCGCGTTCGTGATGAAGAGGACGCTCTCCTTGAAGACGTAGGAGAGCCCCACGTTCTCCAGGATGAGGTTGAGGACGTTGCTCGCGGACAGGCCCCGGTAGTCCCCCGTGACGGTCTGGCTCTGGGCATCGATCGCCGGGTCGACGATGATCTTCGCCCCCGTGACGGTGCGGAGCTGCTGCACGACGTCGGCCAGCGGGGTCTTGTCGAAGGACAGGTCCACCTGGACCTCGAGGGCGCTCTTGATCCTCCGGATCGGCTCCGGATCCTCGAGGCGGAGCGACTGGAACGTGGCGCCGCGCCTCCGGATGAGCTCCCACTCCTCGCCCTCGGGGAAGTCGAAGGGCGTGTCCTGCGGGTTCTGGGCCACCAGGAAGCCCTCCTTGCCGCGCTTGGTGGCGTCGATCCGGTCCCGGACGAGGCGGGCGCGGCGCTCGCGGAGGAGCTGGTCCTTCGCGTCGGCGAGCCAGAACTTGGCCACCCGGTTCTCGGGCTCGATCTCGAGGACGCGGGTGCAGGCCTCGATGGCCTTGGGGTAGTCCTCTTGGCGCAGGAACTCGGAGGTCTTGCGCAGCAGCTCCTGGACCTGGTTGTACTTCACCTTCGCCTCGTGGGCCTGCTCCTGCTGCGCCCGGAGATCCGCCTCCTCCCGCAGGCGCGTCGCCGAGGCCTCCCGCTGCTTCCGGCTCTCCTCCCGGGCCCGCTTCAGGAGGTCGGTGGCGCGCGCCTTCAGGGCGGGGTCGTACTCCGTCTGGAGGGCGAGGGAGTCGACGGCGTTCGAGGCGTGCTCCTCGGCCTTCGCGAAGTCCCCGGCCTCGAGGGCCTTCTCGCCGTCCGTGACGTTCCGCTGGATCTCGAGGCGGACCTGCTGTCCGCGCACGTCCTGCTCCGCGCGCAGCTCATCGGTCAGCTCCTCGACCGTGCCCGCTCGCTCGTCGAGGAACGTCTCGGCCTGGTGGAGCCTCTCCCGGGTCGCGTCCAGCGTCGGGTCGCGGTCCAGCGCGTCCCGGTAGGCCTTGACGGCCTCCGCGTAGAGGTTCTGGTTGAAGAGCTCGTCGCCCTTCGCCACGTGGTAGCGCGCTTCCTGCCGGCGGATCGCCTGGTCCCTCCGCAGCTCGTCAAGCCTCGCCTCGGCCTCCGCGTCCTCCGCGCCGGCCCCCGATCCCCGAGCCTCCCGGGCCTCGCGGCCTTCGGCGCGCGGGCCCGCCTCGCGGCGCGCCGTGCGGGCTGGGGCCTCGCGCTTCGCGGGCTTCGCCGGCTCTTCGGCGGCCGGCGCGTTCGGGCTCCCTTCTCGGTCGCCCTCACCCCCGGGCGCGTCGAGGTCCTCGAGCGACAGGTCATCCCCGTCCGGCTCGGCGCCCGGCTCGGCGGCCGCGGCCCCGGCGGGCTCGGCCAGCTCGTCGAGCTCCTCGAGAGCGGCCTCGGAGCGCCTCTTGCGGTCGCTCAGGGACTCCGGCCCCCCGCAGCCGGGGAGGACGAAGGGCGAGAGGAGCCCGAGCGCGAGGAGCCACGCCGTCGCGAGGACGGAGCGACTGCCGCCCCCTCGGGGGGGTCGGGGGGGGAGAGTACCGCGAAGAGTGTGAGGTCTCATGGGGATGTCTCCTGGTCCGCGTGGCGGAGGGGAAGGCTGTGTCGAAGGCGCAGAGGGTCTCATCGTGCGTCCTGGCGCACCGGCTCCATCGAGAAGCTCTCGATCCGGAGCCGGGAGCAGATGTCGAGGATCGTGGCGATGGGCTGCACGGGGACCCGCTCGTCGAAGCGGAGCACCACCGAGAGCCCGGGGCGCCGGCCTGCGAGGGCCGCCTTCCTCTCGGCGAGGAAGGCCTCGACCCGGTCGAAGCGCGGCGCGGCATAGTCGAAGGGTCCCGTCCCCTCGGGGGGACCGAGGGGGGAGAGTACCGTCCCCGGCTCGTCCCTCTCGGGGGTCGAGGCCATGGGGAAGGCGTAGTCCTCCTCCAGGCGCCCGTCGGGGCGCTGGAAGCGCGGCGTGCGGCAGGTCACCCTCCCGCCCCCCGCGGGCTCCCAGCCGAGGACCAGGAGGACGGCTTCCTCCCTGTCCTCTGGCGCCGAGGCCGCCTCGGGCCTCAGCCCGCGGTCCGCCGGCAGGTACGCCTGGAGCTGCCCCTCCTGAGCCCGGAACTTGAGCGAGAAGACGAAGAAGAGGACGAGCTGGAAGACGACGTCGATCATGGCGGTCATCTCGCCCCCGGGCTGCGGCGGGTCCTCGTATCGTTCGAGACGCACTCACTCATCCCCTCCCGGTTGGGGCGTCTCGGTGGAGATCTTCACCTTGTAGATCCCCGCCTCGACGCAGGCCTCGAAGACCTCTTTCAGGTGCTGGGCCCGGACGCCCCGGTCGGCCCGGACGATGACGCTCAGCCTCGAGAGCTTCAGGCCGCCCGGCCCGTCCTCGCGGCCCCTGCCGCGCCCCTGGGGCGGGGGCAGGGCGTCGTACCGGGCCTCCTTCGCGAGCTCCGAGCGGAGCTCCGCGGCGCTCAGGCGCCGCCCGTCGAGGGCGAGGCGCCCGGCGCGCTCGGCGGCCCCGGCGTCCCCGCGCTCCCGTGCGATGCTCACGACGAGGGGCGGGGAGGCCTCCCCTCCGTGCCGCGGCTCCTTCCCCTCGCGGGCCGCGGGCAGGTCCACGTCCTCGGCACGCACGCTGAGCTGCGTCGTGAGGACCAGGAAGAGGATGAGCTGGAATATGCAGTCGATGAGCGGCGTCATGTCGAGCCGCGTCTCGAAGCTGGTCCCGGGTCCGCCGAGCCTCATGCCTCACCTCCCCGGTACGGCTCGAGGAGCCGCTCGACGGCCGCGCCGGCCTCGGCGACGAGGGTCGCGACGCGGTTCCGGAACACGTTGAAGAGCACGGTCATGGGGATCGCGACGAGGAGCCCCTCGTAGGTGGTCACGAGGGCCTGGGAGATCCCCTCGGCGAGGTCCGCGGGCTTCGGCTGGATCTCGGAGGTCGCGATCACGTCGAAGGTCTGGATCATCCCCGAGACGGTCCCGAAGAGGCCCAGCATGGGCGAGACGCCGGCGATGAGCGAGAGGTAGCCCACCTTCCTGTGGAGCTTGGCCGTCTCGGCCTCCCCGGCCTCCTGCATGGCCTTCTCCATCTCCGCCCAGCCCTCGCTCCGCCTCGAGAGGCCGGGCGCGACCACCGCCGAGAGGAAGGACGGCGACTCCCGGCAGGCCGCCAGGGCCTCGTCCTCGTCGCCCGCTTCGAGGAGCGCCTCGAGCTTCCCCAGGAGCTGCGGCGGCAGGACCGCTCCGCGGCGGATCTGCGTCGCGAGCGCCATGGCCAGCGCCACGCCGGCGATCGAGCAGAGGATGATCGAGTGCCCGATCAGCCCCCCCTCCTCGATGTACTGGACCAGGCTCTTCCTCGGTCCGCCGGAGGCCGCCCCGGGGCCCGGCGCCTCCTGGGCGCGGAGCCCCCCGGGCCTCGAGGCGAGCGCCGCGAGGAGGATCCAGGCGAATGCTGCGGCCGTTCGGACGCGGCTCATCGGTTGCCGTTCTTGGAAGCACTGTTCGGAGTGCCAACACCATTGCCGCCGTTCTTCCGAGCCGGAGCCGCCGGGGCCGGGGCGGCCACCTGCGCAGCGCCGGCCCCTTGCCGGCGGGCATTCTTCCATTCGCTCGCTCGCGCCGCGTTCCCGAGCTTCTCGTAGACCTCGGCGAGGGCGTCGCAGGCCTGCGCGTACACCGCCCCGTGGCGCCGGTAGAGGGCCGAGACGCGCAGGAGCCAGATCTCGGCCTGCTCCAGGTTCTCCTTGCCGCCCAGGGCCACGTGGGCGCGTCCCATGAGGAGCGTCGCCTCGGCCCGCGCCGGCGAGTAGTCCACCTCGCTCGACTTCGCGCTCGAGAAGAAGGCGTCGCCGAGCTCCTTGATCGCGCCCTGGGGCTGTTCCTGGAGGAGGAAGATCTTCGCGCGGATCACGTAGGCCCGGTGCCGGAAGCTCAGGGGGGCGGAGCTATCCCTCACCACCCGGTCGCAGAGGGTGCGCGCCGGGAGCAACTCGGTCTTGCCCCGCTGGACCATGGCCTCGGCCTGGCCGAGCTTCGAGAGGAACGCCCACTGGCCGCCGTACTGCTCGAGCTCCTTGAAAGCGAGCTCCGCCGTCCCGGGCTGCCGCGCGGCGAGGAGGGTCTCGCCGATCTCCGCGGTCGCGTGCGGCACGAACCAGTCCTTCGAGGCCCCGTGCTTCGTCTTGTAGTCCTTGTAGGCCGTCTCGGCCTCCTTGTACTTGCCCGCGCCCCGGTGCGCCTGGCCGATCCTGTAGGCCGCCTCGGCCTTCTCCCACTCCGTCGGGGCCCGGGCGGCGGCCTGGGTGAGCTCCTGGAGGGCCTTCGGGTACTCCCCGGCATCGAGGGCGGCCCGCGGGGACTGGAGGATGTTCGAGTCGCGCGCGATGGACGCGACGCGCGAGCCCTCGAGCCGGACGGGCGGGTTCGACCCCTGCTTGTACTGGAGCTCGTCCCACTTGGCCGAGAGGACCTGCACGTTCTCGTGGCGCGTGCCGTTCAGGAGCTCGATCGAGTCTCCCCGGGCGGGCCGCGCGGCGAGCAGCCCTCCCAGCGCGAGGGCGGCGAGATGGGCTCGGGAGGTGCGTTGGATCATGCGCCGAAGAGCCTCGCCTCCTCCTCGTGGACGATGGTGACCTTCGCGTTGATCAGCACGAACAGGTTCGAGCGCAGCGTCGACTCCCCCTTCCTCCCGAAGAGGAGGTTGAGCACGGGGATGTCGAGGAGGCCGGGGATGCCCGACTGCGCCTTGTTGCGGATCTCGCGCTTCAGCCCGCCCACGAGGACCGTGCCGCCGTCGGGCACCGTGACCGTCGTCTTGATCTTCGTGACCGAGAGGACGGGCAACTCGATCGGGACGACGGTGAAGTTGCCCGACAGGTTCAAGACCGCGCGCTCCGGCGTGAGCCGCTCGGCCAGGGTCGGCTGGATCTCGAGCACGACGTACTTCCGGTCGTAGCTCACGGTGGGGCGCACCTCGAGGATGGAGCCCGAGTTGAGGACGCCGATCACGGGGTTGATGACCGGGATGACGCCCGTCTGGTTGACCTCGAGGTCCTGGATGTAGGCCGCCTGGTTCACGACCAGCGTGTGCGACACCTGGCCGTTGAAGGCCGTGACGCGCGGCGAGTTCAGCCTCCGGATCTCCTGCTCCTTCGCCACGCCGGTCAGGATCGCCTCGAGCTGGTAGCGCTCCGCCTTGAGCACGTTGAGCTGGTAGGCGCCGCCGCCCGACGACGACATGTTGAACGGGTTGACCCTCGTGCCGAGGGGCTGGCTCAGGTTGCCGATCGTGGCGGCCCGGATGTTCGACTCGCCCGAGGGGTGCACGTACTCCCAGCCGGGCGAGATGCTGGTCCCGCTCCCGTCCGCGTCGGGGATCGTGTTCGGGAGGAAGTTCGACCCGCTCGAGCCGAGGTTCACGCCGATCTCCTCGAGGAAGTTGTCCTGCACGTCGAGGAACCGGGACTCCACGGTCACCATGAGGCCCGTGGCCTTCCGGAGCTGCTCCAGGAGCCGCGCGAGCTTCAGGTGGTTCTCGAGGGACGTGCGCGCCGAGAGCTTCCCCTGGAGGATCGAGATCCCCTCGGCCTCGCCCTCGGCGCCGGCCAGCTCCTTCTTGATGAGCTCCAGGAGCTTCTCGCTCCCCAGAGGCCCCACCTTGCCGGCCGGCTCGCCCACGTCGATGTCGAGGGACGCGCCGCCCGTCGACTTGCCCATGAGCTCATCGAGGGCGACCCCCGGGGCCTTGAAGTCCGGGTGCGTCTGGATCAGGTCGTTGATCTCGTAGAACTTGAGGTACTGGCGCTGCTTGAGGCTCGCCTTGGGGCCGATCACGATGGCTCCCTCCTTGATCGCGTAGGTGTAGTCCTCCCCCGCCGCCTGGAGGACGAGGGGGAGGAGGTTCCTCAGGGGCAGATCGCCGAGGCCCTCGAGCTTCACCGGCTTCTCGGCCGCCTCGACGCCCTCCTTGGAGAGGACGAAGGTGAGGCCCGAGATCGCCTGGAGCTGCTTCAGGGCATCCTGGAGGGGCTCGTCCTTGAACTCGACCGTCACGCCCTGGTCGAGCTTCCGCTTGATCTCCTTCTCGACCGTCGTCTCCGAGGCGGCGATCTCGTCCTCGATCGAGGGGACCTTGGGGGAGATCCGCTCCCACTCCTTGGGGTCCGGGTAGCGGAAGATCTGCTGGTAGATGACCGAGCTCTCCTCGATCGAGACGAGCGCCAGCTCGTAGTTCTCGGCCAGCTCGCGGAGGAGCTCGTTCATCTTGAAAGTGTGGCGGAGCTCCCGCAGGACCTCGAGGCGGTCCAAGGACTCCCGGTCGCGGGGGTTGATGTAGAGGACCCGCTCGTGGAGCGTGATCGCGCGCTCGTAGTCCTCGTCGTCCTCGGCGGCCTTGGCCTTGCGCCGGAGCTCGCGGATCTGGTTCTGAAGGATGCGTGTCGAGTACTGGCGCTCCGTCGCGGCCTGCTGGTCCACGATCTCCTTGAACTTGCGGGCCTCCTCCTCACGCTGGAGCTTGTGCTTCTCCTTGGCCTTCTCGAGGCCCGCCTCGGCGAGCTTGCGCTCCTCGTCGAGGTTCAAGTTGAAGTGGAAGCTGCGAATCGCATCGAGCACCCGCTCGTAGCGCTCGACGGCCTTCCCGTACTCCTCCACCCCGGGCCGCTCGAAGTCCCGCGCCTCGTTGAGGAGGCGGCGGATCACGGTCCGCGCCTGCTCGCGCTGGACGCGCTGCTCCTCCGAGATCCACTTCGCCGCCTGGGCGGTCGTGCCGCGAGGCTCCCCCAGCTCGAAGCCCACCGTGGAGAGGAGCCGCTGGACATCCTCGTTCGCCGGGTCGAGCTGGGCGGCCTGCTCGAGGCGCCCCTTGGCCTTGACGAGCTCGCTGTTCTTGTAGAGCGCATCGGCTTGGCGATAGAGCTCCTTCGCCTCCTCCGCGCGGGCCTCGCGGGTTAGCCCCATCTCCTTGAAGACATCCGCGTCCGACCCGGGCCGAGCGGGCGCCTCGCGGGGCGCGGGCCGCGGCGCCGGGGCGCGTCTCCTCGCCGCGGGCGCGGGGGCCGGGGCCGGCTCCGGCGGCTCCTCGGCGGGCTTCTCCTCGGGCTCGGCGGCCTCCTCGGGCTCGGCGGCCTCCTCGGGGACCTCCTGCATCTCCTCCGCGGGCTCCTCGGCGGGCTCCTCGGCCCCGAGCCCGCCCTCGGCAGGCGCGTTCGGGCTCCCTCCTCGGTCGCCCTCACCCTCGGACGGCTCGGTCTTCTCCTCGGCCTCCCCGCCCGCGGGCTCCTCGGGCACCATCTCCTCGGTCTCCTCCGCGGGGGCGGGGGCCTCCTCCTCCGCCTTGGCCTCGGAGCCTTCCTCGGTCCCCTCGGCGGCGCCGGACTCCTTCGAGTCCTCGGAGATGTCCTCGAGCAGGGTCTCGAGGTCCTCCTGGTCCTTGTCCTCCTGAGGGCCGCCCGCAAGGGACGGACCCGTGGCGATCGTGGCGCCGAGCAGTGCGCTCAGCGCCGCCAGCGAGAGAAGCCTTGGAACGTTCATCACAGTCCCTTTCACACTCCCTGGGGAGCCCGGCGAGCAGGCTCGAGGAATCGGAAACATGCTGGGCATGGGAGACAGAGTCGGAGAACCTCCGGGAGGGGCCTCCCGGACCTTGGATCCTGAGTTGTCGCGCTGAAACTGGCCTTGCGGCCTGGCGTAAGGAGGGACCTGGCGCCGGTCGCGGACTCCGAGGCCGGAGCCCGACACCGGGTCAGGCGAGGAATGCCACCGGTAGGATGGAAAGAGGGATCGGCGCGGCCCCGAGGGCCGGCCTCCGCGCCTCCAAGCGCCACCCCGGAGACGCAGGGCCGTCCGCCCCGGACCGGCTGACGTCCGATCTTCCTCCCTGGCAGGCTGGAAATCCAGTGATTTCTCTCGTGGTGCCCGTCCGGCCGCAGCGTGCGCTTCCTTTCCTACGGAGCCAAACCTCAAAACCTCTAACGCAAGAACCTGACGTAACCTGGGGACCGAGCCCTCGGAGCGCTATCAGCCGAACCCCTTCGGTTTCTTCTTCGCTCCGCCCTTCTCGGCCTTCTTGTCCTTCTCGGGTTTCTTCTCGACCTTCTTCTCCCCCTTGGGCTCGACCTTACCCTTGGCAGAGGCGGCCGGCTTGGTGGGTTTCTTCTCCTTCCCGTCCTTCCCCTTGGCGGGCGGCTCGACGGCCGGCTCCGCGCCCTCCGGGGGCGCGGGGGGCGCCAGGACCACCGGCGACCAGAGGTCGACGGGCCGTGGGGGGGCGTTGATCGCGACGGGGTGCTTCGCCCCCGTGCCCTTCTCCCTCACGGTGACCTTCTCCGGCTCGACCTGGAAGAACTCGAAGCGGCCGTCGGGGGAGGTTTCACCCTCCTTGTAGATCTTCCCGTACACCGTGACCGCCTTGCCTTGCTTGTAGTCCAAGAAGGTGAACCGGCTCCCGTAGAACTGGGCCTCCAGGCCCTCGAACTGGGGGTTGTTGAAGGTGAGGCTGAACTCGTGGGGCACGGGCGGCGTCGGCCCGAGCTCGGCCGACTCCTGGCGCTTCTCGACATCCACGAACGAGAAGTGCGCCGGGGCCTTGGGGTCCTTGGCCGCGTGGGTCACGAGCTTGTAGGAGTAGGTCCTCCCGGGGACGACCGTCGAGTCCTTGTGCTCGAACTCGCCCGTGGCCTTGAAGTCCGGGACCGGCCTCGGCTCGCCGCCGTCTTCCCTGCGGAGGAGCTCCATGCGCTCGATCACGACCGCCTCGTTCTTGGGGCTCGGGCGACCCTTGACGACGAGGTGGGCGCGCTTCGCCGCGGGGTCCCGGTCGACCTCGATCGCGGTGATGGCCCCCGGCTCGTGGATGCACTTCTCGCCCTCCTTGCTCTCGGTGAGCTTGATCACGACCGGGTCGATCTCGGTGCGCCAGGCGGGGTCCTGCGTGGCGGACGACCCCGCGGTCCACTGGGTAGCGACGATGTCCTTCAAGTCCACGGGTGGATGCGGCTTGAGCCGGTCGGGAATGGCCTTGACCGTCTTGTTGAGCTCGTCGCTCGCGACCTCGAGGTCGTTCGTGTTCATGGAACCGCTGAAGACGAACGGCATGCAGAGGACGACGAGTCCCACGAAGCCCGCGACCCCGTACGAGATCTTGTCGATCTGCTGGCTCCAGTTGGCTTCTGCTTCCGGCATGGTGCGCTTCCTTGGCGAAGAACCGCGATTACTTATTCTTCTCGGGCTTCTTCTCGGGCTTCTTCTTGGGCTTCTTCTTCTTGCCCTCGTCGTCCGTCTCGTCCGCCTCCTTCTTCTCCTTGAGCTTCTCCTCGGGGACGCCGGTCCAGTCGAAGACGCGGAGCTTCAAGTCGCAGACGACGGGCGGCTCAAGGACCACGTCCTCGTAGCGGACCTTGCTCGGGTCCGTCCCGGCCTTCACCTTCTCCGGGCGGTCGATCTTCACGAAGGGCGCCACGCTCTCGGGGACCTTGTGGCAGGTGAGCTCCTCGAGCTGGAAGAGGACCCGCGGGGCGGAGTAGAGCTCCGTGAGGAGGTTCTCGATCTGCGAGAAGGGCAGCTCGATCTTCACCGTGGGGTCGACCCAGCGGTTGTACTCCGGAACCTCCTTTTCGGGCACGTTGCGGCCGGGGAATTCGATTTCCTTGAGGCCGCCGAGGTTGAGCTTGTCCACGGCCTGGAAGACGGCCTGGATGACCCAGAGCTCCTTCATGGCCTGGGGGATCTTCTCCTCGACGAGCCCGTCGAGCATGAGGCCGACCTTGGGGGGCATGCTCTCGGGGTTCTCCTCGGGCGGCTTGATCGCGTGCTTGTCGCGGTAGGCCTTGACGAGCTTGTCGACATCGTCCTTGTACCTCGCGGCGAACTCGGAGAGACCCGGCGGCGTGTCCTGCTCGTCGAAGAAGCGGTCGAAGTCCCTCCCCAGTCCGTCGTAGACCTCGATCCCCCTGTCGCGAGCATCCTTGACCTGGTCTCTCTGCTTCCGGAGGTGGTCCCTGTAATCCCGGCCGGCGACCTCGGGCTTGCGCTTCGCGGCCTTCTGCAGCTCGTCCGTCTTGGCATCGATCTCGGCCTGAACGTCCGCGACCTTCATGAGAGGATCGACCACAAGGAAGTAGAGGAGGACGGCGAGGACGACGCCCATCCCCCCGACCCCGATCCAGAAGGCGTTCTGCTTCAGCTTGTCCATGGTGTCTCGACGGCGTGCCTGGAGGAGCTCCTAGGGGCTCTTCGTGTCCTCGTCCGGTTGCTCGGTGTCCTCGGTCCCCTTCCCGGTCTTCTTCCCGACCTTCCCGGCGGCCTCCGCCTGCGCCGGCGAGGGCGGATCCCGGGGCATCATGTACCACTCGAGGAGGGACCCGAAGAAGGGCTGCCCCTCCTGCTCGACCTCGGGGGCCTGGACGGACTGGCCGCCCCCGCCGCCCCCTCCCGGGCCCTGGGGGACGTGGAAGACGACCTTGTGCCCGCCGGTGCCCGGCCGGGCCGTGACCTGGGGCTTCTTGGTCCACCGCCGGTTGACCAGGTCCTGCTCCAGGGGGGCGCGGAGCAGGCTCTTCACGGCGTCCTCCGAGGCCTGGGCGTTCTCGCCCTCCTTCACCACTGCGTAGAGCGAGAACTTGTAGGCAGGGACCGTGGGCGTCTCGCTCGCGGCGGCCCTGGCCCTCGCCCCCGAGCCCCTCTTGGCGGCCGCGTCCTCGGGGTAGTCCACGCGCTCGATCTTGAGGTACGGGGCCCAGACCTGGTCCCTGAGCGCCGCGAGGCGCTCGGCCCGGACCTTCTCGATCTCCGGCTTGTCGTTCGCCACGGCGACGGCGCTCCGCGGCGGCGTCTTCTTCGAGACCTCGCCGAGCACGCGCTCGAGGGACCGCAGGCCCTCGAGCGCCCCCTGGCGCAGCTCCCCGAGGCCTTTCAGCTCCTCGATCACCGAGAGGAGCTGCACGTTGGTCGCCCGCTCGAGCTCCCTGCACTCCCGCTCGTAGAGGGGCGGCGTGTCGTCCCTGGCCGTCTGGAGGGCCGTCTGGAGCTGCGCCAGCTTCCCCCGGATCATCCCCGAGGCGCCGGCCATCGCCGCCACGATGATCGCGGCCGCGAAGAAGACGTGCTTCCGCTTCCGGACCGCCTCCTTCCTGAGCTTCTCCTCGCGCGGCACGAGATCCACCTGGCAAGCACCGACCCCCACGGCCTGGATCCCGATGCCGAGGGCCGTGCCGAAGGCCGCGAGCTCCGCCTGGAGGAGCTTCACGTCGACCTCCCGGTTCACGCGCAGCCGGCCGATCGTGTGGACCCGCTCCACGGGGATCCCGAGGTGGTCCTGGAGGAACTGCTTGATCCCCACGACGCGGGAGCCGTTCCCCAGGAGGTAGACCTTGGTGAACTTCACGTCGCCCCCCACCTGGCTCCGGTAGTAGCCCAGCGACCGCTGCACCTCCTGGACCAGGTCCTGGAGCTTCGGCTGGATCACGGCCTTGAAGATCTTCTCGGCCTGCTGGGGAGCCTTGCCCGTCTCGAGCTTCAGCTTCTCCGCCTCGGCGAAGGCGAGCTTGAAGCGGCTCATGATCGCCTTCGTGACGTCGTTCCCCGAGTGGGGCAGGGGCCGGATCCAGAACCGCGGCCCGTCGACGAGGACCAGGTCCGTGTGGGCCGCGCCGATGTCGAGGACGATCGAGGGCTCGGGGGGGTTGATGTCGAACTTGATGAAGTTGAGGAGGCCCAGGTACCCGATCGTGAGCATCTCGACCGAGAGGCCCTCGCGCGTGAAGTCGACGAGGTAGTCGTCGATGGTCTCCCGGCGCACGGCGAAGAGGCCCACCTCCCGCTCCTCGCCCGGCAGGTACTCCTTGTTGACGACGTGGTAGTCCCAGATCACCTCATCGAGGGGGAAGGGGATCTGCTGGCTCGCCTCGTAGCGCACCATGTCCCGGACCTTCTTCTGGTCGAAGGCCGGCACCTTGATGAACCTCGAAAAGGTCCCCTGCCCCGGGTGGGCCACCACCACGGGCTCCTTCACCTGGTTGCGCGTGCGGAAGACGCTCAAGGCCTCCTTCGCCTGCTCGGCGGTCTCCACACCATTCTCGCTGACGGGGTAGTCCACCTTGTCGATGGCCAGGATCTCGACGTTGTTCCGCTCGCGCCGCAGCTTGACCGCCTTCAGGGCGGCCTTGCCCACGTCGATGCTCCAGATTGTGTGGAACGCCATAGAACGTCTTCCCGGTCACGCCTCTCGCAGCTCGCGGGAGAGCAGGCAAGGACGGTGATCCGCCATGCAGGTGGTTACGCCTAGGGACACTCTCTCAACGCACAGTGGCGGCGCTCCGCGCGCGGTCTCAGCCGGCGCCTCGGGCTCCGAGCGGCGGCCTGGAACGGCAGGCGGGCCCGCGCCCAAGCCGGGCAATTCCTTGTGATTTCGTGAATAACGGATCGTAGCACAACCTCCGATAAAGTGTCAATCCTGCCTGAGGCCGCCCTCCACGACAACAGCCGCCGAACCTGGCCGGCGGCGGCCGTCGGAGACGGGGCGTGGGGAAGCGCGACCCGGACGAGCGCCGGGAGCTGCGCAGGAGCTTCATTTCCTACCTCCCTTGCGGAGGCGATCCGGATGGACGGGACGTCCGTCGAAGAGACCCTCGGCGAGCCACCCCTCGCCGCCGCAGGGACCCATTTCTCAGCTCATGGCGACGGAGAAGCGTGGACAGGAGGGCGTTTCTCCCCCCTCGCTCGCACAGCGGCGAGTGTACAGGCCGCCGGATGCGCAAGTCAAGGGCGAGGAAGGGCCTCGGGTCGCCGACGAGGCCTGCTGCGCGTCAAGCTCCGCACTTGTCGTAGGCGGCGCACAGGTCGTCCGGAGCCTCGGGGCTCGGGTCGGGGCCGCAAGGGGCGCCCTGGCCCGGGGGCCCGGGAGGCGCCGGCGGCGCCTGGCCGAGGAAGAGGAAGCCCAGGATCCGGATCGCGTCCGTGAGCTGGAGCTGGCCGTTGTCGTCCGCGTCGGCCGCGTCGAGGCAGACGGGTGCAGCCTGACCGAGGAAGAGGAAGCCCAGGATGCGGATCGCATCCGTGAGCTGGAGCTGGCCGTTGGAGTCCGCGTCGCCACGGTAGAACCGGGCGGGCGGCGGCCCCCCTTTGCACCCGCCGGGGTCGAGGCAGACCGAGACCCCCTCGCAGACCCCCTCGGCCGTCTCGGGTCTCTGGAAGCGGAGGCGGAAGGCATGGTCGCCGTTCCCCTCGAAGACCTTCACCAGGATCCTGTGGACTCCCCTCGGGAGGGGGTTCAGGGCCGGCATGCTCGAGGCCAGGACCAGGTCCTGCACCGCGTTGGTGCCGCCAGCCCCCCGGGCGACGTCGTTGATGTGGATCTCCTCCCCATCCAGGAGCACCTGGATCGAGTCGTCGCTCCCCAGGCCGATGTCGAGGACCATGTCCTCCTCCAGCTCGACGTACGTGACCGCGTAGGCCATGACCTGGTTCTCGTCGCCGCGGTACACCGCCGTGAAGTCGATCGTGTCGTCGCCGTCCTCCCAGGCATACCACGTCGGCACACCGCCCGGATTGAGGTCCGGGTTCAAGGTCGGCTCGAGGCCCGTCGACCGCGCGCCGCCAGCTCCGTACTTCGTGTTCACCGTGTCGCCGGCCTTCGGCTCGATGTCGACCTCCTTCACCTCGGCGCCGTCCGTCAGGTGGTCCCTGCGGATGCTCGTCTCGCCGGGGTTTGCGCCGAAGGCGCCCGGCTGCTTGTAGGGCCCGAGGAGGAGCCACCGCTGGATGAAGCAGAGGTCCGTGAGCCCCGTCGGGTTCTGGAGGGTGTTCTCGCCGACCACGGCGCCGGGGCTGACCACGACCGGGTCGGTCACCTTCCCGCTGAAGGTCACCGCGCCCCCCTCGCCGGCCGCCTTGACCTTGTAGCTCAGGACCTTCCCGGCAGCGATCTGCGGGCCCGTCAAGTCCCAGGTGACCTTCGTCCCGGCGACGGTCCCGCCGTCCGAAGGCTCGCCCGGCGTCCAGCTTGCAGGCACGTTCTCCTCGACCTTCACCGCCGAGGGCGCCGCGCAGCCGCCGGACGGCGTCCGGATATCGGAGAGCGCGATGGCGACCGGATACGTCTCGCCGTCGGACCACTTCGGGAGCCTCCGCCCCTCGATGAGGACCGTCTCGGTGGTCGCGATGTCGCGCGTGGCCTTGAAGGGCTGCACGATGCAGACTCCCGCCGGGACCTTGCGCACCTCCAAGCCTTCGGTGATGGGCTCGCCGAGGTCATCCTGGAAACGCAAGGCGAAGTTCCACTGGCCGCCTCCCTCGAAGACCTTCACGATGAGGCTGTTCTCGCCCGCTCTGAGCACGTGGGGGCTCGTGAAGATGAATCCGTCCGGCGACACGTCCTGGGGAGCGCAGGCGCTCGAGCCGCCGCGCGGGACCGAGTGGATCCAGACCTCCTCCTGGTTGAGGAGGACCTGGACCGAGTCGTCGCTCGAGATCCCCATGGTGACCTGCACCTCGGCGCCCGTCGTGTTGACGACGTAGGCCTGGGCGTACGCCATGACGTTGTCCGGGTCGCCCCCGAAGCCGTCCTCGTTGAGGTCGATGAAGCCGTCGCCGTCGTTCCAGGCGAAGACCTCGGGGACGCCGCTCGAGTTGCGGCCCTTCGTGCCGCCCACGAGGCCCGTCGAGGCGGCGCCGGAGACCCCGTCGCCGCCGAAGACGGTCGCGATCTGGGCGCCGGGGTACCACACGAAGTCCAGCTCGGTGATCTCGCCATCGGTGAGGTAATCGAGGCGGATGTTGTCGTCGCCGGGGTTGTTGCCGCCGAGCTGGGAGAACGCGCCCAGCACGTTCCAGCACCGGATGCCGCCGCAGGCGTCGAAGGGCGTGTCCCGGAAGATCGTCTCGTCGCCGGCGATCCCGACCGGCTCGGAGAGCGGCACGTTCTCCACGACCTGTCCGCTGAAGGCCACGGAGAGGTCCATGGAGTCGCTGGCGGTGACGTTGTAGGTCAGCCTCTTGCCGTCGGCGAGGCTCGCCCCCTCGACGATCCACCGGATGGCTCCCGGGCTCTCGGGATCGGGATACACGCCGCCGTCGGAGACCTCGGAGACGGCCCACCCTTCCGGGGGCTTCTCACGGACGACGATGCTGCGCGCCGCGCCGCAGTCCCCGGTCACCTGGCGGAGGTCGCCGATCACGAGCTCCACCCTGAGGACGTCCCCGGGGCCGTAGTCGCCGCAGCTCTCCTCCGGACGGCGCGCACGCTGGACGGCGCGCGTGACGGAGGCCGGAGGGTCGAGGCAGAAATCCGCCGGCAGAGCCTGCACCTTGGCCCAGTGCAGGATCTGGTTCTGCTTGCCTCCTCCCGTCGCCGCGGTGACGCCGAGGTAGCCCTCGAAGGGCACGAAGTCCTCGATCTTGTAGGTGTACATGCGGGTCTTGGGAAACCCGATGTCCTGGTTCTCCAGGTTGAAGGCGATGGTGCCGTTCTTCACCAGCGCCTCGATGGACCAGCGGTTCGGGCTCGCCGGCGCGGGCTCCCGATTGTTGATCGGGTAGCGGGCCTTGTCGAGCGGCACGAACACGTCGACGGGGATCCAGTCCACGTTCGGGAAGCCGTCGACCTGCCACGCGAACGCGAGGTGGTTGTCGTTGCCCCGGTCCCCCGTGTTGCACTGCCAGGTGTCAAACTCGAAGACCATCGTGGGCACGTTCCCGAGCCCCGTCGCGCCCATGCTCCCCCCGCCCGGGAATGGGTCGGGGATGCCGGGAGGCTCCTCGGTGCCCACGATGACGATCGCCATGCCGTCGGAGCAGCCGCCCGCGCAGCCGTCGCGGAGCTCCACGGTCGCCGTCATCCGGAAGTCGTTCCACTCGATGCGCTCGGTGCGGAACGCGCTCCCGCGGTGGTCGCCGACCGCGGGCGTGACCAGGACGTACCCCTCCCCGGGGTACAGGGAGCAGGGCTGCTGCCCCTGGCACCCGCCCAGGCCGGGGTCGATCTGCCCCGGATCCTGGTTGGGGTCGATGCACTCGCCGTCATCGGGCGAGACCCAGGTCGCATGGCCCCGGAGAATCCAGTCGGTCTCGCAGGGATCGTCGTCGAAGCTCTCGTCGATGAGCGGGACCTGGCCCGAGAGCGCGACCAGAGGGCCCAGAAAGGACAGGATCCCGATGCACAACCTCAACGTCATGTGACACCTCCCTCCTGACGAAGCCGCCGCCAACAGGTGACAGGTTAAGTCCAGCGGAAGGGTCCCGTCAAGGGGCCTGCTGGCGGCCGACGGCCAGCGCCCTCCGGGGCCGCCGACCTCACGCCCTGCGCCGTTCGGGCCGCTGGAGGCCGAGCCGCGCCATGACGAGCTGCACGTCCTCCCAGGCCTTCCGCTTCTCCTCGGGCTTGCGGAGGAGGTACGCGGGGTGGAAGGTGGGCATGACGGGGATCCCGCGCCAGGCGTGGAACTTCCCGCGGAGGCGCTGGATGCCCTCGGCCGTGCCCAGGAGGGCCTTCGCGGCCACGGCGCCGAGGACCACGATGAGCTCGGGGGCCACCACCTCGATCTGGCGCTCCAGGTACTCGAGGCAGGCCCCCGCCTCGGCGGCGTCGGGGGCGCGGTTCTGGGGCGGGTGGCACTTGACCACGTTCGCGATGTAGACCTCGTCGCGGCGGAGCCCCATGGCCCGGATGATGTCGTTCAGGAGCTGGCCCGCCTTGCCCACGAAGGGCTCGCCCTGGCGGTCCTCGTCGTAGCCCGGCGCCTCCCCCACGAACATGAGGCGGGCCGCCGGGTCCCCCACCCCGAAGACGGTCTGGGTGCGTGTGCGGCAGAGGCCGCAGCGCGTGCAGGCGGCGACCTCGAGGCGGATCGGCTCCAGGGCCGCCTCGCGCGCCGGGCGGTCCTTCGAGGACGCGGGCCCGGCGGGCGGCGGGGCCGCGACCCGCGGCGTGGTCGCGGAGGAGAGGGCGCGCCCGGCCGGGGGCGCCGCCGGCGGCCGCGGTGCGATCCGGCCCCGATCGAGGGGCACTTGCCAGCCGAAGAGGCGGCACACCTCGAGGCGCTCGCGCACGGCCCGGGCGACCTGGGCCGGCGTGGGGTCTCCCTCGGCGCCTCCCATGGCGCGCCCTACCCTGCCTCGCGCGGGCTGCCCGCCCACTCGCCGTGGAGCAGGGCGGGCTCCGCGGCGATGACGCGCACGGGCTGGACGGTCCCCCGGAACCGCTCGGCGGCGCGAGGGCTCGGCGCCGCGAAGCGGACCCTGTGATAGCGGCGCGTGAGCCCCTCGAGGGGCGGGAGGGGCGCCTCGCCGGGCCCGGCGGCCGGGGAGGAGGCGTCGCGCCCCGCGCCCTCGACGAGGACGTCCTCGAGGGTCTCCCCCACGTACCGGCGCTTCTCCTCGAGGGCCAGCTCGGCCTCGAGCCTCGCGAGCTCCCGCGCCCGGCGGCGCACCTCGAGGGGCTCCACGTGGCCTCCGAGCTTCGACGCAAGCGTCCCCTCGCGGAGGCTGAAGGGGAAGATGTGGATCTTCGCAAAGCGGAGCTCGCGGCAGGCGGCGAGGGTCTCCTCGAAGTGCCGCTCCTCCTCGCCGGGGTGGCCCACGATGACGTCCGTCGAGAAGGAGGGCTCCGCGAGGCGCTCCCGGAGGACATCCACGATGCGGCGGAAGTCATCGAGCCGGTAGTCCCTCCGCATGCGCGCGAGGACGTGGTCCGAGCCGGACTGGAGCGGTAGGTGCCAGTGGGGGCAGAAGACGGGGTCCTGGATCGCCTCGAGGAGCTCCGGCGTGAAGGCGCGGGGGCCGATGGAGCTCACGCGGGCGCGCTCCAGGCCCGGGACGCGGGCCACGCGCCGCAGGAGCTCTGCGAGCGGCACCGGCGGGTCCAGATCGCCGCCGTAGTCCTGGATGTGCACGCCCGTGACGACCACCTCCCGGTACCCGTTCTCGACGAGGCGCCGCACCTCCTCCTCGACCGCGTCGGGGTGCCGGCTCCGCGAGCGACCCCGGAGGAACGGGATGATGCAGAAGCTGCAGAAGCCGTCGCAGCCGTCCTGGACCTTCACGTGGGCCCGAGTCCTGCCCTCGTAGCGCGCGATCGAGAGCTGGAGGATGTCGCGGTCGCGCGGCGGGAAGGGCTCGCCGGGCCGCCAGCCCCCCTCGAGGAAGCTCGCCACGAGCGCCTTCTCCTCGTTGCCGGCGAGGAGCGTGACCTGCGGGATCGCCGCCATGCGCTCCCGCTCGGACGGGGTCGAGCAGCCCACCACGATGATCTTCGAACGCGGGCTCGTGCGCGCCGCCTTGAGGACCGCCCGCCGGCTCTGGGCGCCGCTCTCGGCCGTCACCGAGCAGGTGTTGACGACGTAGACGTCGGCGGGCTCCGAGGGCGGGACCTCGCGGTAGCCGAGCTCGAGCACCTCCTCGCGGATCGCCTCCGTCTCGTACTGGTTCAACTTGCAGCCGAAGGTGACGAAGGCGGCGGTGGGCATGGGAGTCCCGGGGCGGGTGCGTAGAGGATACCCGCCGCGGGTGACCCCTGTCACAGAGAAACCCGCGGCGCTGTGCGATCCGAGAGGTGGGCGTGGTTCAAGAACCGCGATTGCGCGGTTCTTGAAC
>JACQVW010000206.1 GCA_016209535.1 Planctomycetota bacterium | reverse complement strand
GCCCGGGCCACTACCCGCCCCCCTCCACCGCCCGCAGCAGATCCTCCACCTCGGCGCGGTCCACGCCGGGGGGCGCGCCGTGCTCGAGGAGCCACCGGAGATCCTCCGACGCGCCCCGGCGGTCGCCCGAGCGGAACCGGAGCACCGCGCGCATCCAGCGCTCGGGACCGGCGGCGGCGCCGTCGAGGGCCACGACCGCGTCGAGATAGCGGAGCGCGCCGGGGCCGTCGCCCTCGCGCTGCGCGATGCCGAGGAGGTTGTGGATCATGCGGACGACGACCCCTCGCTTCGGAGCCGGCGCGAGGTCAGTCTCGGCGAGGAGACGGCCGCAGAGGGCCTCCGCCTCGGCTCGGGTCACGATCCTCCCTCCGAAGGCGTCGACGAGCGCGGGCTCGGCCCCGGCCGGCGGGGACCTCACGAGGAAGTGCCGCGGCGCCGCCACGCCGGCAGCGGGCACGCCGGCACGCCGCGCGATCTCGAGGAAGACCACCGAGAGCGTGATGGGGATCCCCTCGCGGTCGTCGATGACGTCGCTCAGGAAGCTGTTGGAGCGGTGGTAGTACTCCTGGGCACTCCCGCGGAAGCCGAGGTCCTGGACGAAGTGCTCGAGGAGGGCCGCGAGCCTCGCCTCCCCCTCGGGCTTCCCATCGGGCTTCTCCTCGGGCTTGCCCTCGAGCTTCTCCCGCGCCTTGCGCCCCATGTGCTCGACGAGCTCCACGTAGGGCTCCACCTCGAGGTCGGGGTCATCGAGCCGGGCCACGAGGAGCGCCGCGCGGAGGAGGTCCACCTCCTCGTCCTTCGCGCCGAGCGCCTCCTCGAGGCGCCGGAGCGCGGCTCGCTCGCGCGAGCGCTCCACGGCGGCGCGGATCCTCGCAGCGTCCCGCTCGAGGGCCGCGGCGCGGTCCCGCAAGGCGCGAAACCCCTCCTCGCCGAGGGCCGCGAGCTCCTCGAGCGCGGCCGAGTCGGTCTCCCTGGCCGCGGCGATCCGCGCCGCGACCTCGGCCGCCCTCGCCGCGAGCTCGGACGGAGCCTCCGCGGGCAGCTCCCGCGCCGCGCGGAATCGGCGGAGCTCGGCCCGGGGCTCGCGGAACTTGACGAGGCCGGCCTTGCCGGGCGGCAGCGCGGCTCGATCCTCGAGGTCGATCACCTCGTAGCCGTTCACGAGGCAGACGATGCGGGCGCCGCGGACTCGCACGCGCACCTCGTTCCACTCGCCGGGCCTGTAGCGGTCGCTCGAGACCGTGCGGAGGATCGTCCAGGAGAAGACGTCGGGCCCCTCGAAGCGCGTGAGCCTGAGGGAGCCGGCGGTCGGGTAGAAGCCGTAGTGCCTGTCGCCCCCGTCGGAGGAGAACGCGAGGCCCGCCGCGCCGCTCTCGTCTTCGAGCCGCACCTCGACGGAGAGGTCGAGGTCGGCTCCGAGGCTCAGGCCCTCGCGCAGGCAAAGCGTGCGGCCGCCGAAGCCCGGCCCGACGCCCGAGGAGACGAGCTTGCCGGACCGCATGCGCCAGTCGCCCCCCAGGACGGGCCGCCAGACCTCGGGGTCCAGCGCCCCCATGCGCAGCCAGCGCTCGAGGGGCAGGACCCGCCGCCGCTCGAGGAGCGCAATCAGCTCGCTCGAGGGGACCGCGAAGCCCGTGCTCGCCCCCGACTTGATCGCGATCACCCCGACGGCCCGCCCCTCGAGGTCGATGAGGGGGCTGCCGCTCGAGCCGGGCTCGATGGGCATCGCCACCTGGATGAGCCGCCGGCCCTCGACCTCCCGCGTCTCGGCCACGGTGCCTCGGGCGACGCTCAGGCCCAGACCCAGCGGGTTCCCCACGGCGAGGACCGTCTGCCCGGGCCTCAGGGCGTCCGAGTCCCCCAGCTCGAGCCCCGGGAGGTCCTTCCTCTCGAGCTCGATCAGGACGAGGTCCCCCGCGCGGTCGAAGGCCGCGATGCCCGTGGGCTGGACCGCCGTCCCGTCCTCGAGGGCCGCCGTGAAGGGGCGCCCCTCGCCGATCACGTGAAGGCTCGTGACGAGGAGGCCATCGGGCTTGATGACGAAGCCGCTCCCGGCGCCGCGCGCCTCGCCGGCACGGTCGGAGGAGCGGATCACGACGACGGCCCCGCGGCTCGAACGCGCCACCTCCTCGACGGAGCGCGCGCCCTCCTCGGCGCCGAGGCGCGGCGCCGAGAGGAGCGCGAGGAGGGCGGTCGAGGCTCGTGATGGCCAGCGGCTCATGACAGGCAAACTCCCGTGGATCTTACCGCTCGAAGGGGGGCAAGTAACACTCCCGCTCGAAGGGCGGCGAGCCCGAGGCAGGCGCCTCGAAGCCGCAGCGCGCCGCGAAGGCGGGCGCGGGCCGGAAGAGGACGCGCAGCTTCGCGAAGGGCTCGAGCCGCGCCGCGCCGCGCGGCACGCGCACCTCGACGCGGTGCGCGCCGCGCTCCATGTCCGGCACCGGAGCGCGGGCGATGGCGTCCTCGGCGAACCAGCGGCCCGCCGCCGCGTCGGCCGCAACCGCGACGTCCGCGAGGTGCAGGGGCTCCTGGCCGGGCCGCTCGAGGTGGAGCGAGTACGCCACGGAGCGCTCGAAGAGGCGCAGCCTCGGGACGAACTGCCTCCAGGGCCCCACGAAGGCGAAGCGCAGCTCGACGGCCTCCTCGCCGCCCGCGGATGCCGCCTTCCGCGGCGGCGCGAGGTAGGGCCCGAGGACGTCCGGCACGCCGGTCAGGTCCTCGGTCTCGACGCGGAAGCGCTCGCCGACGGTCCTCGCGCCCGGCGGGCAGAGGACCGAGCTGGACCGCAAGTGGACGAGGCGGGCCTCGGTCCCCTCGCCGGCGATGAAGTGCTCCAGGTACTGGAAGACGCCGCCCTCGGCGGGGACCTCGATGCGGTAGGTCGCCGGCAGCCAGCGGCCCGCATGGACCAGCTCCCAGACGGAGCGGTTCACGCGGGCCGCGACGAGGGCCTCGCGGGCGGCGGTGGCGGCCGGGAGCGCCGGGAGCGCTGGAGGTGCCTGCTCGGTGAACGTCGCCGCGAAGCGCAAGTCGAAGAGCTCGCGCCGCTCGCGCGGCCCGAGTTTCCCCTCCCTCGCGAGCTCGACGAGGGGGCCCGCGAGCGCCTCGTTCCTCGTCGACCGGTAGCGCTCGAGCAGGCGCGGCGCGTAGCGGGCCTCGGCGAGCCCCTCCACGGCCGATCCCTCTCCCCTCTCCAGCCGGAACGCGAGCACCTCGAACCTCGTGCGGTCGTAGACCCACGGCGAGAGGAGCCCCGCCGTGCCGAGCGCCGCGGCCCCGAGGGCGAGGACGAGCGCTGCCCGCCGCCTACTCATAGCGAAGCGCGACCACGGGGTCCTTCCTCGCGGCCCGCAGGGCGGGAATCTGCGCCCCGAGGAAGCTCACGAGGACCGTGGGCGCGATGATGAGCGCAAGGTCGAGGACCTCGAAGCGGACCGGGATCCGGTCGAGGTAGTAGACGTTGCGCGGGAAGACCTCGAGGCCCGTGAGGAGCGTGATCCACCGCTGGATCGTGTTCACGCCGAAGGCGAAGCCGAGGCCGTAGGCGACGCCGATCGCGGTGCCGCCGAGGCACAGGGCGGCTCCGATCCTCACGAAGATGGCCTGGATGCCCCGCGGCGTCACCCCGAGGGACTGGAGGACGCCGAGGTCGCGCGTCTTCTCCACCACGAGGAGCGTGAGGATGATGAACATCATGAGCCCGCTGAAGAGGATGATGACCCCCAGGATGAAGCTCATGAGGAACTTCTCGGTCCGCACGGCATCGAGGAGGGAGCTCTTCTCGTCCCGCCAGGTGAGGACGCGCACGAAGGGCACGCCGGCCTGGTCCAGGGCCGCCCGCACGGCCTCCTGGACCTCCCGCAGGCCCTCCTCGGAGCTCCGGCCGGGCTCCACCTCGATGCGGAGCCCCGAGGCCGTCTCGCGGCCGTCCGGCAGGACGAGGCCGAGGAAGCCGCGCGCCGCGGCGCGGTCCAGGATGAGCCCGAGGGAGTCGAGCTCGTAGATCCCCGTCTTGAAGTAGCCCGCGACGGTGAACTCCCCCGTGCGCGGCGTCTGGGTGCTCGGCGAGAAGGCCGTGAGCTGGACCGTGTCTCCGGGCAGGACGTAGCGGCGGAAGGCCTCCGCCCCCACGAGGATCGCCGGCGGGACCTCGAGGGGCTTCTCGGCGGGTTTCTCCGCCGCGGCGCGGCGCAGCCGCCGCACCAGCTTGAGCCACTCGGGCCGGAAGAGGTCACGAGGGTCCTCGGGGCTGGGGATGGGGATCTCGGGGTTGCGCCCCGCCCGGATCCACTCCGCGAGCTCGCGCTCCCGCAGCTCCCGGTCCACGTCCACGACGCGCAGGAACCGGTGCTCGAGCTCCTCGCCCCCCAGGACCCCCTCGTTGCGGAAGAGGACCAGGGTCTCGACGTAGGGCTCGGCCGAGCGCACGCCGGCGACGCGGGAGACGATCTCGGCGACGGCCTCGGGCTCCCGGAGGCCGATGTAGCGCGTGCCCTCGACCTTGAGGTCCGAGCTCGTGCTCCGGATCCTCCCCTGCAGCTCCGAGCGGAAGCCCTCCATGACCGAGACGATCACGATGAGGAGGGCCACGCTCGAGGCCACCACCACCAGCGCGGCGAAGGCGATGACCCTCGAGAAGAGGTACTTTCGCGCGATGAACCCGAGGTGCATGAGAGCGGAGTCTATCGCGCGATGCCTTTTTCGTTGAAGGAAAATCGGAGGTGCATAAGATCAGGACCTTCACGAGCCGATGGACCCAGGCACCCCATGAGCAAGAGCGGGACCGAGCGCGGCGCTGCCGCGGAGCCCGTGCGGCTCGAGGCCGTCTACCTGGACCTCCCCTACGTACCGGACTTCCTCCTCGAGGACACGGTCTTCTGGCTCGCGCCGAACCGGAGCGACCCACGCTCCGCCTACCACGAGGTGACGGGGGAGTCGGCGCGGAGGACCGAGGCGGCCTACACCCAGGCCTACTACACGAAGAAGGGCTGGGGGTTCATCCACGCGGAGCCGCGCGCTGCCGAGGGCCCCTTCCGCGTGCCCCTGAAGGGGCTCCATCTGAAGATCCTCGAGCCCGGGAGGATCTTCGCGCCGAGACCCGCCCTGCGCCTCAAGGAGGACGGCCCCGCGATCCCCATCGTGAGCCTCGAGAAGCGCAAGCCCTTGAACCCCTGGAAGCCGAGCTACATCCAGGCCCTCAACTTCATCAAGCGCTACGAGTGGCCTCACGAGCTTCCGCGGTCCGTCCACCACGCGGTCTGGGAGATCGAGGAGTGCGGGCAGATCGCGGGCAGTACCTCCTGGAGGAACGCCGAGATCATCCTCCGCGACCTCGACTCGAGGGAGCTGCGCCTCACCCTGGCCGACCTCTTCTACAACCGGCCCGAGGACTACCCCCTCGGCTCCGAGGTCTACCTCCGAGCCCTGGGGCGCTCGGCCGACGGCTTCGCGGAGCTCCTCGAGCTCGCGAAGCACCCCGTCGCGCGCAAGCGGAAGGTCGTGGCGGCCACCCTGGGCGGGCTGAAGGATCCCCAGGGCACGAAGACCCTCCTGGAGCTCCTCGAGGACGAGGACCCCGACGTCCGCAACGCGGCCCTGAGGGCGGTCGGCAGGGCCGGCCTCCGCCCGGGCGACGACCCGGAGGGCAAGGTGGCCGCGTACGTCGGCTCGGACGAGGTGAAGAAGCGCGTGTGGGCCGCCCAGGCGCTCCTCAAGGCGGGGCAGTCGGAGTACGAGAAGTACCTGATCGGGCTCGTGAAGGAGGAGCCGCGCCTCCTGACCGACATGGGCGAGCTGGGCGACGTGCTCGCGGACCTGGGGCTCCACGAGGCCGTGCCGTACTTGATCCAGCGCCTGAAGCACGCGAAGAGCGAGTACCGGGCCGACGCGGCCGAGGCCCTCGCCAGGCTCACGGGCCACGAGCTCGGCTACCACAACCTCGACACGGAGGACCAGTGCCGCAACGCGATCAAGACCTACGACCGCTGGTGGGAGGAGAGGAAGCGGGAGAGGAGGAAGAGTCGAGCCGGCATTCATGCGTCCAAGTCTGCGAAGGACGAGAGCCCTCGAGGAGCCCCAGAAAGCATGGTAGATCTTGCAGTGGGCGTTGCCTCAGGCGGTGAGCCTGTGGTCGTGGTCGTTGGAGAAGGGATCTACAAAGGCGACGAGGCGAAGCGATGGCTGCAAGCCAAGCAGGCGGACGTCCACAACGAGAGGGGAATCAAGCACTTTGAGGCTGGCGAGCACGACAAGGCCATCGAGGAGTACCGGAAAGCGG
>JACQVW010000196.1 GCA_016209535.1 Planctomycetota bacterium | reverse complement strand
CCCCCGCCCCCGTGCCCGCCGTCCCTGCCGCTGCCCCCACTGCCGCCGCGGAAGCGCCTCCGGCCTCCGGGGCCGCGCCGGACCACCTCGACGTGGGCGCGAGGATCCGCAAACGAGCGAGGGTCGTGCGCGCCTCGGACCTCGCCTCGCGGCTCAAGACGGTCCAGGTCCTCAACCTCGAGACGATCCGCGGCCTCATCCGGGAGGCCGTGGAGGACTCCGCGGTCCTGGTCGGCGCGAGCCTCAAGGAGGCCGAGCGCAAGCGCCTCCTCGAGGAGGCCGAGGCGAGCTTCGCCGAGCGGCTCGAGATGTTCCGGAGCGAGAAGGCGGGGCTCGAGGAGAAGTCGAGGCTCCTCCAGGAGCAGCTCGGGAAGGCACAGGCGCTCCTCGAGGAGGAGCGGCAGCGCGTCGTGAGCGCGAGCCAGTTCACCGTGTCGAGCGCGGGCATGGTGGAGCTCGAGCAGAAGCTCGGCCGCCTCCTCGACCGCGCCCTGAGGGCCGGCAAGGCGAGCGCGGACCTCGAGCGGGACATGCGCGAGGTCGTGCGCAGGCTCCTCGACGACGAGCGCGAGAAGATCCGCGCACAGGCCGAGCAGGCGCAGTCGGACGCGATCGCCCTCCTCGAGAGGAAGGTGAGCCGCCTCGCGAGCTCCCTCGAGCACGCGGAGGAGGAGCGGCGCCGCGCCGAGGAGCGAGCGCACGCCCTGGAGGCCGCGGGCGGCATCGCCTTCCGCGGCGTCATGACGCCCGGGCTCGACGAAGGGGACCCGCAGCGCGAGCGGAAGCTCAGCCTCCTGAAGGAGATCTTCCAGTTCAATCAGGAGGTGCGCCGGGAGCTGGCCGCGGCGGGGCGGCTGCCGCAGCGGGAGCGGGCACCGGCGGCGGAGGAGGGAGAGATCGCGCGAGAGCTCGGCATCCTGCGGGCCGCGCCGGAAGCGGCGGAGGCGCCGAAAGCGCCGGAGCCGCTCGAGGCCGGGGCGGAGGGGACCTCGACCGCCGTGCGGCCCGCTTCCGGCGGGAGCAGCGTGGAGATGGCCGATACGAGCCTCATCCAGGTCCCGGCCCTCGCGCTGGGCGAGGACTGCGACCCGGACGATTCGCCCTGGGATCCGGCGGGGGACCTCGTGGCCAGCGAGGCGGAGCGCGGGCGGGTCAGGAACCTGGGGAGAGACTGACCGGACCCCCCTGGGTCCGGAGAACCGGAGAACCGGATAACCGGAGAATCGCAGAATCGGAGATCAAGGGATTCGCATCAAGGTTTTTGGGTCCGACGAGTCAAGGCTGAGGAGAAAGAGCCATGTCCGAGACGGTGTATCTGGGCGTCGACCTGGGCACGAGCCGCACGTCGATCACGAGCTCGACGGGGGTCCGCGAGACGGTGTGGTCCTACGTGGGGTACGCGCGGGACCACGTCGCGAAGAAGAAGTTCGGCGGCCGCGAGGTCATCTTCGGCAAGGAGGCCGTCGAGAACCGCATGTCGCTGAACCTCATCCGGCCGCTCGCGGGCGGATCGATCAAGCGCAAGGACGGCAAGGACACGGAGGAGATGAAACGCGCCCTCCGCGACCTGATCCAGCACGCCGTGGGCCTCGCGAAGGCGCCGACGGGCAGCACGATCCTCGCCGTGATCGGCGCTCCGGCCGAGGCGAGCGTGCAGGGGAAGGCGACGCTGCTCGAGGCGGCGTCGACCTGCATCGACAGCGTGATCATCTGCTCCGAGCCCTTCGCCGTGGCCTACGGGCTCGACTTCCTCGACGACACGCTGGTGATCGACATCGGCGCCGGAACCACGGACCTCTGCCGAGTCCACGGCACGATGCCGAAGCTGGAGGACCAGCGGACGCACGAGGTCGCGGGCGACGTGATCGACGAGACGCTGGCGCGGCTCGTCAAGAAGAAGTTCCCCGAGGCCCAGTTCTCCATCAACATGGTCCGGGGCTTCAAGGAGAAGTTCTCCTCCGTCTCGAAGAACATGGACCGCGCGGCCGTCACGATGCCCGTCGCGGGCAAGCCCCAGACCTTCGAGGTCACCGACCTCGTCTACGAGGCATGCTACACGATCGTGCCGCCGACGGTGAAGGCGCTCCAGGACCTCATCGCGACGTACGACCCGGAGTTCCAGGCCAAGATGCGCAACCACGTGCTCCTGGGCGGCGGCGGGAGCCAGATCAGGGGGCTCGGGCGCGCCATCGAGGAGGCCCTTGGTGAGTACGGGGGCGGCAGGGTGACGACGGTCGAGGAGCCGCAGTACGCGGGCTCGAACGGCGCCCTCAAGATCAGTCTCGACATGCCCGAGGAGTACTGGAAGGAGTTCTCCAACAAGGTGGTCGAGCAGCCGGCGGCGGCCACGGCCTGAGGCCGCGCCGCTCGCCAGGGGTCGCGTGGGGGGTAGAAGGGCCGCCGGGCCGGGAGCCGGGCGCGCGAAGGCTCCTGGTTCCTGGTCCGCGGTGTTTCCGGTGTCTTCAGGGGCCTTCCGGGGCGGAGCGGCGCCCAGGGATCGCCGTCCTGGCACAGGTGGGTATCTCCCCTTGCGCCGCGGCCCGAGCCGCGGCACCATCGGCCGCATGGGCAGCACGAAGGCACGCCTGCGCTCCTCCTGGCTCGACGCGGCTGACCTCGCGCTTCTCGTCTTCGCGGCCTGGATCCTGGTGCGCGCCTCGCAGGGCCCGCCTCCGAGGTATCCCGAGCTGGCCGCGGCGGACCCGCGGGTCGAGGCGCTCCTCCGGCGGTCGTGGCCCGGGGGAGGAGGGGCGGGCTCGGTCTCGTGGGAGAGGTCGCCAGGCAGCTTTCAGGTCGGGCGCCTTGCCCGCTCGCTTGGCCGCGAGGCCGCGCTGCCGCTCCTGAAGCTGACTGTTGCGGTTTACGAGCAGCGGGACCCGGACAGCGTCTTCATCGGCCTCCCCTCCGACGACGCCGAGCAGGAGCCCCTCTTCGCCTGCCTCGCCGAGCTGGCCGACGAGCCCCTGAACGGGGTCCTCGTCAAGGTCCTCCGGGACGCCGATGTCCACCGGGAGCTGCGCCGCGGGGCCGCGATCGCGCTCTCGTGGCGCGGGAACGCGGGCGCCCTGGGGCCCCTCCTCGAGCGGGCCCTCGACCGGCAGGAGGAGAACGAGATCCGCATCGCGGTCCTCTGCCGGCTGCCTCGCCTCGGGCTCCCGCCACCGCCCGAGCTGCGGGAGCTCCTCGAGGAGCCCTTCGCGGGGATCGACTCCATCGCGGCGGCCGTCCTCGCGCTCCTCGGGAGCGACGAGGCGGCGTCCCTCGTCCTCGATGGCCTGCGAGACCGGTGGGACAGGGATGGCCTCGAGACGCTCCTCGAGGCCGCGGCGAAGCTGACCTCGGGACGGGTCAAGGTCGTCGATGCGTGGCCGGGCGTTGACCTCCAGCCCCAAATCGCGGCGCTGGAGGAGTGGCTGAAGGAGCGCCCCGAGGCCTCCCTCTCGGACTTCGAGCGGAGGAGGACGGCGTACCTCGAGGGCGATGCCAGGCGCAGGGAGCTCGCGCTGCGTTCCCTGGAGGACATCCTCGCGGCCACGGAGGAGGACCTGGACCTCGCCTCGGCCGCGCTCCTCCTCGCGAGCCCCGAGGAGAGGGACGCGTGCCTGGAGAAGCTCCACCGCCTGGCCTCGGGCCTCGGGAGGCGCCTCGGGGACGCGCGGGAGCCCGAGCGCGTGATCGAGGCGATGGCGTCGTCCCTCCTCAAGCGCAAGGTCGCGATGCCCCACAACGAGAGCGGCGAGCCGTACGAGTCCTTCCTCCCTTTCGTCCTCCGCTACGACGCCGGGAACTGCCTCGGCTACACGACGCTCTTCCTGGCGGTCGGCGAGCGGCTGGGCCTGCCGCTCCAGGGGGTGAGCGTCCCGCAGCACCTATTCGTGCGCTGGGACGACGGCCGCGTGCGGAGGAACATCGAGGTCACGGACTTCGGGAGGGAGGTGACGGACTCCGAGTACATCGAGGGTCGGGCGGGGCAGCGCATCCCGCCCGAGAGCCTCGAGCGGGGCGTGTTCCTCCGGAGCCTCACGAAGCGCGAGCTGCTCGCCGGGGTCCTTGCGAACCTCGCGGCGGGGTCGATCGCGGAGGAACGCTACGAGGAGGCCCGCGAGCGGGCGGACGCGGCGCTCCGCCTCGATCCCAAGGACTACGTGGCGTATCTGACCCGCGCCAGGGCTGTTTTCCAGACGCGCCTCGACGGGACGGAGGGGGCCCTGGAGGACGTCCAGAGGGGCCTCGCCCTTTTCCCGACCTCGACGGACCTTCTACAGCTCAAGGCGGGGCTCCTCGCCGAAGCGGGCCGCCTCGAGGAGGCCTTGGAGGCAGCCGAGAGGGCGGTCGGCATCGCGCCGGAGGTCCCCACCGTACTCGCGACGCGCGCCTTGTGCCTCTTGGTCCTGGGCCGGCACGAGGAGGCGAGGACGGCGATCGAACCCGCCGCCGAGCAGGCCCGCGCTCCCGAGCTCCGCCTCGTGCGCACGCTTATCGAGGCGTGGAGGGACCCGTCGCTGGCCGAGGACCTCTGCTCGCGGGAGAAGGACCCTGGCGTCGGTCTCGCCGTCGCCGCGGCCCTCCTCCGGCCGCCCCGGGGCACCGCTCCGGATCCCGGGCGGGCGCTCGCGATCCTGGAGGGCCTGTCGGAGAAGCTCTCCTCGCGGGTCGAGACGCTGCGCCTCGGGGGGCTGCCGGCCGTGACCTTGGTGGCGCCGCCGCAGGGCAGGAAGCGCCTCCACCACCTCCTGCGCGCCCGCGCGCTCCTCCTCCTCGGCCGCCGCGGCGAGGCTTCCGCCGAGCTCGAGCGCGCCGAGGCGGAGATGCCGGGCCAGGTCTGCCGCGCGATCCTCGAGCTGCGGTGCGACCTCGGGCGCGGCTGATCGAGCCCCGCCTACGGGCACGTCTCCCGCTCGCACTCGAGCGGCCCGCCCGCCGCGCGCTCGCAGCGCAAGCTCAGGGGCTCGCCGCCCTGGAAGAGGCAGGCGAGGAGCGCGGCCGAGACTACGGCCACGGCCGGGAGATTGCTGCAGTCGGCCCGTGAGCAAGCTACACTCTGCCTTGTCCCCGGGGCGTTTTGAGCCTTTCGATCGGCCATCACAAGAGAGCTTCTTTATGCCCTCGCCGTTTTCCGGCATGGATCCCTACCTCGAAGAGACGTGGATGGGGGTCCACTCGCAGCTCGTGGCGGAGATCGCCCGGCAGCTTGCTCCCAAGCTGCGGCCTCGCTACATCGCGCACATG
>JACQVW010000195.1 GCA_016209535.1 Planctomycetota bacterium | reverse complement strand
GTTCAAGACCGGGTGTTACCCGGTCTTGAACCACGCCCACCGGCGAGATGGCCGGCGGAAGGGGGTCGAGCGGCGGACGGACGCTGCCGGGGCGGATGCCTGGCTCCGTCACCTCGGGCCGGCGCCCTCTCCTCGCGCGGGGTGGCGCGCCGGGTCCGAGGAAGGCTCGACGAAGCCCGCCATGTCCGCCCTGGCGCTGGCCCGCACGAGCTCCTGGATCGGGCGGAAGACGGCGAGGATCCGCCGGTAGTCGGGGTCGTTCTTCGAGGCGAAGACCGCCCGGCCGCAGGCCTCGGTGCCGCCAGCCGATCTGGCCAGCGGGGCGAGGAGGAAACCGTTCTTCTCCGGCTCGAGCACGCGGGTGTAGAACGTCCGCGGGAGACCCGAAGCGTGGCAGGCCGCGCAGCGCCCCCTCGCCACCTCGTCCAGCAGCGGCTGGAGCTCGGGGGGGAGCAGGTGCCGGCAGCCCATCCGGTCGCGGTGGTTCGAGGCCGAGGTGCCGTAGTAGGGCACGTTGAGGTCGATCCAGGCGTAGGCCGGCTTGCGGTCGGAGATGAAGGCGATCCCGCCGTCGGGGAGCCAGCAGGCGTTGAGGTTGTTGGACGGGAGGTGGGTCAGCCGCCGGAGGCCGCTCCCGTCGAGGTTGATCCGGTAGACCTGATAGTTGTGGTCGGGGTCCCTGCGGTCGACCTCCTCGGTCAGGAGGTGGGGCTGCGCCATCTCCTGGCCCCCGCGCTTCCAGGAGAACACCACCTCGCGCCCGTCGTAGGACAGGTCGCAGTCGACGATCTCGCCGTGCGCCGAGTCGACCAGCCTCCGCAGCGCCCCGCCGTCGGGTCCCGGCGTGAAGACGTAGAGGCCGCCGCCGGGCCGGTAGCCCTCCACGTGGTACGTGTAGACGTGCGACAGGGCGAGGTGGTGGCGCTGGATGACCAGGAGGTCGCGGAAGCCCAGCCGTCCCGAGCACAGCTCCTCGGCAAGCTTCTCCGCCGCCGGCGTCCGCTCCTCGGCCCTGAAGGCGTTGTCGTACTCGTCGCTGGCGGACACCCGGGCTCGCGGGGCGAGGTTCTCGGGCTCTCCGGGCGCCGCCTGGGCCTCGAGAGCCTGCCTTCCCGCCAGCCACAGGGCCGCGAGGCCCACCACCCACATCGTGCATCGAGCTCGCATCGCCAGGACCTCCCCTCTCCGGGGCCGACCCTCGCTCCTGATCCGTCTCCCGCCAGCGCGGTCTTTGCGGGGAGGGATAGGGATAAGCACTCTCGACCCAAGTCTCCGCAGGTGCTGGGCTTCAGTCAAGGGTTTCTCGGCTCCGAAGGTCTCCGGGGAGCGCTCCTGCCGGGAGCTCCTGCCGGGAGGATGCGCCTGGGGGAATCCTCGAGCTGGGCGCTGAGCCGGAGCGGAGCCGGAGCGGAGCCGGCGTACGGGCGGCTTGGAGCGCCATCACCGGCTAGATGTGCGGCGCAAGCGGCTCGTGAGTCGTGCGTCGGCCCCCTCGAGCCTTCGCCGGCCCCCCTCAAGCCTTCGCCCCCTTCGGCTTCAGCTCCGGCGGCTTCGCGAAGGACCTGTAGGCCTCCTCGATCCGGGGGCCCGAGCCGCCGTGGTGGAGGTAGACGCGGTAGCGGAAGTCGATCGTCTTCCCCTTCTCGAGCTTGAAGGAGCCGTCCTTCGACTTGTCGTCGTAGAAATCGCGGTACCCGAAGGGGTTCGCCGCGAAGAGGCCGTAGGGCCGCACGTGCCAGTGGGTGGGGTGCCGGAAGCTCGAGGGGTGGTCGAAGATCGCCACGCCGACCAGGTCGTCGCCCACTTTCCCCGAGTAGTCGACCCACTCGGCGGGCTTCCCCCAGGCCTCGCCGCCGCGGAGGCCCCTCGAGCTCACGATCACGCCGCCGCGCGTGCCCTTCATGCTCTCGGCGAGCCGCACGCCGAAGGATCCTTCCTTCGTGTCGCCGAAGACCACGGGCTCATCGCCCGCCGCCGACAGGGTCACCGAGACGTCGATGAGCGTCTCGCCGCGCTCGAGGGGGTAGAAGGTGAGCACCCGCGCGTCGTCCAGGAGCTTCCTCCCGTCGGGCGCGAGCCACTCGTTCCGCGTGGCGATGCGCCCGAAGACGGGCCCGCCCTGGAGCGACTCGACCTTGGTCTGGCGGATCGTCCCCCTCCCGCGGCCCTCGGCCCAAAAGTCGATCCCGTTCACGTCGCCGTGGGTGAGCCAGAGCGAGCGCTGGTGCGGGTGGTCCTGCTCCTCGCCCTCGACCTTGGCCTCCATGGGGAAGCGCCGCGTGATCATCTTCCCGTTGGGCCCGAGGAGCGGGAACAGGTACGGCTTGGGGCCGTTCGGGTCGGCGACGAGGCGCGTGAGCGCCTTCCCGTCGACGAGGACCTCCACGTCGGTCCCGGCGGCCTTCACCTCGACGCGGGGCTTCGCGGCGGGAGCGTCGGTGGAGACGAGGTCGACCTCCCAGACGGCCTCCGTGGCCTTCTCTAGGGCCGGCGCGAGCCACGCGACGCGGACCGCGCCTGCCGAGCGCTCCTTGACCTGGCACGGGACAGCCTCGCCGCCGGGGACGCGCGTGAGCGTCACCTCCTTCGTCTCGGGCACGCCGCGGATCTCGAACTCGAGCACGCAGGCCCCGTAGTCCGCGGTGAGCTCGCCCGTCGTGATCTTGAGGGGCCCGGCGAGCGAGGGGGTGGCGAGCGCGACGGCCGCGAAGAGGACGGCGGCAAGGCGAAGGCTAGGCTTCATGAGAGGCCTCGGAGAAGGTCTTGTGGAGGTTGTGGGGAGCCGTCGAGGGAGACCGCACCAGGTTCGGCGAGCGCGGGGGCGAGGTCAACGGGAAAAGTCCATCGCGGCAAAAGTCCCTTGGATTTCGGGTCAGCCCTGCTCTGGAAGCTGCTCGGAGGCCACCGCGATGAACCGGGCGAGCTGCTGGGGCAGATCCTGTAGCTTCTCGAGCTTTCGAGGGATGTTCGTCGAGAGCCGCTCGCGGTTCCAGCGTTTCATGAGGCTCGCCGGAGCGCTGGGATCGAGCTCGCTGAAGCGCCGAGCGATCTGCTTCGGGTCGTTGCCTCCGTAGACCGTCTGACAGTAGGTGGGGCTGTGGAGATTCAAGACGAGCGCCGTGCCCGGCACC
>JACQVW010000193.1 GCA_016209535.1 Planctomycetota bacterium | reverse complement strand
GTGGAGGGGCGCGATCAGGAAGATCCGCCGCCCCGTCGTCTTGAAGGCGAGGAGCTGCATGGTCGCCGAGAGGGCCTCCGCGACGAGGACGCCGCCCGCCTCGAGCAGCAGGACGTCCTGCTTGAGGAGCTCGGCCGCGAGCCCCAGCGCGCCGCCGAGGGGCAAGGCGCCCGTGTCTCCCATGAAGACCCGGGCCGGGTGGCAGTTGAACCAGAGGAACCCGAGGCCCGCGCCGATGAGCGCCCCGAGGAACACGCCCACCTCGCCGCCGCAGGCGACGTGGGGGAGCTCGAGGTGACGGCTCGCGCCCGGGTCCCCCACGAGGAATGCCGCGAAGGCCAGGACCGCGGCGACGAGGAGGCTCGTCCCCATGGCGAGGCCGTCGAGGCCGTCGGTCAGGTTCACGGCGTTCGAGGCCCCCGTCGTCACGAGGACCACGAGCAGGATGGACGCAGCGCCGAGCTCCAGGCTCGCGCCCTTGGGGAACGGCAGGAAGAGGGCCGTCGGCGACGGAGCGCCGGTGGCGGGGTCCAGGACCTCGGCCGGGAAGGCGTACAGGAGCAGGCCGGCGGCGAGCGAGAGACTGATCTGGGCGCGGAGCTTCACGCGGGCCTTGAGGCCCTTCCGCGTCCTGAGCTTCCTCGCGTCGTCCAGGAAGCCGAGCGCCGCCAGGGCCGCGGTGAAGCCCACGAGGAGGAGCACCTCCTTCTCGGCGGCGCGCGTCCAGGCGAGGGCCGAGAGGATCACCGCGGAGAAGACGACGAGGCCGCCGAGGGTCGGCGTCGCCGACTTCGACGCATGAAGCGCGTCCAGCCGCTCCGAGTCGCCCCGCTGCGTGTGCTCGAGGACGCGCCTCCTCGCCATGTAGCCTATGAACCAGCTCCCCGCGACGAGGACCGCCACGAGGGAGGTGGCCGCGGCGAGGAGCGCCCGGACCCAGGGCTCGAGGAGGGCCCCCGGCAGGGGCACGCCGATCGCCTCGAGGAGGGAGATCATGGCGACTCCCCCGAGGGCTTCGTCCCGCGCAGCCAGGAACGCAGCTCGCGCACGGCCCCGTCGAGGCCGATCCCCCGCGACGCCTTGAAGAGCGCCACGTCGCCGGGCAGCAGGCGGCTCCTCAGGAGCGGCACGACCTCGGCGGCCCCGGCGAGGTGCGACGTCTCGGCGCGCGACCCCGATTCCCTGAGGGCCTCGGCGATCCAGCGGCTGTCGCTACCCACCGTGACGATGAGGCGCCCCGGGGCGCGCGCGAGCCGCCGCCCGAGCTCCTCGTGGAGCGCGCGGGAGCCCTGGCCCATCTCGAGCATGTCGCCGAGGACGGCGACGCCTCGCGGCTCGCCGCCATCTCCCGCCTCGAGCCGCCCGTCTCGCCCGGCCGCCACGAGCTCCTCCCACTCGCCGATCGCCGCCTCCATGCTCCTGGGGTTTGCGTTGTAGGTGTCATCGACGATCGTCACGCCCCCCTCCTCGAAGACCTGGAGCCGCAGGGGCGGCAGCCTGCAGGTCGCGAGGAGCGAGCGGATGTCGTGCCAGCCCATCCCGAGGTCCCGGGCCACGGCGATGGCGGCCGCCGCGTTGAGCACGTTGTGCCGGCCCGGCACCGGCAGGAGGAGGTTCTCGGCGGCGTTCAGCGTGAATAGGTAGCCGTAGTCCGCGACGCCCGCTCGCCCATCGTGGCCGAGCGCCACGCGCTGGCACGACGTGACGGCGTAGTCTCCCTCGCCCATGCCGAAGGTCACCAGAGGACCCTTCCTCCGGCCCGAGAAGACCTCGAACCCCTCGATGTTGTGCCTCACGAAGGCCGAGCCTCCCGGCACCAGGCCGTCGAAGACCTCGGCCTTCGCCGCCACGACGCCCGCGAGGTCGCCGAGGCCGTGCAGGTGCGCGGGCGCAATCTCCGTCACGACGACCCGGTGGGGCCGCACCAAGCGGGAGAGGTGGGATATCTCGCCGGGCCCCGAAGTGCCGAGCTCCACGACGAGGACCTCCGTGTCGGGCCCCGCCGAGAGGAGCGTGGTCGCGACCCCGATCCGGTTGTTGAAGCTCTTGGGCGCCGATTTGACGCGGAAGGCACCCGCGAGGACCGTGGCCAGGAACTCCTTCGTGCTCGTCTTGCCCACCGAGCCCGTCACGGCGACCACCGAGAGGCCCAGCCTGTCCCGGTTCCAGCGCGCGATCCGCTCGAAGGACTCGAGGGGGTCGTCCACGGCGATGAAAGGGCCGCCGCCCCGCGGGAGCGCCGGAAGGCGCCCGCGCTCGACGATGCTCGCCACGGCCCCCTTGCGCCGCGCCTCCTCGACGTGATCGTGGCCGTCGAACCTCGGGCCCTTGAGGGCGACGAAGACCGACGGCCCGGCGATGGCGCGGCTGTCGGTGCCCAGCTCGGCCACGCGCACGGGCGGAGGCGGACCCGAGGCGATCCAGGACCCGCCCGACTTCTCCACCAGCGTTGGCAGCTCCAGCGGTTCCATCCTGTCCGGCGCGCCCTCCGGCCCGGCCCCCGTCAGGGCGCGAGCGTCTCCTCGAGGAACTCCCGCGCCACCTCGCGGTCATCGAAATGCGCCCTCCGCCCCTGGACCTCCTGGTAGGTCTCGTGACCCTTGCCCGCGATGAGGACGGTGTCGCCGGCCCGGGCCATGCGGATCCCCAGGGCGATGGCGTCGCGGCGGTCGACCTCGGACACCGCGTCCTCGGGCCGCTCGAGGGCCTCCATGAC
>JACQVW010000185.1 GCA_016209535.1 Planctomycetota bacterium | reverse complement strand
GGATTGGCTCGTCCGCCTCCCTCCGGAGCTGGATGACCGGTTCGAGGACTGGGCCACGGAGTTCGAAAGAAGGAGAACCATGCCGTACGTCACGAGCTTCGAGCGGATCGGGATCAAGAAGGGCCGGCGCGTGGGCCGCACGGAAGGCCGCGCCGAAGGGCTCGAGGAGGCGATCGAGGCGTTCCTCCGCAGCCGCTTCGGAAGGAAAGGGCTTCAGCTCCTCGCGCATGCGGAGCTGCCCCAGGGTCGGATCGCACTGCGACGGTTGCTCGAGCGGCTCTTCGAGGCTCCGAGACTCGGCGCGGCCGCCGCGCTGATCGGGAAGGTGGCGGCGCGGGGCAGGAAGAGGCCTTGACATCCTCGGACGGTTGATCCCGCTTCGCCGCGGCACGAGAGGCGCGCGCCGGAATCTTGGGTGCCCGGGTTTCGCATTCCCCCGGCCGGCGCGGCGCTGTATGCTCGTGCCTCGAGACGGGGCCGTCCGGGTGCTCCGGCGGCCGCGGGGCGGGCGAGACCCGAAGTCAAGGAGACCCGAACGTGTCGAGAGGAAATGGCATCACGCGGCGCGGCTTCCTCGGGAAGACGGCGGCGATCCTGGCAGCGCCTATCGTCGCCGGGTCGAGGGTCCTGGGCGCGAACGAGCGGATCACGCTGGGCTGCGTCGGGGTCGGGGGGCGCGGCCGCGAAGACCTGGGCGGCTTCCTCGGGTTCCAGGAGGTCCAGGTCCTGGCCGTCTGCGACGTGGTCGCCGGGCACCGCGACCTCGCAAAGGCCATGGTCGACCAGCGCTACGGGACCAAGGACTGCGCGACCTGCGTGGACTTCCGCGAGATCGTGACGCGCCGCGGCATCGACGCCGTCATGATCGCCACGCCGGACCACTGGCACGCCCTGGTCGCCGTCGATGCGATGGCGCACGGCAAGGACGTCTTCTGCGAGAAGCCCGAGTCCCTCACGGTGCGCCAGGGCCGCGTCATGGCCGCCGCGGCACGCCGCTACGGACGCGTCTTCTCCGGGGGAAGCCAGCGCGTGTGGGAAGACTACGACTGGTTCCACCGCATGGTGCGGGGAGGCGGGATCGGCGAGGTCCGCGAGGCCTGGGTGAACGTCGGCGGCCCGTCGGACCCGTGCTACCTGGCCCAGGAGCTGGTGCCGGCCGGGGTCGACTGGGACCTGTGGCTCGGCCCGGCCCCCTGGCGGCCCTTCCACCCGAGCCTGATCGTCGGCGGATTCCGGCCCTACCGCGACTACTCCGGGGGCGGCATGACGGACTGGGGCTGCCACGGCTTCGGCGGCGCCCTCTTCACCTGCGGCCTGCACGAGACGGGTCCCGTGGAGATCGTCCCTCCGGACGGGAAGGAGCACCCGCAGCTCACCTACCGCTTCTCGAACGGCGTCCGCATCTACCACGGAGGCGGCTGGGGCGGCCTCCTCTCCTTCCGCGGAACCGAGGGGGAGGTCCCGGCGCGCCCCGGCGGGGGGCCGGAGCGGCCGCTCCCCGAGATCCACATCCCCAACTACAAGGGCCGCGGCGGGCTGATCGGCGACTTCCTCCACTGCGTGCGGACGCGGGAGCGGCCGTTCCGCGACATCGAGCTCGCCCACCGCACTGCGACGCTCTGCCACCTGGGGAACATCGCCTACTGGCTGAACCGGCCGCTCCGGTGGGACCCCGTCCGGGAGGAGATCCTCGATGACCCCGAGGCGGCACGCTGGCTCGACCGGCCGCTGCGCGAGCCCTGGGTGCTCGCATGAGCGGAAGGGAGCGTCCACCGATGAAGGTGAAGATCCAGTCCCTGCGCGCGACGGCGGTCACGGCGCTCGCGGCGCTCGCCCTGGTGCCGCTCGCCGCGCCAGCCTGCCCCGCCGCGGACGAGCCGGACCTCTCGCGGCGGCTCGACGAGGCGCTGAAGGGCGCCGTGAGCTTCGAGTACGGCAAGGACGCGGGCCCCCTGGAGCTCGCCGAGCGGCTCGTCGTCGAGGCGGCGAGGGATCCACGGGCGCGCGAGGCCGTCGAGCAGAGCCTCCTGCGGGCGCTCGGCGCTGCGGCGACGCGCGACGCGAAGGACTTCCTCTGCCGCCAGCTCCTGACCGTGGCCACGGCGCGCTCGGTCCCGGCCCTCGAGGCCATGCTCGCGGACCCGGACCTCTCGCACCTGGCCCGCTATGCCCTCGAGCGCGCCGAGGGCTCCGCGGCGGACGAGGCCCTGCTGAGGGCCCTCGGCAGGACTTCGGGCAAGCTCCAGGCGGGCATGCTGAGCAGCCTGGGCCGGCGGAGGTGCGGCAAGGCCCTGAGCGAGGCGGCGAAGCTGCTCGCCTCGGGCGATGCGCTCGTGGCTCGCGCCGCCGCGGCCGCCCTCGGCGGGATCGGGACGGCCGAGGCCGCGAGGGCCCTCGCGGCCGCGCGGCCCGCGGCGGGCGAAGCGTTGCGCCTCGAGATCGACGCGGCCCTGTTCGCCTGCGCCGAGAAGCTCCTGGCCGAGGGGCGCCAGGACGAGGCCGTCCGCATCTTCGAGGCCTTCCACGAGCCGGGCCGCGAGAAGCACCTGCGGATCGGGGCCCTGCGCGGCCTCGCCGCGGCGCTCGGCGCGGGGGCCTTCCCTCGGCTCCTCGAGGCCGTGAAGGGCTCGGACCCCGAGCTCCGCTCGAGCGCCATCGAGCTCGTGCGATCCGTGAAGGGCCGCGACGCCACGGCGGCGCTCGCGGCGATCCTCCCGTCGCTCGCGCCCGAAGCGCAGGAGCACCTGGTGGGGGCCCTCGGCGCGCGAGGGGACCCCGAGGCGGCGACGGCCATCGCGGCCGCGGCGGCCGGCGCCGAGGAAGGCGTGCGCGCGGCAGCCTGCGAGGCCCTCGGGGCCATCGGCGGCGCCTCCCACGTGGACCTGCTCCTCCGCGGGGCATCCAGTGGCGGCGCTCGGGTCGAGGCGGCGGCGCGGGAGAGCCTTCGGCGGCTCCAGGGCGACGGGGTCGACCGCGCGATCCTCCAGGCCGCCCTGACAGCCGCCCCCGGCGGCGCGAGGGCTCGGGTCGAGGCGATCCGCGCCCTCGCGGCCCGCCGGACCGCCGCTGCGTTCGGCGACCTGCTCCGGCTCGCGGCGGAGGACGAGCCTTCGGTGCGGTCCGAGGCGATCGCCGCCCTCGGAGCGGTGGCGCGCGAGCCGGATCTGCCCGCCCTCGCGGCGCTCGCGGTGAGGCCGAAGGATCCGAAGGACGCGATCGAGGGAGCCCTCGCCGCCGCGCTCCGCCGGATCGCGGATCCCGAGAGGCGAGCGGCCCAGGTCCTGGCCGCGCTGGCCGGCGCCCCGGCGGCGCGGCGCCCCGCCTTGCTGCCCGTCCTGGGCGGGACCGGCGCGCCGGGCGCGCTCCAGGCGATCCGGGGAGCGCTCGCGGACGCGGACGCCGCCACCCGCGACGCCGCGGTGAGGGTCCTCGCCGAGTGGCCCGACGCGGCGCCGGCCGAGGACCTGCTCCGCCTCGCGCGAACCCTGCCCGACCGCTCGGGGAAGGCCGCGGCGCTCAAGGGATACGTCCGCATGGCGAGCCTCTCGAAGGAGCCCGCGGCGATGTACGTGCGCGCCCTCGAGGCGGCCGAGCACCCCGAGGACCGCAAGGTCGTCCTCGAGGGCCTGGGCGCGCTGGCCTCGAAGGAAGCCCTGGAGCTCCTCGAGGCGCGCCTCGAGGACGGCGACGATGGAGTCCGCGCCGCCGCGGGCGCCGCGGCGGTCCGGATCGCCGAGCGTCTCCGCGGACAGGACCCCGCGAGGACCAAGGCTGCCCTCGAGAAGGTGAAGGCCTCGGCCAAGGACCCGGGCGTGCGGGGGAAGGCTGAAGAGGCGCTCTACGAATTCGACAAGCTCGAAGGGCACATCCTCGCCTGGCTCGTCGCGGGGCCCTACACGGTGAAGGACAAGGACAGCCGTGCCGTCTTCGAGGCTTCCTTCCCCCCCGAGGCCGCGGACTCGAAGGACGTGAAGTGGCGGCGGCTGCGGAGGGGCGTCGGCTCGTGGGACGTCAGTCTGGAGGCCGCCCTGGGCCCCCTCTCCCACGGCGCGGCCTATCTTCGGACGGCCGTCTGGTCGCCGCGCGAGCAGGAAGTGCGCCTCGAGCTGGGCAGCGACGACGCGGTCCGGGCGTGGCTCAACGGCCAGCCGGTCCACTCGAACTACACGAACCGGGGCCTCGCCCCGCGCCAGGACCTGGTGAAGGCCAAGCTCCGCGAGGGCTGGAACGACCTCCTCCTCAAGGTGGTCAACCACGAGGGCCCCTGGGGCTTCTCCTGCCGGATCCGCGGGCCCGACGGCGGCCTCCTGGAAGGGCTCAAGACGGAGGCGAGGTAGGACCGGCCTAGGAGAACCGGAACAGCGGGATCTCCCAGTCCTCCTCCCGCAGGAAGTGGGCCCAGCGCAAGGCTCCGTTGGCGACGAGCACGTTCGGATCCTCGGGGAGGCGGACGACGGCCTCGTGGCTGAAGCGGTCGCGGACCTCGGCGATCAAGCGCGCCTGGACGCCCGCCATCCGCGCCCCACCGCCCGCGATGACGATGTTCGCCAGCATCTCCTCGACGGCATCCGACGGGCAGGAAGCCAGGACCCTGCGCAGCCCATCGAGGACCTCGCCGATCACGGGCTCGCAGGCCCGGCGGACGTGCTCCGCGATGTCGATGACCTGCTCCGAAGCGCGGAATCGGATGCGCAGGTTGCACTTCGCGACGACCGGTGGCACGTGCGCGAACCGCTCCTTGATCCCGGCCAGGGTGACGTCCGTGAGGCGCAGGTCGGGGAACCGCTTCAGCAGGGCGTTCCCGAGTCGCATGTCGACGGCCCGCCCGCCGCCGGGGATGACGGCGGCCTCCCCGGGCTCGGGCGACCCGCCGTGGATCGGGGTGACGCGGACCGCGCTCGAGCCCATGTCGATCCAGATCGAGTGCCGCGCCACCTCGTTCGACCCGAAGCTCGTCGCCATGAGGAGCGCCGGATCGAGGAGGCGGATGCGATCGAACGCGTGGTGGGCCATGGCGCGCAGGCGCTTGAGCTGCTCGGGAGCCGCTCCCTGCGGGCAGCCCACGACCGCCCAGAGCTGGGACTCTCCTCCGGGATCGACGGCCGCTTGAAGGGCTTCGGCGAAGCCCTCCAGGACCGCCGCGTCGCTGGTCTCGAGCGGGTGGACCAGCCTCGCCGCGTCGCGGAGGCGGAGCGCCTCTTCGCCGAAGACCAGGCACTCGTCTTCCGTCGGGCTGGGCACGGCCCACGTCGGGATGCGCCACGTCCTCGGCAGGAGCAGCTCGCCGAGCCGGTCCGCCGCCTGGATGACCGTGCTGTGGAAGCCGAGGTCCAGGCCCACCCGGACGATGCCGTAGCGCGGTCCGGTGGCGCAGGGGGCCACCGGCTCGAGCTGATCGACATGCATTCCGGAAGGGGGCGTCAAGGTGCGAACTCCGTCTCAGGGTCCTCCTCAGGAGACCGCCGGCCTCGCGAGGCAGTGCCGCCAGCAGGCCTGCTCCTCGCACGCCGCAACCGGGCGGGAGCCTGCCCTTCCTCGAGCAGGCCCAGCACCGCGAGGCACTGGAGCTCCGTCTCGTACTCGAGGCAGAGCTCGTCGGGCGCCGGCCTCGGCACGTCCGAAACGCTGGGGTCCCTGCGGGGCCGGGGCGGCGGGGCCGGGGGTGGCTCGTCCACGAGGTCTCTCGCCGGGACCAAGCGGCGAGACTCGAGCGCGCGCAGGCCTTGAGCCAGGACGGCATGGATCTCCTTCATGGCGCCCACGAGTGGGCTCTCCCTCCGCTCTTCGCTGCCGTAGTAGCGCGAGAGGTTCCCTCGGATGCAGGTCTCGAGCTCCTGCAGCTCCTCGATCGCCTCGAGGGACCGGGTGGCGGCCTGGCTGGGCATGGCGAGTTGATCGGTGGGGGGGGGTACGAGGGGAAGGGAGTCCGCCGGTGGGCGGCGGCAGAAACAGAGGGCAAGCCCCGTGCCCGGGCGAGGGCACGCCTCCAGCGTCGAGAAGCGGCGCGGGACCCTGCGGCCGCAGCCGGCCCGACCCCCCAGCCTCGAGGAGAGGAGACCCGTACACATCCCCGCCGAAGCGTCCAGAACTGGACCACCTGTCTGCGTTTCTTGCGTCGGCGTGCGGCGCCTACCCGAATGAGGACTCGCTCGCCTGCGCGTCGCACGGGCCCTGCGCCAGCCAGTGAGACTCTTGAATCGCGTGAACCGCGGCGCGAGGTGCCTCCCCTGCCCTTGCGGCAGGGGAGGCAAGAACGCTCGCCGAAGAACCGGCTTGGAACGCCGCGGCCGGCACCGTACCATGATGCCCTGAGGACAATCCTTATGGCTACAGTCCCGACGCACCAGTTGCCAGGCCAGGACCGCGGCGAGCACCTTGGCTACCCGACCTCGGATGGACGCCCCATGGCAGAGACGGACCTCCACCGCAAGGAGATGACCGACGAGATCCAGACCCTGGAGCTCTTCTTCGCGGGCCAGCAAGTCTACGTCACAGGCAACATCCTCCTCTTCTACCGGCCCGGCAACCGGCGCAAGCACGTCTCGCCTGACGTCATGGTGGTGAAGGGCATCGAGCCCCGCCTGCGCGAGAACTACATCCTCTGGGTCGAGGGCAAGGGCCCGGATGTGGTGATCGAGGTGACTTCGGCCTCGACCAAGGACGAGGACGAAGACGAGAAGGTTGAGATCTACCGCGATGTCATCAAGGTGAAGGAGTACTTCCTCTTCGACCCGCGAGCCGAGTACCTGTGGCCGCCCTTGCAGGGTTTCCGTCTGGTGGACGGCCGCTACGCGCCGATCGAGCTCGTGGGCGGCAGGCTCCCGAGCTTGGAGCTTGGGCTCCACCTCGAGAAGCAGGGCAGCGCGCTCAAGTTCTTCAACCCGTCGACAGGAGAAGTGCTCCTCACCCCCAACGAGCGCCGTGAACGCGCCGAGGAGGCTCGACGCCAGGCCGAGGAAGCTCGACGCCGGGCCGAGGAGGCTCACGCGCAGGCCGCGGCCGAGAACGAGAGCCTGCGGTGCGAGATCGAGTCGCTCAAGAAGCGCCTCGGCGGCGCGTCGTAGCCGGTAGTCACCCGTCCGTATCGGCGGACGGGCCCCTGGCGCGTGTCAGGCGCGCTTTACGTCGTTCCCGGACGGCGAGATCTCCGCGGGCGCGCAAGCCCCGGCGCCGCCGGGGATTGGGAAGATCGACGCGCCGCCTCGGGGGACTGGCTTTCGCCTTGCTCCAAGGGCTGGCCGCTGTTCGAATCTCTTCCACGACGAGCACCACTCGAACGGAGGGTTTGTCATGAGGCGCATTTCCGGCGCAGGGGCCTTTGCGGTCGCGACGCTCTTCCTCTCGCTCGGCGCGGCCGGTCTTCGCGGGGCGGACTGCAACTCGAACGGGAGCGATGACGTCCGCGACATCGCGAGCGGGGCGAGCCGCGACTGCAACTCGAACGCGGTGCCCGATGAGTGCGAGCTCTCCGCGGAGGGCATCGCGTACGAGATCCTGGGGGCCTTCGAGACAGGCCCTTCGAGCTCGCTGGTGACGGAGGACTTCGACGGCGACGGCGACCTCGACCTGATGCTCGCCGAGCTCGACGCCATGGGAGGGTCGATCGAGCCGGGATCGAAGCCGGGGCTGGCCTTCGTCCGGAACCTCGGCCTGGGGCGGTTCGGTGACCCCGTGCACTCCGCGCTGGCCTCCAAGCCGTACACCCTTCACGCCGGCGACCTCGACGGCGACGCCGACCCGGACCTCCTCGCGGTCTTCACGGAGGACGACACGACGGGCGTGCTCCTGAACCGCGGCGACGGGACCTTTGAAGGCCCCGTGCTCTACGCCGGCCGCCCCTACTCGAAGGTCCGCGAGGTCCTGGCGGACCTCGACGGCGATGGAGACCTGGACTTCGTTGCCAAGGCCTCGAACGAAATGTGGGTCCTCGTGAACCGAGGCGATGGCAGCTTCGATCCAGGGCCGAGCGCGGCGGTCGATCGACCCTACTACTTCAAGCTCGCCGACCTCGACGCCGACGGGGACCTCGACATCGCGGTCGTCACGGCCGGCGGGTCGGAAGCCCCGGAGAGCGCTCTCACCATCCTCTCGAGCGACGGCGCTGGCGGATTCTCAGCGCGAGAGACTCACGATGTCGGCGAGTACGCCCAGGAGCTTGGCAACGCGGACCTGGACGGGGACGGGGATATCGATATCCTCGTGACCCGCAAGAGTCCGCCCGACATCGCCGTGTTCATGAACCGTGGCGGCGGGCGATTCGACCCCGGAACGAGCCTCGTCCCAGGGCACACGCCGACCCTCGTGGCCGTGGCCGATGTCGACGGGGACTCCGACGCCGACGTCCTCTCGGCTTCGGACTGGCTTCAGGGTGACCTCGAGACCCTCGCCGTCTTCCTGAACCAGGGCGGTGGAGCCTTCAAGGCGCCGGCCCTCTTCAAGGTCGGGGATGAGCCTTTGCGGATCGAGGTCCGGGACCTGAACGGCGACGGGCGGCCGGAGATCCTCGTCCTCAACTACTTCTCCGGCGACCTCTCCGTCTTGCGAAACCTGGGCGGGGGCGCACTCCAGGACGGCGTGAAGCTCCCGATACGGATCGGCGGTACCGCGGACATGCGCCTGGCCGACCTCGACGCGGACGGCGACCTGGACGTCGCGACCGCGGCCCTGCAAGACGGCAGCCTCGTGGTGCTCGAGAACGTCTCCGGAGGGAGCTTCACTCGCGGCTGCGACGACTTCCGGAGGGGCGACGTCAACACGGACGGGGTCGTGTCGATCTCCGACATCGTCATGCTGCGCCGCTGGCTCTTCGAGGGCAGCGCCGTCCCGAGCTGCATGGACGCCGCTGACGCCACGGACAACGAGGAGATCCTCGTGTGCGATGCCATCGCGATCCTCGACGTGCTCTTCCGGAACCCCGGCTGGCAGGCGTCCCTGCCGGCGCCGTCCCCGGACCCCGGGCGCGACCCGACCCCGCTCGGCGAGCCGACCTACGACTGCGACATGGGAGGCGACCTCCGCGCGGCGCACCCGCTCGGCTGCCAGTCCTACCGCGTCGAGCCGCCCGAGGCGACGGGCGACCTGCTCCGAATCGGGGATGCGGTGGGCATCCCGGGCGCGCCGGTCGATCTGCCGGTCTACCTCAGCGCGGAGGTCTCGGTGGACGCGGTCCAGCTCGTCGTCGCGTACGACCCGGCGGTCCTCGTGATCGATCCGGAGGCTGCCTTGAGCTTCGAGTCGACCTACTTCGAGCGCTTCGACACGCGGCCCTTCGGAGTGCTGACCCTGCAGCCCGAGGCCGGCCTGTTCACCGCGGCCTTCGCCGGCAACCTCCTCCTCCCCGGCTACGAGGTCGCGCCGGGAGACGACATCCTCGTCGCCTGGATCCAGGCTCGCGTGAAGGACGGGGCGCCCCCGGGCGTGGTCTCGGTCGACCCCACGAACGGCCCTGGCGGCAACGGCGTCGGCCCCTATCGCATGCGGAACGAGATCACCCACAAGGGAGCCGCCCGCTTCGTGAGCTACATCCCCAGGACGATCGGCGGCCGCCTCAACATCGTCGGCGACCAGTCCCTCTTCCTCCGCGCCGACTCGAACGGCGACTGGAAGGTCGACATCAGCGACCCGATCCACACCCTGGGGGCCCTCTTCCTCGGCGGCGGGAGCCTCGCCTGCCGGGACGCCGCCGACTCCAACGACGACGGCGCGCTCGACCTCTCCGACGCGGTCTTCACGCTCGGGTACCTCTTCCAGGGCTCGAGGGCGCCGCCCGAGCCGTTCCCGGAGCCCGGCGCCGACCCGACGGTGGACGCGCTGCGCTGCTTCCGCGGGCCTCCGGTGCCACCGCCGCGCTGAGGCGGGCCACGCGGCCCCTCGCACGCGTTTGCGGGCGGATCACAGCCGCTTCCGCAGCCCCCGCGGGTCGATCCCGAGCCGGCGGCACCAGTCGTAGAGCTTGGAGCGCCGGACGCCGAGCGCCCGCGCCACCGCCGGGACGTCGCCGCGCAGCTCGAGGAAGAGCTCGGAGATGTAGTCGCGCTCGAGGTCCCCGCGCCACTCGTCGAGGCGGCGGAAGAGGAGGCCCTTCCGGATCGGCGCTGGGGGCGCGGCCTCGCGACCGAGGGGGGGCTCGAGGTCGTTCGCCGAGATCCGCTCCGGGCTCGACAGCGTGAGCATCGCCCGCAGGAGCAGGGCCTCCAGCTCGCGGACGTTCC
>JACQVW010000192.1 GCA_016209535.1 Planctomycetota bacterium | reverse complement strand
CCGCGCAGCCCGCGGCCGCCGTCGCGAGGGTCACCGCGATGGCCGTCGCGAAGGTCACCGCAACGGCCCCTGCCCGCCGGCGAGGCGCTGCCATCCCCCGGCGGAGCGTCATGGACTACGGCCTCCCTCCGCGTCGGGCGCCGCCGCGGGCTTGAGCGCCGCGGCGTCAGGCTCCGTCCCCCCCCCCGCCGGGGCGGCGGGCATCTCGAGGAGGAGGTGCTTGTTCCTCGGGATGAGCGCGAGGATCAGGGCCTGCTGATCTTCCTTCGAGGCCGTCGCGAGGTAGCGGCTGACGACGGCCGCGTCGGCGGGGTCCCGCTCGCGAGCGAAGAGGTGCCGGAGCAGGTCGCGCGCCTCGGACCTGATCCGTCCCACCTCGGCCGTGGCGTGTGCCGCCAGGGTCCTGGCGCTCGCGAGCTCGGCGCGGAGACGGCCGTCCTCGCCGCGGCGCTGGTCGATCTCGGCGCGCAGGCGCCCGGCCTCGGCGCGCTCCGTGGTCTGGGTCGCTTCGCGCTCTCGGGCCGCCTTCGCGGCCAGATCCACCTTCTCCGCCTTCTCTGCCCTCTCCGCGAGGGCCCGGGCTCGAGCCTCGGCGGCATCGAGAGCTGCCTTGGCCCGCGCGCCGGCCGCACGGGCCTTCTGGGCCTCGTCGCGGGCGGCCTCGAGCTCGGGGCTGCCCTCTCGGTCCTCCGGGAAGAGGTCGAGCCCGCAGGCCGCCGCGATCACCGCCCCCACCACCGCGCCTCCGAAAAAGACCGCCGATGTCTGCATGCTACGCTCCCCTTGTTCTCTGTCACCTCCGTGGGTCGTGAGCGGTCCTCACAGGCCTTCGATTATAACCGAGACGGGCGCGCTTCAAGGGCATCGGTGACCCGAGAGACAACGCCGGGGGCGAGGGGTTACAATCCGGCCATGAGCAAGTGCCCCCGCTGCACGAGCCGCAAGGGGAAGCGCCGGTGCCCGGCTCTCAAGGGGGCCGAGATCTGCCCGCGCTGCTGCGCCGAGGAGCGGCTCAAGACGATCCAGTGCCCCGAGAGCTGCGTCTACCTGCGCCCGGGCGAGTACTACCAGCTCCAGCGCCGCCGGGAGCGCGCCTTCTCCCGGGGGAGGGAGTTCATCGAGTGGAGCAAGAAGCTCTCGGCCAGGCGCCCGGTCGTGGACTTCCTCTACGACTTCCAGGCCGACGTCTTCTTCTTCTGCCGCGAGCAGGGACCTGTCCGCGATGCGCCTCTCGCCGATGCCCTCGAGGACCTGGCGAGCTCCCTCTCGAAGATCTACGTGCCTCGGCCCGGCGTGCACCCCGTCCGGCAGTTCCTCTCGACGCGCCTCCAGGACGCGAAGCGCTACCCCGAGCGGCCCGACCTCGGCGCGGAGGACCGCGTCAAGGCCCTGCGGACCCTGGCAGGCGCCATCCGGTCCCTCGGAGACACGAAGCAGGGCGGCGCCCAGGCACGTCGCCCTCCGGGCGATGGCACTTGCCGGTACTGGGAGGTCCTCGTGAGCTTCTTCGGCAACCTGGACTTCGAGGCGGACCTCCAGTACTCGCCCTACGACTCCATGGAGCCTCAGGAGCCGCAGGAACGCCAGGAGCCCACCGAGCGGCGGAGCGCGGGCGGACTGATCCTGCCGCCTTGAGGTAGAGCGTGACCTCTCCGGGCCCGATCCCCGACTCTCCCCCCTCCTCGGAGCTCCCGGCTCCCGTCGCGCGCGCGACCGGCTCGGCGGAGCGGCGCACGGTGCTCCTCCTGACCGCCGTCGAGCGCGAGATGGCCCCGCTCCGGCGGCGGAGGGCTGCGCTCGAGGCCTTCTGCGCCCCGCGGCTCGTCGTGACGGGGCCGGGCAAGATCAGCGCCGCCTGCGAGACGGCCCTCGCCCTGCGCGAGCACGTGCCCGCCCTCGCGGTCCAGGTGGGGTGCGCGGGCGCGTACGCCGGCGCGGGGCTGCGGGTCGGTGACGTGGTGGTGTCGGACCTCGAGGTTCTGGCCGACGAGGGCGCCGAGGCCCCCGGGGGCTTCCTCGACCTCGAGCGGCTGGGGCTCCCGGCGGGCCGCGACGGGGATGCGCCCGTCTACAACCAGGTCCGCCTGTCGCGTCCCCGCCCCGAGACGTGGCGGGCGGTCCTCGAGCGCGCGGCCGGCCGCTTCGAGGTCCGCCTGGGGAGGACCGCGACGGTCTCGACGGTCTCCGCGACGGAGGAGCGCGCCCGCTCGATCGCCGCACGCTGGGACCCCCTCGCCGAGAGCATGGAAGGGGCCGCCGGAGCCCTCGTGGCGCTGCGGCTCGGCTGCCCGTTCCTCGAGGTGCGCGGGATCTCGAACCTCGTGGGCCCCCGGGACCGCGCCGCCTGGGACATCGACGCGGCTTGCGAGCACGCGGCGGAAGTCGCGGTGGCGGTCGTCGCAGCAGAGCTCGAGGCGGCGGCCGGCCAGGGGACTCGTGAGGCGGCGATCCCCTCCGAGGAGCATCGCGGGGAAGCGGGGGGACGGAGGCCGTGAAGGGGTCCCCTGCGCCGGCGCGGACGCTCGAGGTGGGCTACTCGACCTGCCCCAACGACACGTTCGTCTTCCACGCTCTGGTGACGGGCCTCGTCCCGACGCCTGGGGTCGCCTGGCGTCCGGTCCTCGAGGACGTGGAGACCTTGAACCGCTGGGCCTTCGAGCGCAAGCTGCCCGTCACGAAGATCTCCTTCCACGCCTTCGGGCACCTCCGCGAGTCGTACGCGCTCCTCCGCTCGGGGGCGGCCCTGGGGCGCGGCTGCGGGCCGCTCCTCGTGGCCAGGGACCCGGCGGTGCGGGGCCGCCTCGAGGTCGCGCGCGTCGCGATCCCGGGCCGGTGGACGAGCGCGGCCCTCCTCCTGCGGCTCCTCGAGCCGCGCCTGGAGTCGGAGCGCATGGTGGAGATGCCGTTCCACCGGATCCCGGAGGCCGTGGAGCGAGGCGAGGCGGACGCGGGGCTCATCATCCACGAGAGCCGCTTCACCTACGCGGCGCGCGACCTCGTCCTCCTCGAGGACCTGGGGGCCTTCTGGGAGCGCGAGTCAGGCCTCCCCATCCCCCTGGGCGCGATCATCGCCGACCGGCGCCTCGGGCCCGGAGCTCTGCGGGCCATCGAGACGGCGCTCGGAGAGAGCGTCCGCCATGCGCGGCGGCAGCCCGCGGACAGCGCGGCCTACGTGCGCGAGCACGCGCAGGAGCTCGAGCCCGAGGTGGTCCGTGCCCACATCGAGCTCTACGTCAACGACTTCACCGAGGACCTCGGCTCGGAGGGGCTGCGGGCCGTCGAGGCCCTCTTCAGGGCCGCCGAGGAGAGGGGGATCCTCCCGCGCTTCGCGGGGCCGCTCACTTGCTCGTCTTGAAGGCCTGCACGGTCACCTCGGCGCCCTTCAGGTGCTCCGCGATCCCCACGGAGGCCCGGACGGTGCCGCTCGCGCGCGAGAGGAACCCGATGGGCTGGCCCTCGGGCTTGCGGAGGTCGTGGAGGGGGATGTCCTTCGCCGTGACCTCCGCCTTCTGGCCCACGGGCGGGATCCCGCCGGCGACGCCTTCCACGCGCACGGGGGCCCCGGTGTAGATGAACAGGTCGTGCTGGGGGATCCAGAACCAGCCGTTGATGTCGAAGTGGCCCTTGTACTTCCCGGGCGCCTCCTGGACATAGGCGCAGGCGGAGTGCTGGAGGGGGCTCTGGGTCCCGACGACGGGCCCGAAGACCTTCGACGTGCCCCGGAGGGAGGCCCCGATCATGTCCCCCACCATGGACTTCCCTCCCTCGCCCTGAGGGCCGCTCCTGTGGACCGCCACGGTCCCCTCGAGCTCCACCGTGTCCTTGCCGATCCCGGCGATGTCCACCTCCACCGAGACGGACATGAGGAGGTGGTCCACGCCCTCGGCAGGGAAGGGGGCGGCGTCGTTGCCCGAGCCGCTGGACTTCCCGCCGGCCTCCCCCGTGGAGAGGAGGTTGCACGATGTCAAGGAGGCAAGGCATGCCGCGAGGACGAGGGCGACGATCGAGCGCATCGGTGACTCCCGGAGGTGGTGTGCGCCGGCTCCGCCGAGGCCCGCTCCCTGCGGGCCGGTCCGGCCGGCCGCGAGCATCTCGCCCGGCCCGCGGCCGCCTGTCAAGAGGAACGACAGTGGAACGACAGAAAAACGGGCGTGGTTCAACGCCGGGTTACACCCGGCTATGAACCACGCGTTCATTCCCACGATACTGCCCCTACCAAACTGCCCCTGCTGAGCTCTTTCCTG
>JACQVW010000191.1 GCA_016209535.1 Planctomycetota bacterium | reverse complement strand
CTACGAGGACCTCGGCGTGAAGGAGTACTTCATCTTCGATCCGCTCGAGGAGTGGCTCCGTCCGCCCCTGCGGGGCTACCGGCGGCAGGGCGATTCCCTCGAGCAGTTCGTGCCCCTGAGGGAGGAGCCCGGCCTTCAGGTCTTCTCCAGCCAGGTCCTGGGCCTCGAGCTGCGCGGCGCGCTGGGCTGGCTGCGGTGGGTGGACCCCCGCACGGGACAGGCCCTCCCTACGATCCGAGAAGCTTACGCCCAGGCCGAGGCTGAGAAGGCCCGGGCGGAGACGGAAAAGGCCCGGGCGGAGGCCGAGAAGGCCCGTGCCGAGGCGGAAAAGGCCCGTGCGGAGGCTGCCGAGGCCGAGGCGGCGCGGCTCCGCGCCGAGGTCGAGCGGCTGCGGGGGACGCGAGGCGCTCCGTAGCCCGCCAGCCAAGCGCCTTCCGTGAGGCGCGCCGTGCAGGCCTCGGGGATCCGTGGCCTGTCAACGATTGGAGGCGCGCTACACCCTTCCCAGGTCCACCGCCAGCGCCGCGACGCGCGCCTCGTCCACCTCCACGCCGAGGCCGGGGCCGCGGGGCGCCTCGAGGATGCCGTCGACGGGCTCGAACGGGGCCCGGAGCACGCTCCCCTCGAGGAACTGGGGGCCGTTCAAGGCCGCGGGCTTCTCGAGGCCGTAGGCCGCATAGAGGATCAGCGCCGCCGCGAGCGAAACGTCCGGGTCCGTGAGGCCGCTTCCGAGGAAGAGGAGCCCCTCCTGCTTGAGGACCTCGACCTCCCGGCGCGCGCCGAGGAGGCCGCCCGTGCGGGCGTGCTTGAGCGCGACGCCGTCCATCATGCCGAGGCGGTGGAACTCGAGGAGGTCCTCCGGCGCCACCACGCCCTCGTCGAGAATGATCGGCAGCGCCCCCTGGCGCTTGAGCCGGCGGTAGCCCTCGATGCGGTTCGAGGGGAGCGGCTGCTCGAGGACGGCTACGCCGACGCCGGCGAGCTTCGGCGCCGCCGCGAGGGCCGTCTCGAGGTCGTAGCCGCCGTTCGCGTCGGCCCAGAGGAAGCCCTGGGGCACGCGCTCCTTCACGCGGCGGCAAAGGGCGAGGTCGAAGTCGAGGTCGGGCGCGACCTTCACGTTGAAGTTCCTGTAGCCTCGCCTCCAGCCTTCGTCGATGAGGGCGTCGACGTCGTCGAGCGCCTTCGGGTTGAGGGTCCAGCTCAACGTGACCTTCCCGCCGGCGCGGCGGCCCCACAGTTCGGCGGTGGGCTTGCCCTCGAGCTTGCCCGCGAGGTCGTGGAGCGCGAGGTCCACTCCGGCCTTCGCGATGGGCATTCCCTTCGAGAAGCTCGCGGCGATGGCCGCGTCCATGGCGGCGTGGGCGCCCGCGATGTCGCGCGGGTCGCGGCCCAGGAGGACGGGCGCGAGGTAGCGCCGCAGCGCCGTCACCACCGACTCGATCGTCTCGTAGCTCCAGCGCTGGCTCGGCACGCTCTCGCCCCAGCCCGCGGCGCCGCCCGCGGCGCTGACCTTCACGAGGGCCGCGTACCGCCCGGGGGCCGCGCCGGGCGCTCCCTCGAAGAACTTGAACCGCCCGCGCACCGCGTGGCGGATGGGGTAGACCTCGACCTTCTCGATCACCGTCGCCTCCTTGGCCTGCTTCGCGTCCTTCGTCTCCCAGGGATCGCCGCCGCGCTCGGCCCCGCGCGCCCCGATGGCCCCGAGGGCCGCGCCGGCGCCGCCAAGCTCGCCGGGCAGCGCCGCGAGGGCCATCGCCGCCGGGGCGCCGGCGGCCTTGAGGAGGAGCTCGCGCCGCGTCACGCGACGCTCACCTCGCGCTTCGTGGGATCGTAGACCTGCCTGCGGCCGGTCTCAAGGGCCCTCGCGGCCAGGGTGACCGCGACCATGTGGGCGAAGCCGTGCTCGATGTCCGCGTTCGGCCTCCCGCGCGAGCGGACGCACTCGATCCAGTTGGCCATGTGCGAGGCACCCGGCTCGGGCAAGAGCTTCCTCGGCTCGAGCTTGTCCTTGGCCGATCCCCCCTCGGCGGAGAGGGCGAGGACGCCGGGGTCCATGTAGCTGCGGCTCAGCTCCAGCGTCCCGCGCGTGCCGTGGACCGTGAAGTGGCACCCGGCGGAGTTCCCGAGGCTCATGGCCCAGTCGAAGAGGAACCCCTCGGGGTACTCGAGGAGCGTGTGGAACGTGTCCGGGTGCTCGCGCCCGTCCTTCCAGACGTAGACCCCGCCGAGGGACACGGCGCGCGACGGGTGCTTCGCCCCCGTCATGAGGTGCACCGCGTCGGCGTAGTGGCTCATCCAGAGGCCCGGGAGGCCGTCGGTGCACTCCCGGCGCGTCTGCCAGCGCCGGAGGAGGCGCGGGTCGAAGGGCCGGGCCGGGCGGCCGAGGAGGTAAGCCTCCCAGTCGACGTCCGCCTCCTTGCAGTCGTCGTAGGGCCGGGTCCAGCGCTGCTCGTTGAAGTGCGATGCCGCCGAGATGCGGCTCAGCGTGCCGAGGACGCCCTTCGAGAGCTCGCGCGCCGCCGCGATGTACCCGCCGTGGCTCCGGAACTGGGTGCCGCACTGGACGACGCGCGCCTTCGAGCGCGCGAGGTCGAGGGCCGCCGCGGCGGCGGCCAGGTCCGTCGTCATGGGCTTCTCGGCGTAGACGTCCTTCCCGGCCTCGAGGGCCGCGAGGAGGATGGGCGCGTGGGCGAAGTCGGGCGTCGCGATGACCACGGCGTCGAGACCCGAGAGAGCGAGGGTGTCCCGGAAGCGCGTGCCAGCTCGAGGCTCGGCCCCGGAGCGCTCCTTGATCCGCGCCGCGGCCCGCGAGAGGTTCACGCGCCAGACGTCGCAGACGGCGGTGACCTCGACCTCCTGCGAGCCCGCGAGCCCCTGGATCTCCTGGAGGAGCTGCGAGCCGCGGTCGCCGGCGCCGATCAAGCCCACCGAGAGCCGCTCGTTCGCGCCGGCGGCTCGCGACGAGAAGACCGGTGCGGCGCCCAGGAGGGCGCCGGCCGCGGCGTGCTTGAGGAAACGGCGTCGTGAGGCCCGGGTCGGTGGTGTGGGTGGGGTACGCATGACACGCGATCATGCGCCGGGCCGCCGGCGGAGCCCGTGACGGAGGTCACTCCGAGGGTCACCGGCAGGCGAGGGCTGGACGGACCCGCCCTTCCCGGAACCTGACCCCACCCGGCGGCCACGCGGCGTGGTTGGGCAAAAGTCCTCGGCCCCGAGCGCCGAAAACGTTGCGGGAGCCTCGTGGGGGACCCACGCTTTACCGGCCCGGACCATGGCCCTTGCCACCACTCCACGTTCGCCACGCGAGCAGCTCCTCCGCATCCACGAGGGGCTCGCCCGGCGGCTGCGCCGAGAGATCGCCGAGGCGCTCGGGCCGGCCACGGCCGAGCTCGTGCGCTACGAGCGGGAGTACCTGCGAGGTTTCCGGCGCGGCTACCGGCGCACGCTCTCCAGGCGCGAGCTCCTGGGGAGGCTCTCGCGCGCGGACCTGGTGTTCCAGGGCGAGTACCACACGCTGGGGGCCTGCCAGCGCTGCGCCCTCGCCCTCGTCGCGGGGCTAGCGAGCCGCCGGAGGCTCGTCCTCGTGCTCGACGCGCTGCCGGCCCGATCGCAGCGGGCCCTCGACGCCTTCGCTGCGGGAGAGATCAACGAGGAGCGCCTCCGCCGAGCCGCCGATCCCCGCGGCGTCCTGGGCGGGGCCTGGCGCGGGTACTGGGCCCTCCTCCGGCTCGCGCGGGAGGGCGAGGTCCAGGTCTACGGGGCGGCGCAGGCTCCCGGCGCGCCGGCCGCTTCGCTCCGCGAGGCGGACGCCTTCGCGGCCGAGGTCATCGCGCGCGCGAGCATCGCGCACCCCGGGGCGCTCGTCTACGCCATCGCCGGCGAGCACCGCGTCGCCCCGCGCCACCTGCCCGCTGCCGCGCTCGCCCGCCTGCGCCGCGAGGGCGTGGAGCGGACGGCGGCGGTCGTCCACCAGAACGTGGACTCGATCTACTTCCAGCTCGCGCGCGAAGGGCTCGAGCGCGGGCCGTCCGCCGCCGAGGTCGCGCCGGGCGAGCACTGCGTCTTGAGCAGCACGCCCCTCGAGAAGTACCACTCGTTCCTGCGCTGGGAGCTGGGCCAGGAGGAGCTCCTCGCGAGCCGTGAGGAGCCCCTGGCCTCGTGGCGCGACGAGCGGCGGCTCGTCGAGGGCGCCGTCAGCCGCGCCGTGCGCGCCGTGGCGCGGTTCCTCGGGGTGAAGCCCTCGGGCCTCGAGGACTTCACGGTCTACACGTCGGCGGACCTGGACTTCCTCGAGAGGCTCGAGGCATCGGGACGCTACACGCCGGCCGAGGTGCGCGAGGTGAGGCGGGAGATCGCGCGGGACGAGAGCTACTTCCTGAGCCGAGGGAACATCATCTACCTCTCGAGCCTCTCCCTGGACCACGCGGCCGAGGAGGCGGCGCACTACGTGAACAACAAGCTCTCGGGCTACGCGCCGCGGCCCCTGCCGGCGAGGACGGACTTCTACGTGCGCGTCCTCAAGGAGGCCTTGGGCTTCCTCGGCTCGAAGGTCTTGAACCCGTCGCGAGCCTGCCACGGCGAGGAGGACTTCCGGGAGATCGCGCGGCTCGCCTCCGAGGAGAGGGCCGAGCCGGGCCTCGAGCGCCTCGCGGTGCTGGCGCGCCTCGTGCTCCTGCACCTCGAGCTCGAGCGCGAGGCGCTCGCGACCGGCCGCAGGCCTCGGCTCCGGGCCCTCCACGAGCAGGACCTGGACCTTCACCTTGGCATCACCCACTCGCTTGGATATATTCTCGGCGAGAACCTTTACCTCGGGCTCGTCGCGGGCGCGATCGACCGCTCCACCGCGCGCCGGCTCTTCTCCCTGCCGCTCGCGGGCCGCGACGACGCCGAGACGGTCTACTTCGACATCCTGAGAACCCTTGCCGCGGCGGGGCGCCCCGCCGCGCTCCGGACCTCCCGAACCTCATGAAACGGCCAGCGCTGCTCCTCCTGTGCCTCGTCTGCCTCGCGTGCCTCGCGCTCTCCGCACCCGGCTGCATCGTCGTGCCCGTCGGCGACCTCCTCAAGGGACCCTCCCTGGGCGAGCAGGTCCTCCTCCAGGGCGGCGGCTTCTGGAGCGAGGAGAAGATCGCCATCGTCGAGGTCGACGGCATGATCCGCGGCGAGGAGGGCCCGAGCGCGCTCTTCCCCCAGGAGAACACGGTCTCCGAGGTCAAGGCCCGGCTCGGCATGGCGCGGCGGGACCCCGACGTGAGGGCCGTCGTGCTCCGCGTGTCGAGCCCCGGCGGCGAGGTGACCGCCTGCGACGTGCTGCACCAGGAGATCCGGCGCTTCAAGGAGCAGAAGAAGGTGCCCGTGATCGCCTCCATCGGCGACCAGGGAGCCTCCGGAGGCTACTACGTGAGCGTCGCCGCCGACACCATCTTCGCGAGCCCCACCTCGGTGGTGGGCTCCATCGGCGTCCTCCTCCAGCACCTGGACCTCTCGGACCTCCTCTCGAAGATCGGGGTCGCCTTCGCGCCGGTCAAGTCGGCCGAGAAGAAGGACCTCGGCTCGCCCTTCCGGAGGATGACCGAGGACGAGCGCCGGGTCCTCCAGAAGCTCGTGGACGACATGTACCAGCGCTTCATCGACGTCGTCGACGAGGGCCGCGAGCCTCTCCGGCGGGACGAGGTGGCCGCCCTCGCCGACGGCCGCGTCGTCTCGGGCAGCGAGGCGGCGTCGCTGAAGCTCGTCGACCGCGTGGGGTACCTCGCGGACGCGATCGAGGAGGCGCGGGTGAGGGCTGGGATCGAGAGCCCCACGATCGTCCGCTACACGCGCGTCCCGAGGAGCGGCGCGAACATCTACACCGGCCTCGAGGCCCCGCGCCCCGAGGCCTCGGCCGTGCGGCTCGACCTATGCCTCGCCGCGGGCGAGGGCCCGAAGCTCTACTACCTCTGGAGGCCCGGGTGGTGACGCGCGCGCCCGCGACCCTCCTCCCTGCGACGTCCCATGCCCTTTGAGCCCCTCCCCGCACGCTACGACTTCAACGCCGCCGAGGCGCGGACCCTCCGGTTCTGGGATGAGCGCCGGATCTTCGAGAAGAGCCTCGAGGCGCGGAAGGGCCGGCCGGCCTTCGTGTTCTACGAGGGGCCGCCGACGGCGAACGGCAAGCCGCACCCGGGCCACGTCCTCGGGCGCGTCATCAAGGACATCTTCCCGCGCTACAAGACGATGAAGGGCCACCTCGTGCCCCGGAAGGCCGGCTGGGACACGCACGGGCTCCCGGTGGAGCGCGAGGTCGAGAAGGAGCTCGGGATCTCCGGCAAGGAGGGGATCGAGCGGTACGGCGTCGAGGCGTTCACGCACCGCTGCCTCGAGAGCGTCTTCCGCTACACGCGCGAGTGGGAGGAGCTCACCGAGCGGATCGGCTTCTGGATCGACACCTCGGGAGCCTACGCCACCTTCCACCAGAGCTACGTCGAGAGCGTCTGGTGGTCCTTGAAGCAGCTCTTCGACCGCGGGCTCCTCTACCAGGACCGGAAGATCGTCTGGTGGTGGGCGCAGGGCGGGACGACCCTCTCCGCGGCCGAGGTGGGGCTCGGCTACCGGGAGGTGTCGGACCCGAGCGTCTACGTGCGCTTCCGGGCCGAGGAGGACCCGCGCCTGAGCTACCTCGCCTGGACCACGACGCCGTGGACGCTGCCCAGCAACGTGGCCCTGGCGGTCAAGGCCGACGGGGACTACGTGGGGGCGGAGCTGCCCGTCGAGGGCGGCGGCACGGAGACCGTTGTCGTGGCCGAGGCGCTCCTCAAGAAGGTCCTGCCCAAGGGCGCGGTCCCGGTCTCCGTCTCCCCCCCCTTCAAGGGGAAGGCCCTCGAGGGGAAGCGGTACCGGCAGCTCCTGCCCTACGCAAGGCCCGAGGGCGGGAGGAGCTTCGAGGTCGTCTGCGCCGACTTCGTTTCGATCGACGCGAGCCTCGAGGACGGTTTCGGCACGGGCTTCGTGCACATCGCGCCGGCCTTCGGCGAGGACGACCACCGGCTCATGAAGTCGGCAGGCCTCGGGTTCCTCCAGCTCGTGGACGAGAAGGGCCGCATGACGCCCGAGGTGACGGGGTTCGAGGGCGTGTTCTGCAAGGAGGCCGACCGCGGGCTGGTCCGCCACATGCGCTCCCAGGGGCTCCTCTTCCGGGAGGAAGCCTACGTGCACGAGTACCCCTTCTGCTACAGGGCGGAGAGCGACCCCTTGATCCAGTACGCGCGGCCCGGGTGGTTCATCTCGACGAGCCGCTTCCGCGAGGCCATGCTCGCGAACTCGAGCAAGGTGAGCTGGGTCCCGGACAACATCCGCGACGGGCGCTTCGGCAACTTCCTCGAGTCGAACGTCGACTGGGCCCTCTCCCGCGAGCGCTACTGGGGCACGCCCCTCCCCATCTGGCGCTGCGAGGCGACGGGGCACATGGAAGCGATCGGCTCCTACGCCGAGCTCCTCTCGAAGCCCGACGTGCGGGGGACCGATGCCTTCGACCGGGTCCTGGAGCGCAAGCCGGATCTCCCCGGGCACCTGCGCGTGCACAAGCCTTACATCGACCAGGTCACGTACCGCTCCCCGAAGGACCCGGAGGCCCGCATGCGCCGCGTCCCGGAGGTCATCGACTGCTGGTACGACAGCGGGGCCATGCCCTTCGCGCAGTGGGGCTACCCGCACGCGCCGGGGTCGCGCGAGCGCTTCGAGGCGGCGTTTCCGGCGGACTTCATCTCGGAAGGCATCGACCAGACGCGCGGCTGGTTCTACACGCTCCTCGCCGAGAGCACCCTCGTCCACGAGGGCAAGGCCTACCCGCACCCCTTCCGCACCTGCCTCGTCACGGGGCACGTCTGCGACGAGAAGGGGCTCAAGATGTCGAAGCAGAAGAAGAACTACCTCGACCCCAAGGAGGTGCTCGACGCCCACGGGGCCGACGCCATGCGCTGGTCCTTCGTGAGCCAGGTCCACCCCTGGACGAGCCTGCGCTTCAGCATGGACCGGGTCGGCGACGCGAAGAAGGACTTCCTGATCCGGCTCCAGAACGTCTGGAGCTTCTTCGTGATCTACGCCAACATCGATGGCTTCGATCCGGCCGCCGCGGGCGCCGGCGGCCCGAGCCCGCGGCGGGGGAAGGGGCTCCTGGACCGCTGGATCGTCTCGGAGCTCCACGCGACGGCGCGAAGGGTCACGAGCTGCCTCGACGGCCTCGACATCCTGGGCGCGACCCGTGCGCTCTTCGACCTCGTCGATCACCTCTCGAACTGGTACGTGCGCGCGAGCCGGCCGCGCTTCTGGGCCTCGGGCCTCGGCGAGGACAAGCTCGACGCCTACGCGACCCTCTACGAGTGCCTCTCGGTGCTCTCGCGCCTCATCGCCCCCTTCGTGCCCTTCTTCGCCGAGGACCTGTACAGGAACCTCGTCGCAGGCCCCTCGGGCGGGAAGGCCGCCGAGAGCGTCCACCTCACGGAGTACCCCGCCGCCGACGAGCGGCTCATCGACGAGGCCCTCTCGCGGCGGATGGACCTCGCCCTCGAGGTCGTGGCCCTCGGCAGGGCCGCGCGGGCCGAGGCGGGCCTCCGCGTCCGGCAGCCCCTCCGCAAGGCGGTCCTGGTCCTCGCCGATCCTGCCATGGAGGGGGCGCTGGCGGACCTCCTGCCCCTCGTGAAGGACGAGCTCAACGTGAAGGAGTTCGCCTTCGCCGAGAACGCCGACCAGTACGTCCACTACCAGCTCAAGCCGAGCTTCAAGCGGATCGGGCCGCGCCTCGGGCCCCTCGTCCAGAAGCTGAAGGGCGCGCTGGCGGCCGCCGATGCGGCGGCCCTCCGCGTCTCCCTCGAGAGCACGGGCCGATGCGAGGTGCTCGTGGAAGGCAAGGCCGTCGCCCTCTCGCGGGAGGAGATCGAGGTGGGCCTCGTGCCCAGGGAGGGCTACACGGCGCGGGCGGGGGGCGGCGTGGTCCTCGTCCTCGACACGAGGCTGGACCAGGCCCTGATCGAGGAGTGGTGGGCCCGGGAGGTGGTCGCGGCCACGAACGGCCTCCGCGGCGACCGGGAGCTCCGCTACGAGGCGAGGATCCGCCTCGATCTCTGGTGCGGGCCGAAGCTGCGCCACGCCCTCGAGCGGAACCTCGAGCACCTGAAGACCGAGACGCTCTCGACGGCGGTGACCTTTCACGAGCTCTCCGAGCCCGGCGGCGCCCTCGAGGGCGCGGCGGGCGACGAGCCTTTCAGAGTGGACTTGACGACATGAGCGAGGCGAGGATCACCTGGGTGGAGGAGATCGACTTCGAGGACCCGCCCCGCGACGGGAAGCCTGGCGACGCCCAGGCCCTGCGGCGGATCGTCGGCGGGCAGCGCG
>JACQVW010000174.1 GCA_016209535.1 Planctomycetota bacterium | reverse complement strand
GGCCAGGACGCCGTGCGGAGCGCGAAGCAGTTCAACGAGCAGCTCGAGCTCACGGGCGTCATCCTGACGAAGCTCGACGGCGACGCCCGCGGCGGCGCCGCCCTCTCGGTCAAGGCGATCACGGGGAAGCCGATCAAGTTCGTCGGCGTCGGCGAGAAGCTCGAGGGGACCCTCAAGGTGTTCCACGCGGAGCGCATGGCGCAGCGGATCCTGGGCTTCGGCGATGTCCTCCAGCTCGTCGAGGACGCCAGGAAGGTCGTGGACGCGGAGGAGGCGGCGAAGCTCCAGGACAAGCTCCTCTCGGCATCCTTCAGCCTGAACGACTTCCTCAAGCACATCCAGGCCGTGAAGAAGATGGGCAACTTCGGGGACCTGCTCAAGATGATCCCCGGCTTCGGCGCGCACGCCGACGAGATGGACTTCGACGAGAAGGAGATCGTCCAGATCGAGGCGATCATCCACTCCATGACGGCCAAGGAGCGCGCGCGGCCCGAGATCCTCAACAACTCGCGACGCGACAGGATCGCCCGCGGATCCGGGACCACGCGGCCCGATGTCGACAGCCTGCTGAAGCAGTTCACCATGATGAAGAAGTTCATGGACGAGTTCTCGCGGCAGGGGGGCAAGGGGCCGCTCGGGAAGGTCAAGGCCTTGGCCCAGGCCAGGAAGCAGATGGCCGACATCGGCGGCATGATGCACAAGATGGCCGAGGCCACGGCGCCGCCCCTGCCGAAGCACGCCCACCGCCACGGCGCTCGGCCCCAGAAGGTGGGCGCTGCGGCGGTCGTCTCCAAGGACGAGCTCCGGAAACGGCGCAAGGTGGAGCGCCAGAACAAGAGGAAGAACCGGAGGCGGTAGGATCGCGAGGGAGGGGCGGGCGGCAGGGGCGGACGCTCCGGCCGCCAAGAGTGACCCGAAGGACCAGCAGGACGGGCTCCCGCCGGACGCCGGGGGCCAGGGCCCGGGCCGGTAATCCTGGGCGGCCCTGAACGCGCCCTCCAGGCTGGCCTCCCGGCTGCGTGCGCTCGGCCGGCATGCCGCCGTTTCCGTGCTTGATCCCGGGGCACTGTTGGGCATAATAGCAGGTTCTTTTGCCTCGCCGTGGGGTGGTTCTTGTCGCGCCCGGCGCTCCCCAGACGGGCCAGGGCGGCGGGCGCTTCCAAGGAGTCACAGTTCGGCCGGAGGCCAGACCATGTCCGTCAAGCTGCGCTTCGTGCGCATCGGGAAGAAGAACCGTCCGGCATACCGGCTTTGCGCGATCGAGTCGCGCCGCGCCAGGGACGGGGCGTACCTCGAGAACATCGGCTACTACGATCCCTACGTCTCGGACGACAAGAAGAAGGTCCGGATCAACAAGGAGCGGGCGGAGCACTGGCTCAGGGTCGGCGCTCGGCCCTCGCTGGCGGTGCTCCACTTCTTCAAGCAGGAGAAGATCTCCGGGCTGATCCGGCCCAAGCCGAAGCGCAAGCGGCGGAAGAAGGCCGCCCCGGCCGCGGCCCAGCCCGCCGGGGCCGCCCCGGCGAAGAAGCCCAAGCCTCCCAAGAAGCCCAAGCCTCCCAAGGTGCAGGCCCCTGTAGAGTCCTCGGCGGCGCCGCCGCCGAACGCGTAACCACGGAAGTCCCAGGCAGAGCCGACCGCTCCCCGCGACTTGTTCACCGACATCCCCCGAACCCGCAACAGCTCCGACAGCCCTGCGACGAGGAAGCCATGGCGCTCTCGTTCGACATCCTCACGATCTTCCCCGGCATGTTTCCGAGCGTGCTGGGCGAGAGCATCGTGGCGCGGGCGCTCGCGGCGGGGATCGTCCGGGTAGCGCTCACGGACATCCGGGACTTCGCTCACGACCGGCACCGCTCGGTCGACGACAGGCCCTACGGCGGGGGGCCGGGGATGGTCTTCAAGCCCGAGCCGGTCTTCGCTGCGGTCGAGAGCGTCCTCGCGCGCGCCAGGGCCTCCGAGGAGGCCACGCGGAAGGTCATCCTGACGCCGCAGGGTCGAAGGCTCGAGCAGCGGGACTTGCGCCAGCTCTCGGGCGCGAGCTGGGTCGTCCTCCTCTGCGGCCACTACGAGGGCTTCGACGAGCGCATCCTCGAGGGGCTCAAGGGCGGGCACGGTTTCGAGGAGGTCTCGATCGGTGACTACGTGCTGTCGGGCGGGGAGATCCCCGCCATGGTGATCCTCGACGGCGTGGCGCGGCTCCTCCCCGGGGCCCTCGGCCACCCCGAGTCGGCGGCGCTCGAGTCCTTCGAGTCGGGGCGGCTGGACTACCCTCAGTACACGCGCCCGCCGGAGTTCCGGGGGATGCGAGTCCCCGAGGTCCTCCTCTCGGGGAACCACCAGGAGATCGAGCGGTGGAGGCGGGACCGCGCGGTCGAGAGGACCCGGGAGCGGCGCGGGGACCTCGTGGGTCCTCAGGCCCAGGCGGCGAGGGGGAGGGCCTGAGGCGGAGGAAGCCCGAGGCGAGGCGGCACGGATCACGACGACACTCAGCAGAACACGGAAGGAACGACGCCATGGAGATCATCAAGAAGATCAGCGAAAAGTACCTCAAGAAGGCCCTTCCCACGTTCAAGGTGGGTGACGTCGTGGACGTGCACGTGAAGATCAAGGAGGGCGAGAAGGAGCGCATCCAGGTCTTCACGGGGACCGTCATCAAGATCAAGGGCGGGAAGGGGATCAGCGGGTCCTTCACGGTGCGCCGCATCGTCCAGGGCGAGGGCGTGGAGCGCATCTTCCCGTTCCACTCCCCGGCGGTGGAAGACGTGCAGGTCCGCCGCCCCGGCCGGGTCCGGCGCGCCAAGCTCTACTACCTCCGCGAGCGCGTCGGGAAGGCGACGAAGGTCAAGGAGCGGCGCGATGTGATCGTCGCGGGCGAGGAGGAGGGCGAGCCGGGGGCGGCGCAAGGCAGCGTCAAGGTGGAGCCGAAGGTGGAGCGGAAGGTGGAGCAGACCGTCGGGTAGCCTCCCGAACCCTCGACCAGCCCCCGCGGCGCGCGTGCTCGGCAGCCTGAGAGCCCTTCTCGAGCGTTTCCTCGGCGGCGGCCTCGGCCGCCGGGGGGAGAGAGCGGCCGCGAGGCACCTGCGCCGCCAGGGTCTGAGGATCCTCGCGCGCAACGTGCGCGAGGGCCGGGGCGAGATCGACCTGGTGGCCCTCGACGGCGCGACCCTCGTCTTCGTCGAGGTGAAG
>JACQVW010000013.1 GCA_016209535.1 Planctomycetota bacterium | reverse complement strand
GTTCAACGCCGGGTTACACCCGGCTATGAACCACGCGTTCATTCCCACGATACTGCCCCTACCAAACTGCCCCTGCTGAGCTCTTTCCTGTTACCCGAATGGAGCCTGATCTGAACCACGCCCTGATTTGAACCACGCCGAAACTTCCCCGACTTCCCGTGGATAGACCTGTCCTCCCCCTGCCGCACAGCCTCGAGCGCCACGGCCCCGGAATCCTGGGCATGCTCGAGCCGTCGATCGACCTCGAGGCCGGCGCGCCGGGGGAAGATGCCGCCCCCGAGGCATCGCGGCTCTTCGGATCGCCCTGGCTCCACCACGTCGGAGACTGGCCCAGGACGCCCGAGGGGAGGCCCATGGCCTTCATCGCCCAGTGCGCCCTGGGAGACCTGCCGGAGGAGCCCCGGGAAGCGAGGATCCTCCTGCCGGAGTCGGGCCTCCTCCAGCTCTTCTACGACCTCGACGCCCTCCCGCCGGGACGGGACGCCGAGGACCGGTACCGCTTCCGGGTGCTCTGGACGCCGGACCTCGAGGGCGCCCGGCGGATCGAGCCCCCGCCGGGCGCGGCCGAGGCCGCGGTCTCGGAGCGCGCGCTCCGGGGCCTTCCGAGCTGGCGCCTGCCGAGCGAGGCGGACCGCCGCTACGCCCTCGACGAGCTCGGCGAGGAGGAGTACCTCGCGTACGAGGCCCTCTCGAGCGGGCTCGGCGCTGCGGGCGGGCACAGGCTCCTCGGGCCCGCCGATTGGCTCGAGGGCGACGCCCGCGAGGACTGCGCCGGCGCGACGGCGCATCTCTGGAGGAGCGGGCCCGACGACTGGCGCCTCCTCTGGCAGGTCGCGGGCGATCCGGACCTCGACGAGGCCCTCGGCGACGAGGTCCGCCTCTACGTCATGATCCGCGACGAGGACCTGCGGGCCGCGAGGTTCTTGAGGGCGTGGGTGGTGATGCAGGGGCTCTGAGCGCCGTGGAGCTCGTCACCAGAGCCGCTGCACGCCGTATGCGTCGAAGGCCTCGTCTGCGCTCACGATCGGTACGCTCTGCTCGAGACACTGTGCGACCAGCAGCCGGTCGAAGGGATCTCGGTGGTGGAACGGCTTCATCGCACGGTATCGCGGAAGTCCTCCAGGGGCTCATCGAAGTCTTCGGCCATCGTGATGAGCCCTCTCGCGCTCCCGAACTGGGGCCGGGCTCCAGGGGGAGGAAGGGGAACCAGCTTCACGGCAGGTTGGTTCTCCTTGAGGATCACGACCTCGTTGCCGGCGATCGCCGCCTCCACGAGGTCCGGCAACTGAGCTCTCGCCTGCTCCAGGGTAACTTGCGGCATCCTTGGGACGTCCTTCAAGAGCGAAGTGAACGTGACAAGCATACCACCATCCGAGGCGCGTTGACCTTTCACCCTCTCTCCCTCCTGAACACCTCGTGGCACGCGTCGCACCGCGCCGAGATGCGGGAGCGCAGGTCGCCGAGGGCTCGCTTGTCGAACTTGCGGGCCGCCGCCTCGACCTCGTCCGTCAGGCGCACGGCCTCGGCGAGGAGGCGCTGGTACTCGGGGTCCGGCGCGTGCGGCGAGTCGACCTTGACCGCCCGGGCCTCGAAGGCGGCCCTCAGGTCCAGGGCCGCCTCGCGCACGCGGAAGTTGTCGCCGCGCTCGAGCTCGTCCGAGAGGTGCTTGGCCCGCCTCTGGACGCGGTCCATGGCGCTCCGGAGCGCGATCTGGGCGCAGCCGCCGAGGGCGAGGGCGAGGATGGCGGCGAGGGCCCGGCAGGCATCGCGGCGGGCCCTCACGGCGCCTTCCCCCTCGGCCCTCCGGCGAGGGCTATCGAGGCGCACCGCTCGAGGAGGAGGTCGATCTCGCGGGCCTGGAGGGCCTCCAGCTCCTCTCGCGACACGCCCTGGCCGCCCCGCGCCGCCGAGGCGCAGAGCTCGATGAAGCGGAAGGGGTCCCAGGTCCCGCCCCGGGTCGCTTCCCGGAAGGCGGGCCCGGCGCCGGCGCCCTCCTCGGGGGCGCGGGCGAGGGCCTCGAAGAGCGGGTGCGTCCCGACCCGGCGGAACCAGTAGCCGGCGTTCGAGTAGTCGGGCTCCCGGCGGTGCAGGATGCCGTGCCAGTAGCTGCCCTCGGGCGTGGGGATCGCCTGGCTGACGGCATGGGACTCCTCCATGCGGTCGGCGCAGAGGAGGAGGCCGGCCCGTACGGCGGCCGCCATCGGTGGGTCCGCCACCTCGCCCCCGAGGAGCTCGGCGTCGGAGAGGTCTCCCAGGCGATCGAGGGCGGCGATCCGCGGCGGCCGGCCGAAGGTGAGGCCGGGCCGGGGCAGGGCGCGGCGGATTTCCTCGAAAAGGCGCGCGGCCTGGGATGACGATGCGAAAAGATGCATAATGTCCGACGATCGTACCGTCTTTCCCCGACAAGGTCACCTGCCCGGAGGAGCTGACATGGGCCTCTTCGACAAGATCCGCGGCGAGTTCATCGACATCATCGAGTGGCTCGATGACAGCCGGGACGTGATGGTGAGCCGCTTTCCGCGCCACCAGAACGAGATCAAGATGGGCGCGAAGCTCGTCGTGCGGGAGACGCAAAACGCGGTCTTCGTCAACGAGGGGAAGCTCGCCGACGTCTTCCCTCCGGGCACCTACACGCTCACGACGCAGAACCTCCCCGTCCTCTCGACACTCCTGGGCTGGAAGTACGGATTCAACTCGCCCTTCAAGGCCGAGGTCTACTTCGTCAACATGCGGAGGTTCGTCGACCTCAAGTGGGGGACCGCGAACCCCGTCATGCTCCGGGACCCCGAGTTCGGGCCCGTCCGGCTCCGCGCCTACGGGACGTACACGATCCGGGTGGCCAACACGGAGACCTTCATGAAGGAGATCGTGGGGACCGACCCCCTGTTCCAGGTCGAGGAGATCACGGAGCAGCTCCGGAACATGATCGTCTCGAAGTTCAGCGACCTCCTCGCCGAGTCGAAGATCCCCGTCCTGGACCTCGCGGCGAGCTACGACGAGCTGAGCCGCTTCGCGAACGACCAGCTCTCGAAGGACTTCGGGGCCTACGGGCTCGACCTCTCGAAGTTCCTCGTCGAGAACATCTCGCTCCCGCCTCAGGTGGAGCAGGCGCTCGACCGGCGCACGGAGATGGGCGTGGTCGGCGACCTCGGACGCTACACCCAGTACCAGGCGGCTCGCGCCATGGAGGCGGCCGCCGCGAACCCCTCGGGGGGCGGCGGCGAGGGGATCGGGATCGGGATGGGCCTCGCCATGGGGCAGAAGATGGCGGAGGCCCTGGCGGGCGGAGCTCCCCGCGGCGCACCGCCGCCCCTCCCGGGCTCGGCGCCGAGGTACTTCCTCGGGGTCGGAGGGCAGCAGGTGGGGCCCCTCGACCTGAACGGCCTGCGCTCCGAGATCCAGGCGGGGCGCCTCACGCGCACGACCCTCGTCTGGAAGGACGGCATGAGCGGGTGGGAGCCGGCCGAGCGCGTGCCCGAGGTCTCCTGCCTCTTCCAGCCAGCGACCGGCGGGGCGGGCGGGCCGCCGCCGCTGCCGTGACGTGATGGCCGGTCCTACCCCCGCATCCTCCTCGACGCGTCCTCGAGGAACCGCCGCTCCTCCGCGGTGAGGCTCGCCATGCCCTCGTCGTGGATCTTCCGGAGGAGGTCGTCCACGCGCTCCTGGACCTGCCGCTCCTCGTCGAGCCGCCGCGCCCGCGCACGCCTGCGGAAGCCCTTGCGGAGCCGCCCCAGGAGGGAGGCACGCCGGTCGTCCGGGCGCGTCGCGGTCCGCTCGAGGCTCGTGTAGCCTCGAGAGAAGTCGTATCCGAAGATCCCCTCCCGCTCGTCGCCGTGGGCGAGGCGCATCTGGAGGAGCCTCGACTCCACGAAGTGGCCGAGGGCCAGGAGGAGGAGGCCGAGGCTGAGCTGAGCCCAGAAGGGGTGCTCGAGCCGGTACGCCTCTCTCCCGAAGGAAGTGACGAACAGGATGAGCGCCGTGACGAGGCAGAAGACGGCCGCTACTTGGCTCACCCGCAGGATGACGAGCGCCGCCTGGCCCAGGCTCTCGAGACGCGCCCAGAGGATCGCGTGGAGCGCTCGGCCGCCGTCGGAGACGAGGCAGGGGATCGCGTTCACGACGACGAGGAACAGGTTCCAGAGGACGACGTGCTGGGAAGCCGCCTCGAGCACGTCGAGCCTCTCCGCCAGCTTGCGTCCGGGCAGGAGCTCCCAGCCGCAGCCGAGGCAGACGAGAGAGCTGCCGGCGAGCAGGCCGACGCTCATGAGGGGCCCGGCGGCCGCCACGCGGAGGTGCGCCATCGGGTCGTCGGGGACCTCGGGAGGCGCGAGCCCTCCGAGGGGCCACAGGACGATCCGCTCCGCGCCGCCGCCGGCGCGCCGAGCGGCCAGCACGTGGGCCAGCTCGTGGAGGAGGAGCGAGAGGAGGAGCGCCGCCATCGAGATGAGCCAGGTCAAGAAGGGCTGGGCGAGGCGCGCCTTGGGCGAGGATGTGCTGCTCACGAGGAGCTCGAGCACGACCATGATCACGAGCACAAGGTGCGCCCGCACCTCGAGCGCGGCCCCCGACCTCGGCGGGAAGCCGACGCGGCCGAGCGGGACCCCCTGCTGCCAGATGTTGTTGCGCTCCTCCGGGCTCATCGCTCCATCGCGCCGGGGGCCTTCCGTTCCAGGAAGCCCCTCATCCTCTCCACGGCCTTCTCCAGGTTCTCCATCGAGCTCGCATAGGACAATCGTAAGTACCCCTCACCGCCCCGGCCAAAGGAATTCCCGGCGAGGGTCGCGACGCCAGCCTCGTCGAGGAGGGCGGCGCTCAGGCCGGAGGACGTGTAGCCCGTGCCCGCGATCCAGGGAAACGCGTAGAAGGCGCCTCGAGGGCGCTGGCAGCGCACGCCGGGGAGGCCGGCGAGGGCGCCGACGAGGAAGTCGCGGCGCCGGCGGAGCTCGCGCACCATGAACCGGACGCAGTCCTGCGGGCCCCGGATCGCCTCGAGGGCGCCGTGCTGGCTGAAGGTGGCGGCGCAGGAGACGATGTTGACGTTGTAGAGCTCGAAGGCCTCGGCGAGGGCCGGCGGCAGGATGCCGTAGCCGAGGCGCCAGCCCGTCATGGCGTAGGTCTTCGAGAAACCGTCGAGGATCACGGTCCGGTCCGCCATGCCCGGCAGGGCCGCGATGGACTCGAAGGTCCCCTCGTAGAGGAAGTTCAAGTAGATCTCGTCGGAGAGGACGGCGAGGTCGCGCCGGACGGCCTCCTCGGCGATGACCTGGAGGTCCGCCCGCTCGAGGACGCCCCCCGTCGGGTTCTGGGGCGAGTTGATGATGACGAGCCGCGTGCGGTCGCTCAGGAGGCTCCGGAGCTCACCGGCGTCGAACCGGAAGCCCGCCTCCTCGCGCAGGCGGAGCGGCACGGGCGCCGCCCCGGCGTGGGCGATGAGCGAGGCGTACATGGGGAAGCCCGGGTCCGGGTAGATCACCTCGTCGCCCTCGCCGGCGAGGGCCTGGATCGTGTAGAGGATGATGGGCTTCCCGCCGGGCGTGACGATCACCTGCGACGGGTCGAACCGGAGGCCGCGCCGGCGCCCCGCGTCCTCGGCGATGGCCGCGCGCAGCTCGGGCAGGCCGGGCGCCGGCCCGTAGCCGGTCTTCCCCTCCCGGAGGGCCCGGACCGCCGCCTCGCAGGCGTGGGGCGGCGAGGGGAAGTCGGGCTGGCCGATCTCGAGGTGGATGACCTCGCGGCCGGACCGCTCGAGCTCCCGGGCCCGGGCGAGCACCTTGAAGGCCGACTCGGTCTGGAGCCGCGCGGTCCGCGGGTGGATCCTCAAGCTCATGGACGCCCCCTCACCGGATCCTGGCCGGCGCCTTCTGGGCGGCGGGGATCAACTTCGTGAACGGCGTTTTCCCGCGGCGCGCCACGAAGTCCGCCCGCGCCGCGGCGAGGCGTGCCGGGTCCGAGGCGAGCTCCACCGCGGCCGCCGCGAGGGTCTTGGCGGCCGCGACGAGCCCCTTCTCGCCGATGGACATGCCCGTCGAGGCCACGATCTGCCAGGAGTGGCCCGGGGCGCCGCGGGTGTAGCACGCGGCGCGCAGGCCGCTCGTGGGGACGACCCAGCTCACGTCGCCCACGTCGGTCGAGGCCTTCGTGAGCTCCGGCTCGAGCGCCAGGGGCTCGATCCCCTCGGCGAGCGGGATCTCGATGGGAGCGCCCCGCGCCGCCACGAGGGGCTCCTGGGTCTTGCGCGCGAACTCCTTCTCCTCGGCGGTGAAGGCCGGCGCGCCCGCGAGCTCGAAGCAGACCTGCAGGAGCTCCGAGAGGGGCCGGTTCGGGAGCAGCTCGTGGGAGTCGCTGTCGACGCGGACCTCGACGTCCGTCTCGGTCATGAGGGCCGCGCCCCGGGCGATCTTCTCCATGCGCCGGAAGATCGTCTCGGCGTCGGCGTGGGAGTCCGCCCGCAGGTAGTACCAGACCTCAGCGGCCCCGGGAACGACGTTCGGCTGGCCGCCGCCGTCGGTGATGACGTAGTGGATCCGGGCGTCCTCCTTCAGG
>JACQVW010000167.1 GCA_016209535.1 Planctomycetota bacterium | reverse complement strand
CCTCGCGGCCGTTCGCTCGGCCTCGGGCCGACGCGGGGATTCTTGCTCAGGCTCTCAGTCTCCCTGCGCGGCAGGCTTGGGCGCCGGCGAGGACGGCGGCGGGGCCGCGGGCGCGGCCTGGCCGGCCCTGGCGGTGCTCTCCAGCACCGCGTGCACCGTCTTCGGGAAGAGGGCCGACGTCGCGCCCTGCTCGAGATCGACGAAGAAGCCGAGGGGCGGGACGGCGATGAAGTCCGCGAGGACCCAGGGGTTCAGCGCGGGACCGACCTGGACCTCCGCGGGCTCGTAGCCGTCGAGGGTGAAGGTGACCTTCATGTCCTCGTCGCTCCGGAGGACGAGGCGCGCCGGCGTCTTGACCTTGCGACCGCTCGAGAGCTTGGCCGTCGCGCCCGGCGGCGTCGAGCGGAGCGTCACGAAGGTGCTCTCGGGGTTGATGTTGTGGCAGAGGTGCTTCACGCAGGTGGCGCACCCGCCGAGGGGCAGCGCCAGGGGCAGGGCGAAAAGAAGGCTCAGCGCAGGTCTCATGGGGTCCCGTTGGCTCGGTGCGATGGGGCTCGGTGCGATGGCTCCCTCCCCGGCGTGGTGAAGGGGCCTGTCCAGGATATCATCGGCATTCCTCCGGCGAGACGCGTAGCTCGGGACGCGCCCGCCGCGGCCTGTAACGGCCCTTCGGAGCGCGTTTCTTGTCTGGACACGGGCCTTTCCAGCGTTTATCCATGGGCTTTACCCAGCCGCAAGAGGACTCGCCATGCGCAGACCTCCTTTCGTTACCGGATGGCTCCCCGCCGTCGCGTTGGCCCTCGCGCTCGTCCCCGGCCTCGGCCAGCAGGCCGCGGCCCAGAAGGACGAGCGGCTCTTCGACCCCCTGCCCCTCGCGCCGGCCGACTTTTTCCTCCGCGGGGACTCGAACACGAACTACGCCCTCGAGATCGGGGACCCGATCCTCACCCTCAGCTTCCTCTTCCTGGGCGGCGACCCCCCGGCCTGCCAGAAGACCGCCGACTCGAACGACGACGGGGTCGTGAACGTCTCGGACCCCATCGCCCTGCTCAACTACCTGTTCGTGGGCGGGCCGAGCCCGCACTCTCCCCTCCGCGACTGCGGCGTGGACCTCACGGAGGATCCGTTGAGCTGCACGACCTATCCTCCCTGCAGCCTCGATGGGCTGGACACGCGGTGGTACCGCGTGCGCCAGAACGGCACCACGTGCCCCCCTGACAAGGTCCCCTGCTTCTCGTGGACGGCGACGGAGGTCGGCTCCAGCGGGCCCGTCGAGGTGCTCATCTCGGACTTGAGCCTCGACTACTTTTACTCCGAGTCGACCCTCACGGAGGGGCAGAAGGCGGGGATCGCCGCGGGGATCCTGGGCGGCGGGCTCGAGGCGGGAGGCTTCCTCCAGGACGGACCCGTGGGGCCCGCCGGCACGGGAAGGACGCTGGTCGTCCTGTTCACGCGCATCTTCAACGACCCCCTCGCGGACCTCGTGGTGCCGGTCTTCGAGCAGAGCGGGCCCCTCTCGTTCCCGGCGAGGGGCGGCGTCGACGTCCCGCTCCGCGTGCGCGTCTTCAACCAGGGCCGCGGCAGCACGGACCGCGCGTTCTCCGTCGCGATCCGCCAGGGCAAGAGCACGCTGGCCACCCTCGGCGCCGCGGAGCTTCCGCCCCAGCAGGGCGCCACCTTCTCGAAGACGCTGCGGCTTGCGGACTCGGTGATCGGCACGGTCGTGCGCCTCACGGCCACGGCCGACCCTGCCGACGAGGTCCACGAATCGGACAACGCGAACAACGCCCGGGCCCTCTCCGTCCCCGTCCCGGGCGGCGAGTGCGAGATCTTCATCGACGAGCGGGGCAAACCGATCAAGATCTGCCCGTGAAGGGGGCGAGAGCCGAGGGGCCGCCTCGAGGAGCCGGCATCCCCTGTGGCGAGCCCCTCAGGACGAGCAGAGCAGCCGGTCGGCCGTCGGGTCCTGACCCTTCTCGCCGGACGGCTCCGGGAGGGGGCCGGAGCCCATGAACAACGAGCTCAGGATCAAGATGGGGTCGGTGATGTTGATCTGGCCGTCGTCGTTCGCGTCAGCCGCGTCCTCGCAGGGCGGCGCGTCCGTACCCAGGAACAGGAACCCGAGGACCGCCACGGCGTCGGAGAGGTCCACTCCCCCGTCGCGGTTGGAGTCGCCCCGCTCGAAGAGCTGGAAGGCGGACTCGAGCGCCGCCAGCTCCTTCTTGCAGACCTCGCCCAGCTCCTCGCGGCAGCGCGTCAGGAAGGCGTCGCGCTCCTGCTTGCACTCCGCCTCGGGCTTCCCCCCGGCCACGCAACGCTCGAGGATCTCGGCGGCCTTGCCCTCGCACTGGGCATCGCAGCCCGGCACGGGCTCGCCGCCGCAGTGCGCGAGGCAGTCCTCCCGCACGGCGACCCCCGCCGCCGCGCACTCCTCCTCGGAGCCCTCGCGCGCCTTGCACTCCTCGACGGCTCGAGCGGCCAGCTCCTCGCAGCCGCCCTCGCAGGAAGGCGGCGGCTCGCAGCCCCCGACGCACCGCTCGAGCACCGAGTTCGCCATGGCCCTGCAGTCCTCCTCGGGGAGCTCCGCCAGTGCGCAGCCCGTCAGCACGATCTGGGCCGCCACGGCGCAGCGATCCTCGCAGGGCGTGCCGGCCCCGCAGCGCTCGAGGCAGAGCGCCACGATGCCGTCGGCGCGGCGGCGGCAGTCCTCCTTGCCGCCCCCCGCCTCGAGGCACGCCAGGAACACGGCGTTCCCGCTCGCGGCGCACTCGTCGGCGCAGGGCTTCTCCGGGGGCTTCCCGTCGCACGCGGCGACGCACTCCTTCAAGGCCGCGAGCGACCGCTTGCGGCAGGCCTCCTCGCTTCCGCCCTCCTCGCGGCACAGCTTGAAGGCCTTGGCGGCTCCTTCCTCGCAGCGCTCCTCGCAGGTGGGCTCGTCGGGCGGCACGACGTCGCACTCCGCCTCCGTGCACTCCTTGAAGACCGCCGACTTCCTCGCGCGGCACTCCTCCTCGGGGAGACCCTCGGTGAGGCAGGCCTTGAAGGCCTCGGAGGCGCGCGCGGCGCAGCGGTCCTCGCAACCCGGCTCGGGTTTGGGCTCGTCGGGCTCCCCGGCGATGAGGCGCGGGACGAAGGAGGCGTCCGAGCTCGAGAGCCTGACGTTGTGGACGCTGGCCGCGAGCACGTTGGCTCCGGCCTCGAGGCGCTCCGCGGGGATCACGATGACCGCATCGGGCGACGCGGGAGCATCCCCGATGGCGGTCAGCGCGGCGGTCTCCCGCGTGATGGGACCGTCGGGCATGTTGACCCGGCCGACCTCGGCGCCGTTCACGTAGAGGACGAGGCCGTCGTCGTAGCTCACCTTGACGAAGAGGCGCTGGCCGGGCTCGAGGGCGGGGGCCTCGAAGCCGGTGCGGGCGAAGAAGGTGAGGTAGCCGCCCTCCACGCACGGGTTCTCCTTCTCGCCGCCCCCTTCGGCGATCGCGCACCGCATGTCCTGCAGGACCGTGCGGTCGTCGCCGTCGCCGTATCCGATGCCCGTGGGCCCCGTTTCCCACGCCGAGTCGTCGAAGCCCCGCTGGCTCCAGTCCGCGGGCGGGTCCTGGGTGCCGCGGAAGAAGCGCCAGGCGTGCCCTTCTCCGATCAGCACGGTCCCCTGGTCCGGAGAGTCGGGGATTTCCCCTGCGCCGGCCCGAGGCAGCCCGGCGAGCAGGACCGTTCCCAGGAGGATCGCTCCCAGGACGCGGCCGGCGGCCGCGAAGCCCCGGGAGCCTGGATGGATGACCAGTGCAGGCACGGTGGATGCCCTACGCATGGAGACCTCCTTGAACTTGGAAGAGCCGGTCATGCTATGCGACGCGGTCCAGGGCATCCATGACTTTTGTCCGGCCCCCCTGGCCCTACCTCCCCCCCCAGAACACCGCCAACGAGTCCGCCCTCGAGCTCGCGGCGACGAGGTCCGGGTCGGCGTCCCCGTCCAGGTCGATCGCGAGGGCGCGCTTCGGGCCCGAGGTGATGCCCGCGCCTCCGAGCCTCGCGTCGGGCGCCGAGGGGAACTGGCCTCGCCCTCGCTGGTGGAAGACCGCCAGGTCGCCCGCGAACTCGTTCGAGGAGACGAGGTCGAGCCTCCCGTCCCGGTCCAGGTCCGCGGAGTCCACCGAGACCGGGCCCTCGCTGAAGCCCCCGGCGTCGACGAGGGTGGGACGGCCCGCGGCGAGGCGGAACACGCCCGCCGCGTCCTGGAGGAACACCGCGAGGCTCCCGCCGACCTCGGCGGCGGCGAGGTCGAGGCTGCCGTCCGAGTCGAGGTCTGCGGCCTCCACCCAGGCGCAGCCCCGCGTCTCACCCGAGGCGCCCACGAGGAGGTCCGGCTCGATCGCGGGCGCCGGCGCGGCCTGGAGCTGCCGGCCGGGGGCCAGGAACACGGCGAGCCCGCTCCCGGGGAAGCGGTGGCGCGCGAAGTCCGGTTCGCCCTCGCCCGCGACGACGAGGTCGAGCGCGCCGTCGCGATCGAGGTCGGCGAGGGCTACCGCGGCGGGGCTCCGCGTCAGGCTCGGGCCGCCGAGAGCCGCGTGCGGGCGGCGCGAGCCTTGACCGTCCTCCCTCCCGAAGGCCCAGGGCCCCTCCTGCAGAAAGACCGCGACGTCGTCGCCTCCGGCGTTCGCCGAGGCGAGGTCCAGGTCGCCGTCGGCATCGAGGTCCGCGGCCGCAGCGTGGCGCGGTCCCCGCGTCGCGTCGCCGCCGCCCACGGGGAGCTCCGCCCAGGCCACGCCGGCGCCCCGGCCCCGGCGGAAGATGACGAGGCGGTCCGAGGCCGCGTCCGCGGCGAGGAGGTCGAGCCGCGCGTCGCCGTCGAGGTCGGCCGTCTCCACCGACCGCGGCGCGAAGCCCTCGCGCCCGCTCGAGAGCACGAGCGGACCCTCGAGCTTCCGCGGCGTCTTCTGGAGG
>JACQVW010000166.1 GCA_016209535.1 Planctomycetota bacterium | reverse complement strand
CTCCAGGGCCTCCCGGTCCCGGATGTCCCCCTCCACCAGGCGGAAGGCCTTGTTCCGCCGGAGCCCCTTCAGGTTCTCCCGCTTGACCGCGGGGTCATAAAAGGGGTCGAAGCTGTCGATCCCTACCACCTCCCAACCGTCGGCCAGGAGGGTCTCGGTGACGTGGGAGCCGATGAAGCCAGCGGCCCCGGTGACGAGCGCTCTCATGCGGCACGTTGCCTTTCTGCGCCTTGCTGCTTGCTTTTCTTCAAGTTCTTTTTGCGCTGGATTTTAGCGGAACGCGGGCCCCGAGCAAGGGGGTGCCTTCGACTGGCGTCGCGAGGGCCGGGTGGAGAGAAGCAGCGCGCCGGGTGGTTCCAGGGAGAGCCTTGCTGTATCCTGTCGTCATGCATTGCCCCTTCCCAGGGATGGACCCCTACCTGGAGCGCTCCGAGATCTGGCCGGACTTCCACGATCGCCTGACGACTCATATCAGCGAGGCTCTGCAGCCGTTCCTGCGCCCCCGCTACGTGGCCCTCACCCGGGACCGGCTCTACGTGGTCGAGGCAGATCGACCGATCTACCCCGATGTCTCCGTGCTGGAGACCCGACGCGGCCGAGAAGGAGCGGAACTTGGCGGCCAGGGTGCCCGCGCCTCCACCCTCACGGCGGACCGGCCGGTGGTCGTGGATCTCTTCCGGGAGGAGGTCCGCGAGCCCGTGATCCACATCGTCGAGCCCGCCGCCGGGAACCGAATCATCACGGCCATCGAGGTCCTCAGTCCCGACAACAAGGTCACGGGTCCGGGTCGCGACTCCTACCTCGAGAAGCGCGAGGAGCTATGGTCTGGCGGCGCCAGCCTGGTCGAGATCGACCTCCTGCGCCAAGGCGAGTCCACGGTCCGAGTCCCGCGGGAGAAGATAGCAAGCCTCGGTGCCTGGCGCTACATGGTCGCCGTATCGCGATTCTCGCCTCCGCGCCGCGAGATCTACGCCCGGAAGCTCGAGGAGCGCTTGCCCAGAGTTGCCGTCCCCCTCGCGAGCGGCGACGCCGACGCGCTCCTCGACCTGGAGGCAGCATTTGAGCGCACGTGGGACGCGGGGCCCTACCCCGAGCTCCTCCGCTACGGAGAGGCACCGCCAGGTGAGCTGACTCCGGAAGAGAAGGAGTGGTGCAGGAAAGCGATCGAGGCCCTGCGCGCAGGCGCTGAAGGCCGGCAGTAGGACCCGCTACCGGCTCTCGGCTTGGCCAGGGTCCTTGCCCACCGCTCGAGTCCATGCCCCTCGACCTCCTCTGGAAGGGTCTCGTCCTCGGCTTCTCGATCGCCGGGCCCGTGGGGCCCATCGGGCTCCTAAACCCCATGACCATCCTGTCTTTCGCCGCCGCCTTCGCGGGCCTCGGCGCGGTGAGCGGCGCCGAGGGGGACCGCCTCGGGGCGGGCCTCTTGGTCCTCGGGGTCTTCTGCGCCTCCGCGCTCTGGTGGCTCCTCCTGAGCGGAGCCGTTGGGCTCGCGCGCTCGAGGGTGACACCGCGCTCGATTCGCTGGGTGAGCCGCGTCTCGGGGGCGGCGATCCTGGGGTTCGGGGCGGCGGCGCTCGCGGGGGCCTTCAGCGGCGTCGGCGTGTAGGAGAGGGCTCGAAGCGGACCTCGAGGCGCTTCCCGAGAGCCTCGGCGATCCGCCGGAGCATGGACAGGGAGTGCCCCTCGTAGTCGGCGTTCTCGAGCCGGGCGATGACGGGTTGCTTCGTGCCGATGAGCCTGGCCAGGTCCTCCTGCGTCAGGCCCGCCTCGGTGCGGGCGTCGTAGATCCGCCGAGCCACACGGCAGTTGAGGGCCTCCTCGGCGATCCTGTCGCGGAGCTCTGGATCGTCGCCCGTGAGCCTGTCGAGGATCTTCAGGGCATCCTTGGTCTTGACCACGGTCTCAGTCCTCTTCCTCCTTGTAGCTGTGGGCCTGAGGGTCCCTCTCAAACGCTTTCTTTCTCTGGACGGCACGGTCGATGTCAGCATCCGGGACGACGTCTTCCTTGGTGAGCGCATGGTGGAGCACGGCCGAGCTCCGGCCGTGGAAGAAGTAGAGGATCCTGTAGTTCACTCGGCCACGCCTGGCTCTCAGCTCGTAGATCCCGTCCCGGAGGTAATCCGCCTCGGGCCGCCGGAGCTCGTGGCCGAGCTCGGCCAGGCGGCGGATCCGCGCCAGGCACTTCGCATACCCTCTCCGGTCGCTCGCCCGGAGCGCCTTGAGCCAGTCGAGGACCGGAACGTCGTCCGGCCTCTCCTGGTAGAAGATGACCTCTGTCTGCGGCAAACAGCATCCTCCGCAGGTTATAACAAGTTCGCTATGACGTCAAGCACGCCTGGGGCCGCGAAGCATCGGCCTTGTTCTCTCGCTGGCCATGCCCCATCTTGCCTTTCAAGTGTTCAAGGAGATAATATGCCGATAATCCTAATATGTCAAGACTGTCGATCCAGGGTCCCGGCAAAGTCGTCCCAAGCCGTTGTTTCTCGATCGGGGGCGCTTGGCGATCAACAGACTTGCAGCACTTTGCCGGGACCTTGCTGTCGATCTCTCACAAGTGGGTGCGCCCGGTCGCGGCGGGTGGTGCTGGCGCCGCCGTGGCGGCGGCGCGCTCCAGGTTCGCGCCGCGCTCGATGCGATGGGTGAACGGGGTGTCGGGACCGATGACCCTGGGGTACGGGGCGTCGGCGGTCGCTGGACTCCTCGGCGGGCCCTGGTAGGATCGGGCTCGAGGCGGACACTGACGATGCCTCCGATTCGCAAAGCCATCGTCCTCTTCAGCGGCGGGCTCGACTCCACGACGGCCCTCGCCATCGCGCGGTCCGAGGGGTTCGAGCCCTTGGCCTTGATCTTCCGCTACGGCCAGCGCCACGCCGTGGAGGTGGAGGCCGCGGCGGCCCTGGCCGGGGCCCTCGGGGTGGAGCACAGGGTGCAGGAGATCGACCTGCGCTCCATGGGCGGCTCGGCCTTGACCTCCGACGCGATCGATGTGCCCCGGGACCGGCCCGAGGAGGAGATCGGCCGCGGGCCGATCCCCCCGACCTACGTCCCCGCCCGGAACACGATCTTCCTCTCCTTCGCGCTCGGCTGGGCCGAGGTCCTCGGCGCCCGGGACATCTTCCTGGGCGTGAACGCCCTCGACTACTCGGGCTACCCCGACTGCCGCCCCGAGTACATCGAGGCCTTCGAGCGCCTGGCGAGCCTCGCCTGCCGCGCTGCCGTCGAGGGCGGGGCGCGGTTCAAGATCCACACGCCGCTCATCCGCTTCACCAAGGCTGAGATCATCCGCCGGGGGGTCGCGCTGGGAGTCGACTACTCGCGCACCTGGAGCTGCTACGCGCCGGTCTTCCGGACGGGCCGGCCGCCCGCCGCCTGCGGCCGCTGCGACTCTTGCCAGCTTCGCAGGAAGGGCTTCCGCGAGGCGGGGGTGCCGGACCCGACGGCCTACGCGTGAGGAAGGGGTCGCCTCCCGGGCCGGGCACTCCTCGCGACCCAGATACGCGGGCGCACCGGCGGCCGCGGCGCGGGCCGCGGTTCTTCGAGCGCGGGATCACCCCACCGCGGCCTGCGGCGCGAGGCTCTGCTCGGCCAGCTTTGCGAGGATCTCGCCGTAGAGCTCGCGCGTCGCCTTGACCCTGGGCGTCAGGGAGAAGCCCTCGACGACGCGGGCACGGGCCGTCTCGCCGAGGAACCTCCTCTGCTCGGGCTTGAGGAGGAGCTCCGCGATGCGGTCGGCGAGGGCCTCCTCGTCCCCTTCGGGCACGAGGAGCCCCGTCTTCCCGTCCTGGACGATGTGGAGCATCTCCCCGACGGCGGTGGCGATGACGGGCTTGCCCATGCTCATGGCCTCGAGGGCCGTGGAGCCCACGCCCCCTCGCAAGGTCGGGACGACGATGACGTCGAAGCTGCGGTAGAGCTCGCGGCGGCTCGGGATATGAGGCGAGAACGTCACGTGGTGCTGGAGACCGAGCTCCCGCACGAGCCTCCGGAGCTCGGGCTCCTCCTCCCCCTCGCCGACGACGGCGAAGACGGCCTCCACCCCGCGGTCGAGGACGCGGCGGGCGGCCCCGAGGAAGACGTGGTGGCCCTTCACGTGGGCCAGGGACCCGATGGACCCCACGACCGGGATCAGGTCCTGGCCGGGCCCTGCGCCGGGCCCTTCCTCCCGCTCGGGGGCGAGGAGCCGCGTGTCGACCCCTCGCGGGATCACGCGGACGAGGGCCTTGGGGACCCCAAGGTTGTTGACGAGGGCCTCGCGGATGACCTCGTTGACGGCGATGATGCCCGCCAGACGGGGGTCGTCGAGACGGGGGGCGCCGGCGTCGGGCACGCGGTGCACCGTGACGACGTAGGGGAGGCGCAGCTTCCGGGAGAACCGCCGCCCGAAGACGGCGCTCCGGAGGTTCTGGATGTGGATGATCTCCGCGCGGAGCTCCCGCAGGAACTGGAGCAGCTTGCGGAACGAGAAAGGGTTGAACCGGACGGGGTACGTCTCGATCCCGAGCTCGGAGAAGGTCCTCCGCAGGTCGCCGCCCCGCGTGCAGATCCGCACCTCGTCGCCGCCCTCCCGGAGCGCCGCGGCCAGGTCCAGGGTGTAGGACGAGGTGCCCGCGTAGTTGAGCTTCTCGTTGACGAACAGAAGACGCACGGCCGTCTCGCTCCTCTCTCTTCGCCGCACGCGCCACCCCGGCTCTTTACGCTCTCCGAGGTCCGAGGGCCCCATTCTGCCCCCTTGCGAGTCCGCGGCGCCACGTTTTTTTGGCGTGGTTCAAGAACCGCGATTACGCGGTTCAGAACCACGCCGGTTTTTTTATCCCATCGATCAGGGCCGGACCGACGGGCATCCGCCTCGCCGGGTCACCCGGCGCACTCGAGCTGCCCCGGTGTGAGGAAGTCGAAGCCCGGGTCTGGGAAAGGGGGCGGCGGCGGAGGCATGCCGCGGAACAGGTAGCCGAGGGAGAAGATGGGGTCGGCGATGTTCAGCTTCTCGTCGTCGTTCGCGTCGCCGGCGAGGGGACAGCGCATCGTGCCGTGGAGGAACAGGAACTCGATCGTCTTGATCGGGTCCGCGATGTCGAGCCTGCCGTCGCGGTTCGCGTCGCCCCGGATGAAGGGCAGCAGGTTGTCGCAGAGGTCGCCGCGGCCATTCCCGTTCGTGTCCTCCTGCCCCGGGTTGGGGAAGCCGGGGCAGTTGTCGGCGGTGTTCTGGACGCCGTCGCCGTCCAGGTCCGGGTCGCAGGAGTCTCCGATCCCGTCGCCGTCGACGTCGGCCTGGACGAAGTTCCGCACCGTCGGGCAGTTGTCCGCCGCGTCGGGGACCGAGTCGTTGTCGTCGTCCTGGTCGCAGGCGTCCCCGAGCCGGTCGCCATCGGAGTCCGTCTGGTCGGCGTTCGAGGCCCGGGCGCAGTTGTCCGCCGTGTCCAGAACGCCGTCGGCGTCGTCGTCCGGATCGCAGATGTCGCCGAGGCGGTCCCCATCGAGGTCCTGCTGCCCGGCGTTGGGGTTCGTGGGGCAGTTGTCGCTGCCGTTCGGGACCCCGTCGGAGTCGTTGTCGGCGGCAGGGTCGCACACGTTGCCGATGCCGTTCGAGTTCGAGTCCTCCTGGCCCGGGTTCGTGTTGAGCGGACAGTTGTCGCAGGCGTCGCCGATGCGGTCGCCGTCCGCGTCCGCCTGGCCCGGGTCGGCCCGGGATGCGCACAGGTCGCAGAGGTCGCCCACCCCGTCCCCGTCGGAATCGGCCTGGGCGGGGTTGGGGACGAGACGGCAGTTGTCCCGGGAGTCGAAGACCCCGTCCGAGTCCGAGTCGACGAGGGGGACGTCGCAGGCGTCGCCGAGCCCGTTCCCGTCCCCGTCCGACTGGGAGGGGTTCGCGACCCGGGGGCAGTTGTCGCTTGGGTCGAAGATCCCATCGTTGTCGTCGTCGGGGTCGCACTCGTCGCCCTGCGCGTCCTGGTCGTTGTCGGCCTGGGCGGGGTTGGAGATGAGCCGGCAGTTGTCGCTCGCGTCGAGGACCCCGTCACCGTCGTCGTCGGGGTCGCAGGCGTCCCCGGCGCCGTCTCCGTCCGTGTCCGTCTGGGCCGGGTCCGCCGCGGCGGGGCAGGCATCGCAGGCGTTCCCGATCCCGTCCGAGTCGCCGTCCTCCTGGCCTGCGTTGGGGATGATCGGGCAGTTGTCCGCGCCGTCCTCGACGCCGTCCTCATCGTCGTCCGGGTCGCACGCGTCGCCGAGGCCGTCGCCATCGTTGTCCTCCTGTCCCGGGTTCGGGACGAAGGGGCAGTCGTCGACCGCGTCCTCCACGCCGTCCTGGTCGTTGTCCGAGTCGCAGGCGTCGCCGATGCCGTCCTGGTCCCGGTCCTCCTGGCCCGCGTTGGGGGCGAGGCGGCAGTTGTCGGTCGCGTCGAGGATGCCGTCCCCGTCGTCGTCCGCGTCGCAGGCGTCGCCCGCCCCGTCTCCGTCCGCGTCCTCCTGTCCCGGGTTCGGGGCGAAGGGGCAGTTGTCCGCGGCATCGGGCGCTCCGTCGTTGTCGCGGTCGTCGTCGCAGGCGTCCCCGAGCCCGTCCGAGTCGGCGTCGGCCTGGTCCGCGTTGGGCACCGCCGGACAGTTGTCGCAGAGGTCGGCGACCCCGTCGGAGTCGGAGTCCGCCGGATCGGCGCCCGCCACGGTGGGGCACGGGTCGCAGGCGTCGCCCGCGCCGTCCTGGTCCCGGTCCTCCTGGGCGGGGTTCGGCGCTGCCGGGCAGTTGTCGCAGGCGTCTCCGAGCCCGTCGGAGTCCGCGTCCTCCTGGCCGGGGTTCGGCGTCGAAGGACAGTTGTCCAGCGCGTCATCCCGGCCGTCGTTGTCCGTGTCCATGTCGCAGGGGTCGCCCCGCCCGTCGCCGTCGGAGTCCGTCTGGGCGACGTTGAAGACGTCGGGGCAGTTGTCGCAGGCATCCCCGAAGGTGTCCCCGTCCGCGTCGCGCTGGTCCGGGTTGGCGACCGCCGGGCAGTCGTCGCACCCGTCGCCGACGCCGTCGCCGTCGGCGTCCTGCTGGAGGGGGTTCACCGTGAGGGGACAGTTGTCGCAGGCGTCTCCGGCGCCGTCGCGGTCCCTGTCGACCTGGCTCGTGTTGGGCGCTGCCGGGCAGTTGTCGCAGACGTCGCCCAGGAAGTCGGCGTCGGCGTCGGCCTGGCCCGCGTTCGAGGTCGTCGGGCAGTTGTCGCAGTCGGTGCCGACGCCGTCGGAGTCGTTGTCGGCCTGGTCGGGGTTCTGGACATCGACGCAGTTGTCGGTCGCGTCGTCGATCCCGTCGCCGTCCGAGTCCACGGCCATGGCCGTCCCGGAGGCGAGGATGCAGAGCGCGGCAGTCAGGGAACGGCCAAGCCCCCACCGGGCGCCCGCCAGGGGTCGACAGCGCATGGATCTCTCTCCTCGTCAGAGCCTCCCCACCACCCGCGGGAGGCATGGTCGAAACCGTGTTGGGGAAAAGGACGCTGCGCGGGCTCCGCCGCGGCACCCAACGAGATGGATTCTACCGGCGGCCGCGCGCCCAGACAACGGCCCGGTCGCGGCGCCCGGGCGCGAAGTGGCACTATCGAAGCTCGAAGGGCCTCGGGCCTGGAGATCCTATCCGTCGCAGCCGAGGCTTCCCGGCGTGGCCTCATCGGTGCCGGGCGCCGGGTAGGGGGGGGGAGGCGGGGCGCCGAGACGGAAGAGGAAGCCCACGAGGCGTATGGCGTCCGAGACGTCGACCCTGTCGTCGTCGTTCGCGTCCGCGGCGAGGGGGCAGCTCAGAAGCTGGCCGCGCAGGACGTAGGCGACGACGCGGATCGAGTCCGCGATGTCCACCTTGCCGTCGGAGTTCGCGTCGCCGCGCACGAAGACGGGCGCGGCCGCGTCGCAAGCGTCGCCGGCGCCGTCCTGGTCGGAGTCGGCCTGGCCGGGGTTGGGCTCGAGCGGGCAGTTGTCGCAGGCGTCGCCGGCGCGGTCCCCGTCCCGGTCGGCCTGATCGGGGT
>JACQVW010000168.1 GCA_016209535.1 Planctomycetota bacterium | reverse complement strand
GTTCCGCCCGCGTTTAGAATTTGGGATTTGGAATTTCCTCAAGATTTAAGATTCAGGATTTTCGGGTGGAGTCCCGGGCCGTCCGTAAGCCGAGTTCTGTTGCGGCGGCCATTTCTCTGGGACCCGCCTCGCGGCGGGCGCGGTGAGCTCTTACCTCGCCGTTTCGCCCTTACCCGCCTTCGCGCCCTTGCGGGCGCTTCGGCGGGCGGTATGTTTTCTGTGGCACTTTCCCTGGGATCACTCCCGGTGGCCGTTAGCCACCGCGTCGCCCTACGGAGTCCGGACTTTCCTCGGCCAGTCGCCTGGCCACGACCGCGTCCTCCACTGGGAGCCGGGCTGGATTATACCAGGGGTCGGATGAAGAGCCACTCGAGGATCGCCACCACGACGGCGAAGGCGAGGATGCAGAGGACGACCGTCACGAAGAAACGGATCGTCTCCGCGCCGATCTTTCGGGGGTCTCGCTCCCGGATCATGCTCGTCGAGAACGCGACCACGAAGCTCACGAGGAGGAAGTAGAGCGTGTAGGGGACGATGCCCTGGACGGCGGCCATGTACGTCGCGATGCCCATGGTGTCCTATCCTCCGCTCGCCGGGCGTTTCCTCAGCGCGGCGTCCCTCGCCGCCTGAACCCATGTCCTCGGGTCCATGACGTGGAGGACGAGGAGGAGGTTGATGAGCCCGCTCACGCTCGTGAAGAGGATGCCGAGGTTCAGGTACCGGGGGAGCGACCGGTCGATGGGATCGAGGACGTTAGGTCCCGGCTTGCCCCAGAGGGCCTCGGCGAGGAGCGTGCTGAAGCCGTTCCCCACCTGGCATGCGAAGAAGACGGGGTTGACCTTGCGGCCGACCGCTATGGGCTTCGAGCGGCTCCCGCCTTCGGCGGCGGGAATGGCGAGGGCCTCGCCGACCCAGAAGAGGCCCAGGAGGGAGGCGGCCAGGAGGGCTCCCCGCACGCGGTAGCCGAGGAGCCAGTGGCCCGCGCCGGGCAGGAGCCAGGACGAGAGGACGGTGAAGAAGTACTCCCCCGAGAGTCTGAACCTGGCTTGCGGGGCGGTGTCGTGCGTGCGGTCTGGCATGGTGCGTGGTGGAGAGGCGGGTGCTGGCTGCGGCTACATCGTGAAGCTCTCCCCCAGGTAGTGCTTGCGCGCCTGGGGGTTCGAGAGGATCTCGTCGCGGCTGCCCTGAGCGATGATCCTCCCGTCGAGGATGATGAAGGAGCGGTCGGTCGTGTTCAGGGTCTCCCGCACGTTGTGGTCCGTTAGGAGGATGCCGATGCCTCGCTCCCGGAGGCGGAAGATGATCTGCTGGATATCGTTCACGGCGATGGGGTCGACGCCGCTGAAGGGCTCGTCGAGCAAGATGAGGCTCGGGTCCGTGATGAGGGCGCGCGAGATCTCGAGCCGGCGCTTCTCGCCGCCCGAGAGGACCGCGGCCTTGGAGTGGAGGAGCTTCCCCAGGCCGAACTCCTCGACGAGCTCGTCGCGCCTCCGCACGCGCTCGCTCGGCGTGAGGCTCGTCGTCTCGAGGATGGCGTTCAGGTTCTGCTCCACCGTGAGGCCCCGGAACACGCTCGACTCCTGAGACAGGTAGCCCATGCCGAGCCGCGCCCGCCGGTACATGGGGAGGCGCGTCACGTCCTTGCCGAAGAAACGGATCGTGCCCTCGTCCGCGGCGATCATGCCGATCGTCATGCGGAAGGTCGTCGTCTTCCCTGCGCCGTTCTTCCCCAGGAGGCCTATGATCTCGCCCGCCTGGACGGTGAAGCTCACGCCGTCGACGACGGTCCGGCTCCCGTAGACCTTCACGAGGCCCTCGACCTCGAGCATGGGCCGCTCGGACGCCTCGAGCGTCGCCGTGGCGGCCGAGGCCCGGGGGACGGGCGCGGGGGCGGCGCCCCGGGCCGGGCTCGGCGCGCTCGAGGACGGGGCCGGCGGCGGCGCGGGCCTCGCGTCGGGGGTTCCCTCTCTCTTACGCTTCTCTTCCATGGTCCCTCACCGTGAAAACTCTCACCGTATGAACTTCCACTGAAAGTTCGTCGGCCAGCCCGGCCAGAACACGAGGAGCGCCTTCCCCATGAGGTTCTTCTCGGGGATGGAGCCCCAGTAGCGGCCGTCGGACGAGGAGGGCGCGTTGTCGCCCATGGCGAAGTACTCGCCGGGGCCGAGCTGGATCCCGCGCCAGGGGGTCATGTGGCGGAGGGGGATGTAGTACATGTCGCGGTGGACCCGGATCGACTCCAGCTCCGCCTGGATCCCCGAGGCGATCAGGCGGACGTGATGCGCCTCGGGCATGCGGCTCGGCTCGGGAGGCGGGTCGGCGAGGTTCGCGCCGGCGGGGAGGCTCGTGTACTCGATGGCGAAGATCTCGACCCCGTCGAGCCGCGCGGCGACGCGGTCGTCGACGTTCTCGAGGTGGATCTCGGCCGTGGAGCCCACCGGGATGGAGACCTCGTGCTCTGCCTTGAGGTGCTGCCAGCCCGCGCCGGCACCGGCATCCTGGAGCCTCTCGAGGATCGCCTTGCGCCCCTGGCCGGCGGGGCCCACGGGGATGCGGAGCTGGAAGGTGTAGTCGCCCTCGCGGATCTCCGCCCCCACCCAGTTCTCCCCGCCCCATGCCGGGGACGCTCCCGGCGGAGGGGACGCCGCCGGGGTGGCCGCCGCCGCCTTGACTGTGAAGGCGACCTTCTTGTCCCCGACTTGGACCCCGGGGGGGTAGCTGCCCAGCGCCGCCGCGTTCGGGGAGAGGAGGTTGTAGCTGTAGTAGTTGTCGAACCCGCGCTGGTACTGGAGCACCGCCACGTCGCCGAGGGCGTTGAGGCTCCAGCGTCTCACCGCCGACTTCCACTCGGCGTTCTTGGGCCCACCGAGCTTGCGGCCGGCTCCGCCCGGCGTGATCTCGGCCCAGGCCTCCACGCGTTCGCCGCGGATCGGCTTGAGCCCTCGCTCGGGGACGTCCGAGTCCGAGATCTTCGTCCAGAGGACGTCCTGGATGTACGGGTGCGCCGACTTCCTCTCGACCTTGCCGTCGATGTAGATGTCGCCGTCCCAGATCTCGAGGCGCTCCCCCGGGAGGCCCACGAGCCGCTTGATGTAGTTCTTCCACGGGTCGAAGCCGAAGACGATCACGTCCCACCGCCGGGGCTCCCCCACGGCGTAGGCGAACTTCGTGACGAGGATCTTGTGCCCGCCCGTGTAGTTCTCGTCCTCGATGGCCGCGAGGTACACGTGGTGGCAGATCGGGCAGCGCACGTCGTGCTCGACCGCCGTGGCCTGCCGGTAGTTCCCGGGCTTGCCCTGGAACCGCGTGCCGCAGCTCCCGCAGGTGACCTGGCTCCCGGGGCCGCGCAGGGGCGTCATGCGCTCGCCGATGGGGCCGCGGCTGTGGAGGCCCAGGGTGCATCGCGGGTCCGGGCACTCCTCCTCCAGGACCCACAGCGGGCGGTAGTCCACCTGGACCTTCCCCGTCGAGGAGTCGCTCTGGAGCGCCACGTTGAACTCGGTGGAGCAGTTGGGGCACTCGAGCCAGGCATGGATGCCGTAGAGCGTGTTGGCCATGGAGCCCGTGGGGATCTCGAAGGCCTCCACGGCGAAGTGGCGGATGATGACGGCCAGAATGACCGCCACGATCAGGGCCTCGAGGTTCTCCCGGACCCAGTCGAAGCCCGTCCGGGAAATCCCGGACGCCGGAGAGGGCTCCTTCGTGCCGACCGCCTCGGCGGGCCCCGCCGGAGGGGCCTGAGCTTCTCGCCGGTCCGGACCGCGGTCCTTCGCCTTCTTCGTCATCGGGTCTCCATCAAGACCGGCGCATCATACCGGACTCACTTCTCCTCATCCAACCTCAGGACCGCGAGGAAGGCCTTCTGGGGGATCTCCACGCTCCCGATGGACTTCATGCGCTTCTTGCCCTCCTTCTGCCGCTCGAGGAGCTTCCGCTTGCGCGTGATGTCGCCGCCGTAGCACTTGGCCGTGACGTTCTTGCGGAGGGCCCCGATGCTCTCCCGGGCGATGATCTTGCCGCCGAGCGCCGCCTGGAGGGGCACCTCGAAAAGGTGCCTCGGGATCTCCTCCTTGAGCTTCTTCAGGAGCTTGCGGCCGCGGGCCTCGGCCACGGAGCGGTGGCATATGAAGGAGAGGGCGTCCACGGGGCTCCCGTTGACGAGGATGCTGATCTTCACCAGGTCCTCGGGCGAGTAGCCCACGAGCTCGTAGTCCAGCGTTCCGTAGCCGCGCGTGAGCGACTTGAGCTTGTCGTGGAAGTCGGTGATGAGCTCCGCGAAGGGCATCTCGTAGACGAGGATCACGCGGCTCTGGCTCAGGTAGTCCGTGCGCATGTACCGGGCCCGCCGCTCCTCCATGAGGGTCATGATGCTTCCGATATACTGGGCCGGGATCATGATCGTCGTGCGCACGACGGGCTCGCAGACGAGCTCGATCCGGCCCGGGTCGGGGAGCTGCGTGGGACTCTCGATGCGGATCATTTCGCCGCCCCGCACGAGGACCTCGAAGGTCACGTTCGGGGCGGTCTGCACGATGTCGACCCCGCTTTCCCGCTCGAGGCGCTCCTGGACCACCTCCATGTGGAGGAGACCCAGGAAACCGCACCGGAAGCCGAAGCCCAAGGCGTCGCTCGACTCGGGCACGTAGGTGAAGGAGGAGTCGTTCAGGCGGAGCTTGTCGAGGGCGTAGCGGAGCCTCTCGAAGTCGGTGTTGTTCGTGGGGTAGAGGCCGCAGAAGACCATGGGAAGGGGCTCCTTGTAGCCCGGGAGCTTGTCCGTGGCCGGCCTCGAGCGGTCCGTGACGGTATCGCCGATGCTCACGTCGCTCAGGTTCCTGATCGTCGCCGTCAGGTAGCCCACGTCTCCCGCCCGGAGCGCGGGGAGCTTCTGCATCTTGGGGTTGAAGATCCCCACCTCCTCGACCTCGTAGCGCCTGCCCGCCCCCATCGTGAGGATCGACTGGCCGGGACGGATCGCGCCGTCGACGACGCGGATGTAGACGATCACGCCGCGGTACTCGTCGTAGGAGGCGTCGAAGATGAGTGCCCTGAGCGGGGCCTCCTCCTTCCCCGAGGGCGGCGGGATGCGCTCGACCACCAGGTCCAGGAGCTCCGGGACCCCGAGGCCCGTCTTGGCGCTCACGCGGTGCACTCGGCCCGGGTCGATGGCGAGCGCGTGGACCATCTCCTCGATGACCTCGTCGGGACGGGCGGCGGCCATGTCGATCTTGTTGAGGACGGGGACGATCGTGAGGCCCGCCTCGAGGGCCAGATGGGCGTTGGCGATGGTCTGGGCCTCGACGCCCTGGGACGCATCGACCAGGAGGAGCGCGCCCTCGCAGGCCGCGAGGCTCCGCGAGACCTCGTAGCTGAAGTCGACGTGGCCCGGCGTGTCGATCAGGTTGAGCGTGTGCTCGCCGTCCGGCCGCCGGTAGCGCAGCGTCACGGCCTTCGCCTTGATCGTGATCCCGCGCTCGCGCTCCAGGTCCATGTCGTCGAGCATCTGGTCCTGGAAGTCGCGCTGCGACACCGTGCCCGTGTGGAGGAGGAGGCGGTCGGCGAGCGTGGACTTCCCGTGGTCGATGTGGGCGATGATGCAGAAGTTCCGGATCCTCGATCGGTCCACGGCCGGCTCGCTCACTCGAGGGCCTCGAGCCGCTCGCGGAG
>JACQVW010000165.1 GCA_016209535.1 Planctomycetota bacterium | reverse complement strand
GGCCGCGGCCGCAGGACGAGGACGGCGGCGGCCAGGAGCACGGCGATGGAGACAAAAGCCACAAGCGCGACGCGAGCCGTTGGAAAGCGGGCCATGGGGACCTCCTCACTCGGTTGGCCGGCAAACAGGGCTCTTTCGAGCGCGACGATAGCGGATCGCCGCCGCGGACGCCAGGGGAAAGCGGCAGCGGCGGTCCGCGGCGGCAAGGACGGCGCCGGAAGGCCGCACGCTGACGCCCCCTCACGGGCCCACCGCTCGCTCCTCACCGTCTCTTCCGGTGGGAGCCTCGCTGGGGTGCTGGCGGCGCAAGATCGAGAGGAGACCCTCCTGCGGATCGGCCGATCGACGGTTCAAAGCCGGCCTGCTCGCCCACCGACATTCCTTGTTGACCGCTGGAATCGCCCCCTGCTACGATCCAGCGACCATGACACTCGCGGGTGCGCCGGAACCGTCGTGAGGGGCGGCCTCCATGGATGACCGCAAGGTCTTCGAGTCGTACCCGCTGCCGCTCGCGCGTGGCCACCGGCGGTTCCGGAACGCGGGGGAGGCGCGGGAGCGGCACGACGCGGCGTACTACCTCTTCGAGATCCTCCTGAAGTACCTGGCCTCGATCGCCATCGCGCGCTACTTGCGCGGCGAGGAGCGCGACCACAAGGTCAACGCGGCGCTGAAGGGCCTCGCGCGGCCGAGCCTCGGGGAGTGGCTGAGGTTCCTGAGGGAGTGCCTGCGGTTCCTCGGGGACAGCGGGGCGCGGGACCCGCTCGTGGATGCCGTGGGTGCCCTCTGCGGCGAGAGGAGAGGGGGACGCGGGAGCGGAGCGCACAGCCTCGGGCTCTACAACGCGCTGCGTTCCTTCCGGTCCGAGGCGCCGAGCGCCAAGGAGCAGGCGTCCCTCGATGGGGTCTTCTCGGAGGTGGTGGCCTACCGCAACCGCGTCCTCGGGCACGGCGCCCCCCTGGAGGCCGAGCACTACCGGAGGTTCGGGGAGCTCTTCCAGCAGGCGTTCCTCGAGATCCTGGAGGAGGCCAGGTTCTTGACCGCCTGCAGGCTGGTCTCCTTCGACTCGATCCAGGTGCGGGAGGGGTCCCGTGTGGAGTGCGGGGTGATCGAGCACATGGGCCTCCACCCCCTGCGGAGGGAGGCGCCCCACGTCCTGCCCTACGGCGCTCCGGCCCCACGCACGCAGGCCCTTTACCTCTTGGGGGAGGGCGGCGACCTCCTGTGCCTGGACCCTCTTCTCTTGGCGCACCGGGAGGACGTCTACTTCTTGAACGAGGCCGCCGCCCCCCTCAGGGGGGCAGAAACGGGGGTGAGTCTATCGCTGCCGGAGTACCTCTCGTACTCGAGCGGGGAGAGGCACCGGCCGTCGGGCCTGGGAGAGGCGCAGGAGGAAGTCTTCGAGAGGATCCTCGGCTACCGGGTGGACGAGGCGCGGTTGAGCAGGCTGGGGGACGACGTGGCGCTGGCGGCCGGCGGTCCGGCGGCCGAGGCCCCTGCGGGAGGGGAGAAGAGGCTCCGGGACTACCGGATCCTGAAGGAGGTCGGGCGCGGCGCCATGGGGATCGTGTTCGAGGCGGTGCACGAGACCCTGGGCAGGCGGGTGGCGTTGAAGGTCCTCCCCGGCTCTTTCGCCCTGGACCCGCGGCGGGTGGAGCGGTTCTATCGGGAGGCGCGCGCGACGGCGCGGGTCCACGACCCGCACATCGTGCCCGTCTACGACGTGGGAGAGGCGGAGGGGACGCACTTCTACGCCATGGACTTCATCGAGGGCCCTTCCCTCGACCGGCTCATCGCCTTGGCCCGGAAGGAAGCCGAGGCGAGGAAGCCGCGGAGGGGCTCCTCCTCCGATCGGACCTACCTCCATGCCGCGGTGGAGGAGATCGCGGGGGTGGCCGAGGGGCTCGAGAAGGCGCACCGGCTGGGCCTCATCCACCGGGACGTGAAGCCGTCGAACATCCTGGTCGAAGGCGGCACCGCCCTCGCGTCCACGCCGGAGGGCGGGCGCACGGGCCGCTACGTGCTCCTGGACTTCGGGCTGGTGCACGAGGTGGAGGCCAAGACGCTGACCCGGTCGGGGGAAATGGTGGGCACCTTGGGGTACATGTCCCCCGAGCAGGTCTCTCGCGGGCAGGTGGACGGGCGGAGCGACGTCTACTCCCTCGGGCTGGTGCTCTACGAGCTGCTGACCCTGCGGGCTCCCTTCGAGGGCAAGAGCGACCACGAGCTGCCGCGGGCGATCCTCTTCGAGGAGCCCCCATTGCCGCGGAGGCTGAACCCACGGGTGAGTCGGGACCTGGAGACGATCGTCCTGCACGCGATGGAGAAGAACCCCGAGAGGAGGTACGCGACGGCGGGCGAGCTCGCCTCCGACCTGCGGCGGTACCTGCGGGGCGAGCCTGTCCGAGCGCGCCCGCAGTCGGCGTGGCGGAGGGGTCTCCGGCGCGCCTGGCGCCACAAGGCTCGCGTGGCCCTGGCCGCCATGGCCCTGGCCGTGGCAACGCTCTCGGGGGTCCTCTTGTGGCCCAAGGGGACCCCGTCCCTCGCCATCCTGCCGTTCGCCCACCCCGGCGGGGACCAGGAGACCGAAGCCCTCTGCGACGGCCTCCTCGACAGTCTCATCAGGAGCCTTGGGGGACCCAGGCTGAAGGTGAGACCTCGCAGCTCGGTCATCGGCTACAAGGGGAGGGATCAGGACCCGATCAAGGCAGGCCGCGACCTCGGCGCCGGAGCAGTGCTGACAGGGGTCATCCAGGTGAAGGAGGGTGCCCTTGCTGCCTCTTTCGATCTCGTGGACGTGCGGGAGAACAGCAGCCTCTGGAGCGAGCGTTTCGAGCGGAGGCGGGACGAGATCCTGCTCTTGGAGCGGGAGATCGCAGGGAAGGTCGCCGAGGCGCTCGGCCTCCGCCTGAGCGGCGAAGACCAGCGGCGGTTGGCGAAGAGCTACACGAAGAGCACCGAGGCGTACCGGCTCTACACCCTGGGCCGGTTCTTCTGGAACAAGCGGACGGACGCGGACTTCAAGACCGGGATCAAGCACTTCGAGGAAGCGATCGCGAAGGATCCGGGGTATGCCCTGGCCTACACGGGCCTCGCCGACTGCTACTTCTCTCTCGGATCGAGCATCGAAGGGGGCTCGCTCCCTCCCCGGGAAGGGATGGCGAGGTCGAAGGCGGAAGCCCTCAAGGCGCTGGAGATCGATGGCGGGCTCGCCGAGGCGCACGCCTCGCTGGCCTTGATCTATTTCCATCAGGACTGGGCCTGGGCGAGGGCCGAGGAGGAGCTCCGGCGGGCGATCGAGCTGGATCCGGATTACGCCCACGCCCACCACTGGTACTCCCACCTCCTCATGGCTCTGGGACGAATCCCGGAGTCTTTGAGGGAGAGCCGGGAGGCGCTCCACGCCGAGCCTTCAAACTTCATCCTCAACGTGCACCTGGGGTGGCATCACCTCTACGCCGGAGAGCACGACCAGGCCATCCGGGCCCTCGATTTGAGCATCGAGATCAATCCCGATGACTATCACGGTTACTGGCATCGCGGCCTTGCCTACGAGCAGAAAGGGATGCTCCCGAAGGCCATCGAGGACCTGGAGCGCGCGGTGAGGCTCGGAGGCATGAACGGCCCCCGGGCCGCTCTGGGTCACGCCTATGCCCTGTCGCGCCAAGGGGACAAGGCTCAGGCCGCCCTCGACGAGATGGTGAAGGCATCGAGCTCGGCCGGGACCTACCTCTCTCCGTACCACCTGGCGGTGGTCCACGCCGGGCTCGGCCGGGTCGAGTCCGCGCTGGGGCTCCTCCAGCAAGCATGCGATGAGCGCTCCGACCTCCTTGTCTATCTCAACATAGACCGGAGTCTGACGAACCTGCGCGCGCATCCCCGTTTCGCGGAGCTCGTCGAGCGGATCGGGCTCCCCCCGGGTCGCCCTGGAGTCCGGAGACCCAAGACTCCTCGTGGCCGGCCCCGCGGAGCGCCAGGGATCAGAGCTGGAGCTCGAGGCTGGCCACCACGAGGTAGTCGGCGAACCCTCCCGGCGTGACGGGCGGGTTGACCCTCTTGTCGATCACGCTCTTCTCGCGGTTCCGCTCGATCGCGACGGGGACGTAGACGCTGAGCGCGGCCCTCCGGTACGTCCAGGAGATCCCCGGCTCGATGTACACCGCGTAGCCTGGACGGCGGAAGCCGTCGCTCCCTCCGATCAGGTCGTAGACCGGGATCCCGTCGATCCGCCCTCCCACGCTCGCGCTGAGGCCCTTCTCGGGCCAGAGGGCGTAGGAGAGGCCCACGCGCCCCAGGTACTGGTCGGGGACGGAGTTCTCGACACGGTTCGTCGCCGTCGAGGCGCTCGTGGGCGTGCCGTTCCTCTCGCGGGGGTTGATCAGGTAGTAGCCCCCGGTGTAGGCGTAGAGGTCTCCGACCAGCTTCTGGAAGGCCTGAAGCTCCAGGATGGCCCCGAAGCCGCCGTCGCCAGGCTGGATGGCGCTGTCCACCGGCCGGCGTTCGTCGCCCGTGGGTTTGTGGAAGACGTCGCTCGCCTCGTGGTCCCCCGTGGGGAACTTCACGCCGGCGCCGAGGGAGAAGTTCCCCTCGGGGTGCGTTCCCGGGTCGAGCGCCCAGGTCGTGCCCACGAGGCGCAAGTCCCCGAGCCCATAGGCCCGGGTCGTGCGGCGCCTCTCGCTGTTCACGCCGCCGTGCTCGCGCCGGCTCGCGATCCAGCCGCTCACGAAGGGCATGGTCAGCGTGCCGCTGATGCGATCGGTCACGGCGTACGTCGCCTGGACGTCGACGGAGTGGACCTCGATCTGGGCTCCGATCCGGTCGTAAACGCGGTCCGACAAGCGGTGGCGGCCGCTGTATCCCCTGGCGACGGTGAGGAACCGATAAGAGATGTTCCCCTGCCATTCGTGGGCCTTCAGGTACCTGAAGCCTTCTGGGCTCAAACTGAGCGCCATGTGCCGGACGGGGATTCAGCCCTGCGCGAACACCCTCCCTCCAGGGGCAAGGAGCCCCAGGACCAGGGTCAGACCGGCCAGCAGCACGAACGATCCCCGACGGATGCCAGCAGCACGCCTCATGGACCCGACCTCCATGGAAATACTGAACCCTTCCTGTCCGGGGGCAATTCCGGAAGCGTCCTACCCTATCCCAGGAGGATCTTGACCGCCGGGATTCGCCCCGCCGCGATACCACTCCCGCGCATTCTCTGCCGGACGCGAGGCCCAAGTCAAGGCCGCACTCCGGCTTTTCTTGACCGGCGATCAAGCCTCCCCCCCCTTGCCCGGGCAAGAGGAGGCTCGCCCCGCCCCCTCACGGCACCAGCCGCTCGCTCTTCACCTTCGCGGTTGGCCGGCGAACAGGGCTCTCTCGAGCACGACGATAGCGCATCGGCCGCGATGGCGCCGCGGGCAACCGGCCCCGCGGGCGCGGCGGGCCCCTCGAGCGCGGGGCGAGCCCTTCCCACCCGAGGGCCGGCCGGGGAGAATGCCAGACCGTGAAGACGCAGTCGCCGGATACGACCCCTCAGGCAGAGGCTGTCCTGATCCGTCTCGCGAGGGAGCTCGCGCCCAGCCGCAAGCTCGAGATCGCATTCTCCATGACCGACGCGGTGCGGGAGGCGGCGAGGGCGGGGCTGCGGCTCGGCAGTGGAGCGACGCCGTGGGGGTGCTCAAGGTCCAGGGACCGCGCATCGACTCCGGCTACCTGACGCGGTGGGCGAGGGAGCTCGGGCTTGAGGACCTCTTGCGCCGTGCTCTCGGCAACGCCGGGCTGGCCATCGGCGGTTGAGAGCCAGAGGCTCCGCGATTTGCCTTGAGCGCAGGCCCTAGTGCCTTCCAGCGGACTTGTGCCTTCCTGCGGATCAGCCGACGGCCTTCTCGAGCTTCGCGTCCCAGGCGATGGTCTTCCTCGCGCGGTAGGCGTCCACCCCCATCTTGATCGCGACCATGACGGCGCAGCCCAGCTCGTGGTCGCAGTGCAGATCCGCCTTGCCGCGGACGGCGTCGAGGAAGTTCTCCATGTGCTCCCGCCGCGGGGTGGTCGGGATGGTGTGCTTGTCCGCGGCGCCGTTCTTCTTCCGGAACTCCTCCTTCCAGTCGTCCTGCGGCAGGAGGGTGACGCCGTCCTGGAGGAGGAGCGTCGCCTCGTTGCCGCAGATCCGGGTCTCGAGGCCGTTCGTGTTGGTCATGACGCTGGCGAGGACCACGGTGTGCTCG
>JACQVW010000164.1 GCA_016209535.1 Planctomycetota bacterium | reverse complement strand
CTCCGCCGTTCAGCCTCCCGTGAAGTCCTTGGGGTAGAAGGCGAGGAGGACGTTCTTCGTGCCCTTCAAGCTCGAGAGCTTGACCTCCTTCCCGTCCTGGTCCTTGAGCGCGAAGCCCGAGGCCGGAAAGCCCGCCCCGGACTTCGCGCTCAAGGACCAGGACGGGAAGGAGGTCAAGCTCTCGAGCTTGAAGGGCAAGAAGAACGTCCTCCTCGCCTTCTACCCCAAGGACTTCACGGGAGGCTGAACGGCGGAGCTGAAGCGCTTCCGTGAGGAGCACGAGAAGTTCACGAAGCAGGATGTCCTCATCCTGGGGATCTCGACCGACCCCGTCGACTCACACAAGAGGTTCTGCGACTCCCTCAAGCTCCCCTTCCCCCTCCTCGCCGACGAGGGCGGGAAGGTCTCGAAGCTCTACGGGATCCTGATCACCACGCCCAAGGGAGACCTCCTCTCGGGCCGCTCGATCTTCCTCGTCGACAAGGAGGGCGTCCTCAAGCACGCCGACGCGAAGTACGACCTCGGCGAGGCCGACCACGACGCCATGATGAAGGCCGTCGAGGCCCTCGGGCCGAAGGGCGCGGGGAAGGGCGGCGCGAAGGAGAAGGAGGGCGGCAAGGAGCCGGTGATTCCCACCAATCCTGCCCCGGTAACTCCCACCAATCCTGCCCCGGTAATTCCCACCAATCCTGCCCCGAAGGGCGGGGCGGCGGCCCCGCGGATCGAGGGCCTCCGGTTCGGCGCGATCACCGTGGACGGGAAGACCTTCGACACCGACGTGGTGATCGCCCGCGGCGCCGTCCGCGAGCGCGACAAGAAGCCCTCGCGCGCCGAGCGCGGCAAGTACGGCCACACGCCCCTCACGCCCCGGGAGGACATCCCCTGGGATTGCAAGGTGCTCCTCATCGGGATCGGCATGGACGGCCAGCTCCCCGTGGTCGACGAGCTCAAGAAGGAGGCCGAGAAGCGCGGCGTGAAGCTCATCCTCCTGAAGACCCCCGAGGCCGTCGAGCACCTGAAGGAGCACTACACGGAGGACATGAACGCCATCCTCCACGTGACGTGCTGAGGCCCCGTCCCCGGCCGGCGGTCAAGGGTCCAGCGGCATGGAGCGCTTCCGCACCCCCGACGCATCGAAGACCGCGTTGGCGATGGCCGGGGCGACGCCGATGATCGGCGTCTCGCCGGCGCCGGCCGAGGGGAGGTCCTTCCGGTCGAGGAGCACCGTCTCGAGGCGCGGGACGTCGCTGAACCGCGGCACGCGGTAGCGAGAGAAGCGGGCGTTCAGGACCTTGCCGCCCGCGAAGTCCACCGCCTCGAAGAGCGCCCCGCCCAGGCCCTGGATCACGGCGCCCTCGACTTGGCTCTCGAGGCCCGCGGGGTCGACGATGGCGCCGCACTCGAAGGCGGTGACGAGGCGCTCGACCTTCACCCCCCTGCCGTCCTTCTCGCAGCTCACCTCGGCGCAGGTCGCCACGAAGGAGCCCTTCTCGGTCCCGCAGGCGAGGCCGGCGCCGCGCCGGCGGCCCTCTCCCGCCGCGGCGCGCGAGCCGGCGGTCCCCTCCCGGGCCGCCTTCCAGCCGAAGCGCTCCTGCGCGGCCTCGAGGACGGCGAGGAGGCGCGCGTCCTTCAAGTTGCGGCGGCGCAGCTCGAGGGGATCGAGGGAGACGGCCGCGGCGACCTCGTCCATGTGGCTCTCCCGGGCGAAGCAGTTGGCCGTGGAGGCGAGGGCGCGGTAGGAGCCCTGCCTGAGCGGCGAGCGGGCCCCGTGGAGCTCGACGCGCTGGTTCGGCACGTCGTAGGGCGTGCGGATCGCCGAGGCGCCGGAGTTGTAGTTGTGAAACTCCCAGGCGGTCAAGGCGCCGTCGCGCCGCGCCCCGCTCCGCACCTCGATGACCCCGGCGGGCCGGAAGTAGGCCCACGTGAGCTCCTCCTCGCGGCTCCAGACGACCTTGACGGGCGCCCCCGCGGCTCGCGCGAGCCGTGCGGCCTCGAGCGCGGCGTCGCCCGTGTGCTTGCCGCCGAAACCGGCGCCGGTGTCCGGCACGATCACGCGGACCTTCTCCGGGTCGACGCCGAGGGCCTCGGCGAGGTCCGAGCGGACGCCGAAGGGCCGCTGCGTCCCGGTCCACACGGTGAGCCCGCCGTCCTTCCACTCCGCGAGAGCCGCGCGCGTTTCGAGGGGCGCATGGGCGATGTAGGCCACCGTGTATGTGCTCTCGAGCTTGACCTCGGCCGCCGCGAGGCCCTCCTCGAGGGAGCCGCGGGCGTCCGCGGGCCGGCCGTCGCGCCCGCCATCGCCGCCGGAGCCTGCCTTGAGGATCGCAAAGAGCTCGGACGCCGCGGGCCCCGGCGACTCCTTCCACTCGGCCCTCAGGGCCGCGAGGGCGCGCGCCGCGAGGTCCTCGCGCGGCGCGATGGCGGCGACGAGGTCGCCGTCGCGCACCACGCGAGCCCCCTCCACCGCCTCCGCGTCCTTCGCGTCGAGCGAGACGAGCGAGGCCCCGAAGCTCGGCGGCCGGAGCACCTTGGCGTGGAGCATGCCGGGGAGCCGCTGGTCGGAGGCGTAGCGGTGCTTCCCGGTGACGAGGTCGCGGCCACCCGCCCGCGCCGCGGGCTTGCTGGCGACCTGCCAGTCGCTTGCAGGCGTCGTGCAGATGTCGTCAGCGATCGTGCGTTCGAGCCTCTTCCCCTTCGCCAGCTCGCCGAAGCCGCGCGACCGCCCCGTCGCGGGGTCCTCGACGCGGCCCGCGGCCACCCGCAGCGCGGCGCGTTCGGCCTGGAGCGACTCGGCGGCGAGGTCGAGGAGCATCTCGCGCGCCGCGGCGGCCGCCCGCCGGAGCTGCGGGGCCATGCCGGGCGTGGTCCGGCTGCCGGAGGTCCCCCCGTCGAAGGGGACGCGGGCCGTGTCGGCCAGGACGAGCCGCACGCTCTCGAGGGGCACGCGCAGCTCGTCGGCCACGGCCTGCGCGAGCGAGGTCCGGATCCCCTGCCCCACCTCGACCTTGCCCGAGAAGACCGTCACGGCGCCGTCCTCGCCGATGTGGAGCCAAGCCCCGATCTCGGCCGGCACGCTCCCGCGCCCGCCGCCGCCGCGCCGGCCGCGGCGCGCCTCCTGGGCCGGCAAGCCCGTGATCGCCAGGAAGACCGCGATCCCGCCGCCGAGGGCCTCGAGGGCCCGGCGGCGCGTGATCCTCCCGGACCAGGGGTGCCGCTCGAAGAGCTCGTAGCGCTCCGGCTCGAGGCCCTCGTCGAAGAAACCGCGTCTCATCGCCCACCTCGCAAGAGGGCCGCCGCGCGCTCGACGGCCTCGAGGACCCGCGGGT
>JACQVW010000029.1 GCA_016209535.1 Planctomycetota bacterium | reverse complement strand
TCGGCGCGGCCTTCGCGCAGCCCGCCGAGGTGGACGTGGAGGACGACGGGGGGCTCGGGGGCGTCTTCGAGGAGGATACGAGCTTCGACCCGGACCTTGCCCTGGGCTTCCGGTTCGGCTACTGGATCGACCCGGCGCCCTTCGTCGGCTTCCAGTTCGACGTCTCCCACTTCTGGGCGGAGAACGAGGTCTTCGAGCTCAACTCCATCACGACCCTCACGCCCATGGTGATGTTCCGGGCCACGCTCTTCCCGTCGCACGACTTCCCCTACGGCTGCCTGCACCCTTACGCCGGGATCGGCCCGAGCGTGGTGCTCTCGGACACCGAGGTGGACCTCCGGCCCGAGGCCGACGGCCGCGTGGACGGCTTCGGCACCGACGCGGGCCTCGACGTGCGCGCCGGCCTCGAGTGGCTCTTCCACCCCAACGTGGGACTGTTCGTCGAGTACCGCTTGCTCTACTTTGAGCAGCACATCGAGGACGACGACGACTTCTTCGGCTTCCTCGAGGACGACGACACGGCCGACACGACGTTCGTCACGCACCACGTCATGGCCGGGATCTCGTTCCACTTCTGACGCGCTGCGTTGGGGCCGCGCGTCGTGGCCCTCCGTTGTGGCCCTGCGCTTGCCCGGGATCCGCCTCCAGGCGTAGGATGCTCTGCATGCTCGACCTTCGTGACCTCGCCGGAGGCGCCCGCCGCAGCGGCGGCATCCGCAGCGGCCGTGGTTGCCGCAGCCTGCCCCGCAGGGGCGCGCCCCGGTCGAGGGCGGGCTCGCCGGAGGCGCGGGCCTGATCATGGCCGCGAAAGGCCGGCGGGCGGCGCTCGCGGCTCTGGTCCTCGCCCTCGCGGTGACCGGGGCCCTCGGCTACGCCCTTCGCGGGTGGATGGCGGAGCAGTGGCTCATCTGGCGGCTCCGCTCCGGCGACCACCTCGAGCGCTGCGCCGCGGCGCGGCGCCTCGCGGCGATGCGCTCGGCGCGGGCCCCCCCGGTCCTCGTCGAGCTTCTGCGGGAGGCCGTGGAGCGCCCGCGAGGCTTCGAGGACGAGGAGGACTCGCTCTGGATCGTCCGCGCCCTCGCGACGGGCGGCCCCAAGGGGGTCGAGGCGCTCGGGGAGGTCGTCGAGGGGGGCGATGAGGGGCGGCGTTCGAGCGTCCTCCATGACCTCGCCTTGCTGGGAGAGGAGGGCGCGGCGGTCGTGCCATCGCTCGCGCGGATCCTCGAGGAGGAGCTCGAGGACGTCGACCCGGACGCGTCGGATCCGGAGGCGCCGTGGGCGAAGATCGTGGGAACCCTCAAGTACCTCGGGCCCGCCGCGACGGGACCGCTGCTGAAGGCGCTGGAGCACCCGCTGTCTGCCGTTCGTGCGGAGGTGCTCAGTCCAGTGTCGTGGCCCGCGGTGTGGCCCCCGGCGTGGGCGGGCACCCTGCCGAAGGAAATCCTCGCCGCCGCTCGGAAGCGCCTCGGCGACGAGGACCCATGGGTCCGGAGAGCCGCGGTGCGCCTGGTCCTCGGTGCGTCAGACGCCCGGGCAAGCGTGGACCTCGAGCCGCTCCTCCGCTTGCTCGCGGACCCCGACCGCGACGTGCGGGAGAGCGTCGTCGAGGTCCTCGAGGAGCTGGGCCCCGCGGCCAAGAAGGCAGCGCCGGCCCTCCTCGCCAACCTCCAGGCCCTGGACCTGGACCGGACGTGCAGGACGCTCGCCAAGCTCGATCCCGAAGGCGAGGTCTGGCGCCAGGCCCTCGAGGCGATGCTCGAGGACGCGTCCCCGCGGAGCAGGGCACGGGCCATCGAGGCCCTCTCGTGTCTCGTCCGGCGCGGGACGGACACCGAGGGGAAGATAAGGGCGGCCTACGTCGCGGCCCTCGCCGACGCCGATCCGGAAGTGCGGCGCGAGGCCCTGCACGCTTTGTGGAGGAGTCTCCCGAGCGAAGGGATCATCGATCGTGCCGACTGGCAGGACGCCGCTGCCGCGGCGCGGAAGAGGCTCGGCGACGAGGACGCCGAGATTCAGCGCAATGCCGTGCTGCTCCTCGCGAGGGTGGCCTTGGACCCCCTCGGGGAGACGGGCGCCGCGCTCATGCAGCTCGCCCGCGCCTCCAGTGAGCCCACCTGGGCGCGGATCCAGGCCCTCGAGGCGCTCGGGATGGCCGCGGACAAGAAGCGCGGCCCGCCTTCCGAGTTGGCCCGGGAGGCCGCCGGCGCTATCCGGAAAGCCCTCAGGGCGCGAGACCGCGACATCCAGCGCGCCGCGCTCCTCGCGCTCGAGCGCGTCGAAGCCGATCCCCAGGCCATCGCCGCCGAGATTCCTCGGCTCCTCGCGTCCTCGGACGAGCGCCTCGAGGAGACGGCTCGGGACCTCCTGAGGGCCCTCGGGCCCCAGGCGGCGCTGGCGGTCCCCGCCATCCTCGACGGTCTCGCGTCGGCCGACGTCCTCAAGCGGGACGCGGCGCTCCGCGCGCTCAACGCCGCCAAGCTCGACGTCCCCGAGGCCATCCCGCGCCTCGTGAGCTTGCTCAAGGACAAGGAATACGACGGTGGCTGCGTCGTCCCGGCCGAGGAAGAGCTTCCCAGCACGGCCCTCGTGCGCATGGGCGCGAAGGCGGTCCCGCACCTCATCGCGGCCCTCGAGTCCGGGGAGGAGGCGACGCCATGGCACTGCATGCGCGTCCTCGCGCGGATCGGCGAGCCTGCGGGGACCATCGTGCCGGCGCTCTTCGAGGCCGCGAAGGACCCCGAGGCCGGCGTCCGATCCGAGGCCATCTCGGCCCTCCAGGGCTTCGTGCCGGGGTCCCCCGAGGTGCGCAAGACCGTCGAGGCCGCGCTCGCCGATGCGACCTCGTGGGTCCGCCTCACGGCCGTCCGCGTCCTCTGGAAAGTCGACCAGCGCCCCGAGAAGGTCCTCCCCGTCCTCGAGGCGGAGCTCCGGGAGAGCGAGGAGACGGACCCCGAGCGTGCCGCCTGGCTCGCCAACGATCTCGGCCCCCAGGCGGCCCCGCTGGTGCCGCGGCTCGCGAGGCTCCTCGGCAGCCGCGACCCCGAGGTCCGGGACGCGGCCGTCTACGCCCTCGGCGCGATCGGGACCGCGGCGCGGGCCGCAGCCTCGAGGCTCGAGGCCCTCCTCGAGCTCGAGACCGAGGCGCGGCGGCGCGAGCCGATCGCGGAAGCCCTCGCCAAGGTCCGTGGCGCGGCGCCGTGATTGCCCGGGGGGGCGAGCCGATCGCCGCCATAGGGATCGATCGATTCACCGTGCAGGAACCTCTCCTTGACTTTGCAGTGTAACTCAGTTACATTCCTTGAGATCGAGGGAACCGACACGTGGCGAGAGGAAGAAGAGGTCATAGGCCCAAACGACCGGCAAAGCACGAAAACCTACTTGCTCTCATCCGATACTGCCTTTCGAACGGGATGTACCGTGATACGCGACACGTCCTCGAGCGCAGGGCAGAGCGGCAGGTTTCGCTGCCTGAGATCCTGCAGGCGCTTGAAAGCGGCTTCCACGAGAGGCGCAAGGACGAGTTCAAGGAAGAATGGCAGGCTTGGAACTACGCCATTCGGGGGTGGACGGTCGATCGACGAGAATTGCGGATCGTGGTTTCTTTCGATGAGGAGGGATTCCTGCTCCTGATCACGAGCGTCGATCTGGGAGGAGGAGCCTGAAGAAGGGAGAGTCCGATATGCGTCGCAGCGGCAAGGAAAGGCTCCTGCGCAAGGTGCAGGACCAGTTCCCCTACGAGGGGTTCGGGTTCCGGTTGGTTCTTCTCCATGTGCCGATGGTGCACGTGCGGGGGCACTGGACACCGGAGGTGGACTTCAACGCTCTGTCGCGGCGGGTCCTGGAGGCTCTGGCCGAGAAGCCTTCCCGCTTGACGGGCGCCGAGGTGCGGTTCATCCGGCAGTCGATGCGGATGACGCTCGAGGGATTCGCCCGTCGCTTCGGCGTCACGCACCCTGCAGTCCTCAAGTGGGAAGGCACGCGCGACGAACCCACGGCCATGTCCTGGGCGATCGAGAAGGACATCCGCCTGGAGGTCCTCCGCTCGCTCGAGGGCACGAAGCCGGCGGACTTCGTTGCGGCATACGGCGAGCTGTCAACGGCGCCTGCGGCCCGACCTGCGAGGCTTCGGCTCGACCTCAAGCGGCCTGCTTGACACCAGGGGGTCTGCCGGGACGATCGTGCCCGCCCGGTCCCCGTGCGCGTCCCCAGCGCCCGGAACCAGCCCCCGTCACCCCTTCACCGTGACCATCGCGTCCTTCGGGTCCTCCGACAGGATGAGGCCGCGGAAGCGGACCTCCTGGGGCACCGTGTTCGAGTGGAGCTGGAGGCCGATCGGGCCGGGCTGGCACAGCTCCGGCCGCGGGTCGCGCCAGTCCGCGACCAGCTTGCCGTTCACGGCGAGGCGGATGCGGTCGCCGATGGCCAGGATCTCCATCTGGTTCCAGTCGTGCTGGCGCCCGGCGGCCTTGGCGCGGCCGTCGTCGCGGTAGATGCCGTTCCGGCGGTAGAGGTCCCAGAAGCCCCAGTCCGACGGGAACATCACCAGGTGCCCGAGGTAGCTGTGGGGATCCCCCTCCTTCTCCACCTTCTGCCCCCAGAGCGCCACGCCGGAGTGCATCTCCGAGGTCGCGAGCTTCCCCTCGAAGATCAGGCGGAAGCTCCTGTACGGCTTGCGCGTCGTGAGGTAGGTGCTCGCCTTGGGCGCGTTCTCCCCGTCGTTCCGGCCGACGATCTCCCCGCCGCAGACCGACCAGTGCCTGTCGGTCTGGCCCTCCCAGCCATCGAGGTCCCTGCCATTGAAGAGCCGGACCGGCTTCTCTCCCTCCGGGAGCTTCTGCCGCTCGGACCAGTCGCGCGGGCGGGGCTCGTAGCCCGGCTCGGGCTCGCCGCTCTCGTCGAGCTTGCCGCACGCCCAGAGGAGGCCGCGGGCGACGCAGTCCAGGTAGACCGGCTGCTCCATGGTCTCCCAGTAGTGCCCGACGGTGGTGCCGAAGACGCGGGCCTTGCCGTACGCGTTGACCCAGATGCAGGTCTCGTCGGCCTTCGTCTCGGGGCTGTAGCCCGTCCCGAGGGTCGTCGCCTCGGGCCAGACCTTGGCGATGTTGTAGAGCTCCTCCTTGGGCGTCTGCCAGGAGGCGGGGAAGCCCTTCATGATGGGGTGATCGGGCTTCCGGTTCTTGAGCTCGTAGGCGAAGTGGGAGCCGTGCCGGTGCGAGGTGACGCCGACGAGCTTGAACCACTCGTCGGTGCCGGTCCGGTAGCAGTGCATCGCGCAGTGGATCACGACCGCCGGCACGCCTGCGGCGTGCTCGCGCACGATGCCCTGGAGCCATTCCGGGTCCTTCTCGTCCGAGAAGCACTCGTTGTGGACGACGACGTCGAAGCCCTTCGCCCAGTCGGGCTTCTTGTAGACGCTGACCCGATGGCTCGTGGACGAGCCGCCCTCCTGCACGACCACCCACTCGACGGCGGCCCGGGCGCTGATGCCCTCGGTGAGGATGGCCTTCTGGCGGTTGTAGTCGTGGCAGCACCCGCCGGTGATGAGGAGCGCCCGTAGTGGGCGGGGCTCCGGCTCGAGGACCTCCGCGGCGAGGCTCCCGCAAGAGAGAGCCAGCGCCGCTCCGAGGAGGAAAGCACGGGAGGCGCAAGAGGACAGCCTGCCGCGGCATCGCGTCGCGTTCATGGTGAGGACTCCTTTCCTTGGGGCCAGGAGTGTACACCGGCGGCGCCGGGGCCTCCACGCTGCTCGTCGGGCGGCGGCGTGGTAGGATGCAACGCACGGCAGGTCCCTCCGTCATGAAGTGATCTCACCGGATGGCCGGCTGGCTCACCTCGGGTCCTGGAGAGCCTCCGGAGGTTTCCTCGCGGACCTCCTGAACCACGAGCTGAAGACGCGCCGGTTCGATTACATGGACTTCTACATGGGCAGCTCGGGCCTCCGTTGGCCCGAGCGCGTGAGCCTTTTCCCCGTCTATGCCATGGTCTTCAGGAGGCTCAAGGCTCTGGGCTTCGAATGGAAGTACGAGTTCCCCAGGATCCATGTCGTGGACCTGCGGCCCCTGCGGGAAGCGCTCGAGGCCGGGGAGCCTGACTGGACCGGGTACTTGCCGTCCGAGGAGATCGCCAGGGCAGCGGAGGACGATGATCGGGAGCGCCAGCTCTCCGAGGTTCGAGAGAGCCTCGAGGAAGGGCACCGTGAATCGCTGGACCGCGCGAAGCGCGACCCGCCCCCGGAGACCGTGCGCGCCTATCGCGAGGTCTACGGCAGCTTCCCGCAGGGCTGGCCCCCGTGGGAGGAGTAGGTCGGCCGATCCGCGCCGTGGGCGGTCGGAAGGTTACGCCTCAGAACCGGAACGTCGCCTGGGCGAGCTGCCAGGAGAAGAAGAAACGCTCGCCCAGGACCCTGTCGGGCATCACGTTGAAGAGCACGCTCGAGCCGAGCGCCACGCGCTCCGTGAGGTCGTACTCGAAGCCGCCGCCTGCGTTGGCAAGGAAGCCCGCGTCGTCGTCGTCCCTGCGGCGCCGGTCGTCGTGGAGGTAGGCGGCGCCGAGGCCCCACTGGGCGAAGGGGCGGAGCCGGTCGAGGTCCGGGGGCGGGAGGAAGAAGGCCCAGCGGAAGTTGATGGTCGGCGCGACCACGACGGGGTCGTCCGCGACGCCGAGCTGGACCAGCGGTCCGAGGGAGAAGGCCCTCGTGAGGGGGAAGCTCCCCTCGAGGGCCATGAGGAACGTCCCGGGCGAGGCGGTGAAGCCGATCGCGGCATGGAGGTCCGCGACGCGGTCGGCCTCCCGGTCGGCCTCCCGGGCCGCGGGGGCCGGAGGCTGCTCCGCCGGCGCGGGTTGGGGTTGCGGTTGGGGCGGCTGCGGAGATTGGGGTTGCTGCGGCGGCTGCGGGGGCTGGGGTTGCGGCGCCTGCTGCGGCTGCGCCGTCGGCTGCGCGGGCTGGATCGGCGGCGCGGGAGCCGGCGCCGGAGTCGGCGCGGGAACGGCTTGGCCCAGGAGCACTGCGAGGATCCAGGAGATCGAGGGAGTAGGAGTCACCATGGCTGGCTCACGCGCTCACGCAAGGAGCTCCTTCACCACATGCCCGTGGACGTCGGTGAGGCGGAAGTCGCGCCCGGCGTAGCGGTAGGTGAGCCTCTCGTGGTCGAAGCCCAGGAGGTGGAGGATCGTCGCCTGCAGGTCGTGCACGTGGACCTTGTCCTCCACGGCCTGGAACCCGAGCTCGTCCGTCGCGCCGTGCACGTACCCGCCCCTCACGCCGCCGCCGGCCAGCCACACTGTGAAGCCGTAGTGGTTGTGGTCGCGGCCGTTCAGCTTGCCCGCATTGGCCCCCGGAGTCGGCAGCTCCACCGTGGGCGTGCGCCCGAACTCGCCGCCCCACAGGACGAGGGTCTCCTCGAGGAGGCCGCGCTGCTTCAAGTCCACGAGGAGCGCTCCGATCGCCCGGTCGCACTCGCCCGCGAGCCGCCGGTGGTTCACCTCGAGGTCGTCGTGGTTGTCCCAGGGCTGCCCCGACCCGTGCCACACCTGCACGAACCGCACGCCGCGCTCGATGAGTCGCCGCGCGATGAGGATCTGCCGCGCCTGCGTGCCGGGGCCGTACAGGTCGAGGACGTGCTGCGGCTCGCGCGAGACGTCGAAGGCGTCGGCGGCGTCGAGCTGCATGCGGTAGGCGAGCTCGAAGGACTCGATCCTGGCGTCGAGCGGCGCGTCGCCCCGCCTCTTCTCGCGGTGCCGCTCGTTGAGGGCCTGGAGGAGGTCGAGCTGCTCGCGCTGGTCCTTGAGCCCCACGTGGTTGTTCCTCACGTGCTCGATGAGCTTCTCGACGTCCTTGTGCTGCGTGTCGACGTAGGTGCCCTGGTAGACGCCGGGCAGGAACGCGGACTGCCAGTTCTGCGACTCCTGGATCGGGTATCCGCCGGGGCACATGGCGATGAAGCCCGGCAGGTTCTGGT
>JACQVW010000177.1 GCA_016209535.1 Planctomycetota bacterium | reverse complement strand
GCCCTGACCCTCGTGCTGCGGGAGCGGAGCCTGCTCTTGCTCGAGGGCCTCGAGGTCGACGTCGCGCCGTACGTCTCGCCCGCCGCGGCGGCCGAGCTCCTCGCCCGGATGCAGGAGGACCGGAGATTGCTGCACCCGGGAGCGCGCCCGGTCGCCCGCGCCCTGCGCGGCGAGGACCTGCGGCCGCACCTCGATGCGATCGCGGCCCCCTGGAAGGAGGACCTCGCGGTAGTCGACAGGGAGGACGCCGGCGTCCTCGCCCACTGGCTCGCGCGGATCGACGAGCCGGCCCCGGACGCGATCCTCCTCGAGGCCCTCCGCCGTGCGGGCGAGGGCGCGGGCGACGGCGATCGCGTCCCCGTGGCCGAGGTCCTCCACGGCCTCCTCGAGCGCGAGGCGCCCCTGCGCGGCGACGGCGCCGTGGAGGCGCTCGAGGCCCTCGAGGGCTTCGACCTCCAGCGGACGCTCCTCCTCGCCCGCCGGGGCGCGCCGGGGGCGCTCGAGATGATCCTCAAGCACTGGGAGCCGAGCTGGGAAGCGCCGTACCTCGGCGGCGGGAGCTGGAAGTGCACGATCGAGACCGACCCGCTGGACGCGCCGCCCTGGAACGACCCGATCCCCTGGCCGGGCCACCTCACCGCGGACGAGCCCCTCTGGGCCCGGCACACGCCCCCCGCGGTCCTGGCGGCCATCAGCGACCAGGTCCTCGAGGGCCCCGGCGAGAGCATCTTCGAGCTCGGCGCCTGGTCCCTCTGGCAGGCCCTCCGGGCCCAGGACCCGGCGGTCCTGAAGCCCCTCGCCCCGCGCCTGGGCGCGCTCTGGCGGCGCGCCCGCGCGATCGACGACGCGCCCAACCTCCTCACCACGGCGCTCGTCAAGGCGAGGGACCCGGCCCTCGACGAGCTCATCGCAGGCGTCCTCGGGAACGCCGGCCGTGTGCCGAGCCCGGTTGCAGCGCGAAGATCCGTCGACGAGATCATCGCAGGGCTCCTCGGGAACACCCCTGCCGACCCGGACCTGGTGGCGGAGATCCTGTGGGCCCTCCTCGAGCGCCGGGAGCCCCTCGAGGCGATCGGGGCGGTGGAGGCCCTCGAGCGCATCGCGGGGGCGCCGGGACGAGGCTCGGCGGAGGGCGAGGAGCCCACCGACGAGGCCGAGACACCCGCGGACCGCCTCGCCTGGCAGGACCGGGTGCTCGAAGACCCGCGCTGGTACCGGAACCAGGGCCCGGGCCATCTCCGTTTCGACTCCGCCCTCGCCGCGAGCCTCCTCCTCGTCCACTGGGGCGTCCGCGGCGCCGCCGAGGGCCTCGTCGAGCGGCTCCGGGAGCCCCGGTGCACGTGGCGCCTCGACTGGCTGTGGGAGGAGCAGACCCCCGCGAGCCTCCTCCCCGCCCTCGAGGCCCTCGCCCCGGAGAACCCGGCGCGCCACGAGGCGCGGGTCCGGTGGCTGGCCGGGAGGCGCCGCAAGTGATTGCGCCCCCCCCCGGGCCTGACCTTGCGGTAGAATGGAGCCCCACGGGTCGAGGAAGACGGTGTCTCTAGGGGTGGGGCCCGTCACGAGCACCCCGGGTCAGGGCCGAACGCCACATCTCAGGGAGTTAGCTTGCATGGTCAGTGCCAAGGTCTTCTTCGCGACCGCGTCGCTCCTCGTCACGATCCCCCTCGGCGCCGTCGAGCTGACGAGCGTCGATCCCTCCCTCGTCTCGACCGCGGGCGGCACGCCCGTCACCGTGCGGGGCCGCGACCTCAGGGCCACCCACGCGGTCTTCCTGGGCGGCGCCGCGCTCACGAACCAGCGATTCGTCGACGCGCGGACGATCACGGGCTTCACGCCGGTCCTGGCATCGGGCTTCCACGACGCCCAGGTGCGCGAGGGGCGCACCGTCGTGGCGACCTTGCGCCGGGCCGTGGAGTCCGCGCCGCCCCCCAACCTCCGGGCCGTCGCGCCCCGCGAGGTGTCCCGGAACGGCGGGACGCCGGTCGTGATCACGGGGGCCAACTTCCGGTCCGTCACGGCCATCCGGTTCGGGACCCACGGCGTCCAGGTGACGAGCATCTCGGCCGCCGGCGACCGCATCGACGCGATCGCCCCGGCCCTCTCCCCCACCGAGGCCACCGGCCCCAAGGACGTCATCGCCGACGACTCCCGCGGCCGCGACATCCTGCCCGGCGGCGTCACCTACGTGACCCCGCCGCCCGTGATCGCGCGCGTCGAGCCCTCGTTCGTCTCGACCCTGGGCGGCACGCGCGTCGCCTTCATCGGCGACGGCTTCCAGGCGGGCCAGATCCCGCGCCTCGGCGGCGCGGGCCTCACGAGCGTCGATTTCGTCGATGCGACGCGCATCGAAGGTCTGTCGCCGGCCCTCTCCTCGGGCTTCCACTCCGCGACGCTGCTCGCGGCCACCGGCGGGCCCCTGGCCGCGCTCGAGCGCGCCGTCGAGGCGGCGGCGCCGCCGACCTTGAGCGCGGTGAGGCCATCCGAGGCGTGCGTCGAGGGCGGCACGGCGGTCACGGTCATCGGCAAGGGCTTCCGCGACGTGACGCGGGTGACGATCGGCCGCGCGGAGCTGCTCCAGGCCAGGATCCTCGACGCCGGGACCATCACGGGGGTGGCCCCGGCCCTTCCCGAGGGGACTTACGACGCGGCGGTCGGAGACTCGCGCGGCGCGGACGTGCTCCGGCGAGCGCTCGCGTACGCCCGCTGCGGCGACCGCCTTCCCGGCCCCGACGAGATCGAGACGAGCCTCGCCGAGGGCACGGCGCGCTTCTCCTGGCACAACCCGGTGCCCTACGACCAGATCCTCGTCACCGACCTCATGGGGAACCCCATCCAGACTCTCTCCGGCAACGCGACGTTCCTCGAGCTCGCGGCCGTGGGGAAAACGCGGCTCGAGCTGCGGTTCACGGGCAGGGCGGAGCAGGACGACTCGGAGCCCTCGGACGCCATGGCCACGGTCCACAACTGCGAGCGCCCGCCGCCCCTGGTGTGGGGCGGGGGGCCCGGGGAGCTCAACTTCTCGATCCGGGGCGGCCACTCGGCGGCGAACGTCACGCGGTGCACGGCCCCGGCCATGATCCAGGGCGGCGGCGCGGGCGATGGCGACGGGGATGACGGGGATGACGGCGGCGGCGGTGCCGGCGGGGCGGGCGATCCCGGGGCGGGCGATGGCGGCGCGGGCCGCGACGGGGCGCAGGCCCACGGCGCAGGCGGCGCGCAGGTCCTGGCCCAAGGCGTCGGGTACACCGTGGCGGAGGAATTCAAGGGGCTCCAGACGCTCCAGCAGGGGAACAAGCTTGTCACGGGGTTCGTCCTCGAGGAGCCCGCGGACAAGCTCGAGATCGCGGCCTACAACGAGAAGATCGCCACCGACTTCGGCCTCAGTCTTCGCGGGCGCTTGAGGCACGTCTACCCCGAGGACGGCTTCCAGGATGAATTCACCTTCCCCGACGTGGTGATCAACGCGGGCAAGGCCTTGAACTGCATCACGTACTTCCGTGCCGACAAGGACATCGGCGTGCCCGGGATACCCAACGACGGCGACCCCACGAACGACCCGGCGAAGTCCTGCCAGCTCCCGATCCCCGCGGGCGAGTACCTGCTCGAGTTTTACGCCGTCGGAGGCAACCCCAAGGTCACCTACTACATCTTCGCCGACGACCCGCACGACAACGAGCTCCTCATCCCGGGCTCGCCGTGCCCGCCCTATCCCCTCGTGAAGGTGACGGACTTGACCGGGCTCCGCACGCTGCCGGACTTGACCGAGATCAAGGCCACGCTCCCGCAGTACAAGGGCGGGGTGCCGTCCAAGCTGCAGTACCTCTGCCAGGAGGGCTTCCGCGTCAGGTTCACCGCCTACGGCACCTGGCTCGACGAGCAGAACCAGTCCCATGCCGTGCCCGGCGACGTGAGCCCCCACTTCGAGTTCGCCTGGAAGATCCACGACCGGCCCACGCCGGGCGCGAAGATCACGGGGAGCTCGCCCTACCTCAACTACTGCATCCCCGACTGGGGCTGCTACAAGGTGGAGCTCACGATCCGCGACAAGCAGTGCGGGTTCTCGAAGACCCGGACCTACGAGGTCCCCATCGTCCCGGACCCCGAGGACATCGCGCCGTGCGCCGGCATCCCCTTCACGTTCCACTTCCCGACGCCGGACCCGGGCGGGATCTACGCCGTCCTGGGCCTCAAGGCGCCCAACGCGCCCCTCGGGCCGGGCTCGTTCACCGGCACGCGGCCCGTGCATTTCCGCGTCCTCGTCACGCCCGGGTGCTACTGCACGGAGACAGCTCCCTGCCCCGCGGCGAACATCGAGGACCTCCAGTTCCGCCTCGCGAGGAAGAGCTCCCCCGGGGCCAACCCCGAGACGGGCACGCCGGTCCAGGGAGTCGAGATCCTCGTCGAGGACCTCTGCCCGAACGTGACGACCGGCGCCAAGTACTTCTCAGTCGAGATCAAGGACCTGGGAGCCAGCCAGCCCCAGCAGAGCTGGGCGCAGCGGCAGTTCTACGACTCTTACTTCCAGGGCAGGATCAAGCAAGCCGACCCGACCAAGGGCTGGCGCGACGTGGGCGAGCAGAAGAAGAGCCCCCTCCACCTCGCCACGCGCCCGAGCTCGCTCGACACGTCCCTCTGGAGCGGCCACTTCGTGGAGGAGGACCAGTCCTACCACTTCATCACGAAATCGGGCCCCAACACCGAGGAGAAGGCCGAGATCGGCGCCTCGGACCCCGTCGACTTCGGCCTCCCCGGCACCGACGTGGGGCTCCCGAGCAAGGACAACGAGCTGGGCTCGGGCTTCACCTCCCGCTTCATGGCCCAGGGCGGCGACTGGGGGCCCGAGGAGGGCGCGGGCTCGTCGTCGGGCGAGGTGATGTCGAACGGCGTCGACGGAGCACCCGTCCAGGTGAGCGGCCGGGAGGTGGGCGGCGGGGCCGGCGACGGGGCCGGCGGCATCGGGGACCCGCCCAGCTACGAGTGGTGCAACCGCCAGGAGGTCGTGAACCAGGAGTTCTCCGAGGAGCTCTTCAACTCGATCCTCTACACGGGCTCGATCGGCCCCGTGCCCGTCACGATCTGGGCCTCCATCGGCTTCGGGCTCAAGATCATGATCGAGGCTGACACGGTCTTCAAGGTCTCGCCCTTCGGCCCCCTCGAGGGAAACAACTTCGTCCAGGCGCACTTCTTCCTCCTCTCCCAGGTCGACCTCGCGATCCCCTGCGAGCTGCGCGCCGACATCGTCGGAGGCCTCGCGTCCCTGGCGCTGCGGCTCATCCCGTCGGCCAGGTTCATCCTCGACACGCACGTGGGGACCGTGGACGCGAGCCCCTCCGTCGACTTCTACACGCAGCTCACCCTCGACCTCCTCATGCAGATCGAGGCGTGCCTCTTCTGGGGCCTCGCGTGCCTGAGCTTCGACATCCCAATCCTCGACGACTACCCGCTCCTCCAGGAGGGGATCGGCCAGAAGCCTCGGTGCGTCCTCGATACCCTCGACTGCGTGGACACCGATGCGAGCTGCGGCGACTACGCGGGCACGGGCGGCCTCGCCGGACCGGGCGAGCCGGGCGGTGAGGGCGGCGGCGTGATCCAGTTCCCGCTCAGCTTCCAGTCGGTCAGCGCGCCCGTGGTCATCTACTCGCCGGACCGGCAGAGCGCCCTCGAGTGCACCTTCGACGAGACCGGGAAGAGCACCGTCACGGTGAACGCCGCCCCGGCCGAGCCGCCGGCCTTCGGCAGCGGCGTGGGCGCCCTCCTCAACCCCGCCGGGACCTTCGTCGCGAACACGGCAGCCCTCATCGCCTGGACGAGGATGGGCTGCCCGCCCGGGCTCGCGAGCGTCTGCTACCCGCAGGAGGGGGACCCGCCGCCGACCCTCGAGCAGCAGAACATGATCCAGGCGGCACAGGAGGTCGTGCTGTCGGCGATCGTCCGCATGCAGCCGCCGAACCCGAACGCGTTCCCGATCTGGAAGGAGATCGACCCGATCCCGATCTCCGACGTGGACGGGGACCCCGCGCCGCGCGCCGACGGCATGGCGGCGATCGCCGCGGACCTCTCGGAGCTCGACGACGACCCGCCCGCGGGCGAGGCCATCGTGGCCTGGGTGCGCTACGAGGGTGACTACCTGGTCAAGGACGGGACGACGACGATCTACCAGCGCGTCGCGCCCTACCCGTGCCTCGACTCGAAAGGAGGCGCCAAGACCTGCAAGTTCCAGAAGGTGACCCTGGACAACATCCGCCCGCAGATGGAGCTCTCGGCCGTCTACGCCCGCAGGGTGAACGTGCAGGGCCCCATCGCGGGCGAGCCCAAGGTGAAGCTCTCGCCGCCGGGGATCAACATCGAGCCCGCCGTGTGCCTCTCGCCCTCGGGCAGCGTGGGCTTCTGCGTGTGGGTGCACGACCCGACGCACGTGGACCTGATCGGGACCAACAAGGGCCGCCGCCTCCTCTTCTCGGTCTACTCGAAGGCCTCGAACGCCTGGGGCGCGCCGGCGTCGGTCCTGCCGGACCTGGCCGACTACGACGCCAAGTACCCCGGTGTCCTCGAGCCCCACATGGCCTTGAAGGACGAGCAGACCGGGCTCCTCGCCTTCACGGCCGTGAAGACCGGTTCGCCCGAGAACGACTCGGGCCTCGGCGGGAGCCGCTACGTCTACGGCTCGCGCCTCGAAGCCGGCGTCTTCGGCGAGCCCTTCCTGATCCACGGGAGGTGTCTGCGCCGCGAGTACGGCTGGATCCCCATCGTGAGCTTCGACGTCCCCGAGGCCATCGACCCCATGAGCAAGCTCAAGATCAAGCTCCCCGAGTGGGTGATCATCTACCAGTCCACGGGGCCCATGGGTCTCCTCGAAGGCGCGGGGAACGTCGCGGCGAGCCCGGTCATGACCGGGAAGAACGACGCGGCGCCGCCCGTCAGGCTCTTCGCGGACGGGAACGTCCGCTCGAACGTCGCCGGGACCCTCGCCGGCGGCGTGCTCCACACCGTGAGCTTGAACGGGGGGGTCGCGAAGATCTCCGGCGGACTGGGCGGCGGCGCCGGCCTGCGCGAGCGCTCCTTCGAGCGGCTCGTGACGCGCCTCGAGCCGGACCTCGCCATCACCGCCTGCCGCCTCTCGGACCCGTTCCCCGCGCCGGGATCGACCATCACCGCCCGCGTGGACGTCGAGAACCTCGGCCTCGCGAGCGCACCCTACGACGACGCGGGCGCGAGCGCCGCGGGCGTCCAGATCGTGCTCATCGGCGCCGGGGGGCGCGAGAGGGTCGCCGCGAGGGCCTCGGTGCCCCTGGTCGAGCCCGGAGAGCTGGCGCAGGTCAAGCTCCAGGTCGAGATGCCCCACGACCCGGTGCGCCTCCGCGCCGAGCTGAGCCCGAACCCCATCGACCGCGACCGCTCGAACGACTCGCGCGAGTGCTTCTTCGGAACCCCCGCGCCGACGGGTCTCCAGTGCGAGCGGATCACGGCCCTCGACGAGGCCCGCACGCCCGCCGTGCGGGTGCGGTGGACGAACGCCGCGGCCTACGACGAGGTCCTCCTCTACCGCGACGGGTCCCTCCTCGCCGCCCTCCCGGGCCGGTGCCGGCAGTTCGTGGACCTGTACGCGCCCAGGGGGCCCATCGAGTACGCCGTCCGCGGCCGCATCGGCGCCTCGAAGTCCGTGAAGACCGAGCTCCTCTGCGTGTCGAGTGGCGCGCTCTTCCGCCGCGGCGACTCGAACTCCGACGGACGCCTCAACATCTCCGACCCGAGCTTCACCTTGACCTTCCTCTTCCTCGATGCGACCCGCTTGCCCCTGTGCCTCAAGGCGGCCGACTCGAACGACGACGGCACGGCCAACATCTCCGACGCCATCCACTCGCTGAGCTACCTGTTCCTCGGCGGTCCGGCCCCGCCCGCACCGGGCCCCGACGCCTGCGGCCCCGACCCGACGGCGGACGGCCTCGACTGCGAGCCCCAGCCCCAGTGCCCGTGAGCGCGGGCCGCCCGCAGCGCCCCCAGGGCGAGCCTCCGCGCCGGCGCGAGCCCCCCTCGCGCCGGCGCTTCCTTGCGGCCCTGGCCCAAACGAGCTCCATGCCATGGGCGAGCTCCTGCCCCGCGAGCTCTTCGCGAAGGCGCCCGAGCTCTTCCGCTCGGACGCGTCGGGCCGGCGCGTCCCCGACGCGAACCTCTGCGCCTCCTCGGAGCGGGCCCTCGAGGTCGCCAGCGAGAACGCCGTCGCGCTCGCCCGCGTCCTCCGCCCCACCACGGGCCGCTACTTCCTCTGGGGCGACGATGGGAGGCCCTGGTGCCGCTGCGCGCGCTGCGCGGGCCTCTCCGAGAGCGACCAGGCCCTCCTCCTCGAGAACGCGCTCCTCGGGGCGCTGCGCCGCGAGGACCCGCAGGCCCGCCTCGCGCACCTCGCCTACGCCAACACGATCGAGCCGCCGGGGTCCGTGCGTCCGGCGGAGGGCGTCTTCCTCGAGTACGCGCCCCTCGAGATGCGCCGGGCGCGCGAGCTCGGGCGGCTCGAGGACCCCGAAAGCCGCCGCTGGCTCGACCTCCTCGACGCGAACCTTGCCGTCTTTCCCCGCGAGAGCGCCCAGGCCCTCGAGTACTGGCTCGACGTGTCCATGTACTCCGGATGGAAGAAGCCGGCGCGCAGGCTGCCCTTCTCGGCGGAGGCCGTGGCCTCGGACCTCGAGACCTACCGCTCGCGCGGCGTCCGGCACGTCACGAGCTTCGCGGTCTACGTCGACCGCGAGTATGTCGACCGCCATGGCGAGCCCGCGGAGGTGGCGGCCTACGGCGCGCTGCTCGCGGCGGGGGGCAAGGCCTCGTGATCCTCGTGGGCAGCTCGGGCTGCTCCCGTCCCTTGACTTCTGCGAGATCCGGATCGAGACTCCAAGACCATGAGCGAAGTCGAGATCCGACCGCCGCCGGAGATTCAGGGCCCGTCAGCCCCGAACGCCAAGTGGGAGCGCGAGTATCGCGAGTTCCTGCGCCTCAAGCCGTCTCTCCTTGCCAAGTACCGCGGGTGCTACGTCGCCATCCACGACGGCAAGGTGGTGGAGAGCGGAGCAGACCAGACCACCGTCGCGCTGCGTGCCTACGCCAAGCACGGCTACGTCCCGATGTACGTCGGCCTCGTCTCCGACGAGCCTCAGCCTCGCTTCCGGTTGCCCTCGCCTCGGGTTTACCCGCGAACCGGTGAGGCATGACCCGCTACAGCTACAACCAGCAGCTTGAACGGTCCTGAGCTCATCCTCGAGATTCGTTGATCCTTCTGCACTCGCCTTCGCCGTCCGGCGCGAAGCCCCGGAGGACGCGCCGGCCGTGCACGCCGTCCACACCGCCGCCTTCGGCCGCGAGGCGGAGGCGCGACTCGTGGATGCGCTCCGCGAGCACCCGGCGTTCGTCCGCGAGCTGAGCCTCGTGGCCGTCGCCGGCGGCTCGATCGTGGGCCACGTCCTCTTCACCCGCGTCGAGGTCGTGGGCGGCGCCGCCCGCTCCCCGGCCCTCGCTCTGGCGCCCCTCGCCATCGCGCCGCCCGTCCAGCGCCTGGGGATCGGGTCGGCCCTCGTGCGGCGCGGGATCGAGGAGTGTCGCAGCCTCGGCCACGGCGTCTTGATCGTCCTCGGCAGCCCGCTCTACTACGGGCGCTTCGGCTTCGAGCGCGCCTCGAGCTGCGGCATCGAGGCCCTATTCCCCGGGGCCGGCGAGCACCTCCGGGTCCTCGAGGCGCTCCCGGGAGCGCTGCGCGGCGTGCGCGGCATGGTCGAGTACGCCGAGCCTTTCCGGGCGTTCTGAATGGCTTGCCGGCTCTCCCGTGGACTCTACTACCAGTAGGTTGTAAACTGCCGATCGTGGAACATGAGGCGCGAATTCACCTCCCGGCGGGGCCTCTGGCCAGAGCCAGGAAGCGGCTTGGGCTCACGCAGGCGGAGCTGGGCAAACGACTGGGTGTCTCGCAGCAGCTCATTGCGAGGATCGAGGGCGGCGGGGGCAGCTTGGACCAGGTGGCGCGAGTCTGTCGGGCGCTTGGCCTTGCGTTGGAAGTGACCCTGGACGGCGTGACGAAGACCCTGGTGCATGCCTTGAACCCCGATGAGAGGCGCGAAATCGAGGCTAATATCGACTGGTTCTCAAGGCTCCCGCCGCTCGCGCGGCTCAAGACCATCGCACGGCACGTTAAGACCATCGAGCGGCTCAAGAAGGGCATGAAGCGTACGAGCTCGCCTGTCCGGCGCCCGGCTGGGAGGATCCGAGTTGGAGCCCGAAAGGTACCTCGACCCCGTTGACCTGCTGAAGGAGCTCCACCGGCGGCGATTGCCCTACTTGCTGGTAGGGCGGCAAGCGCTCGTCCTCGTCGGGGCACCCGTCATGACGGCGGACTACGACTTCTTCTTCTCCCCCAGACGGGAGGACTTGCAGGCCCTGCTCGTGTTCGCAGCGAAGAAGGAGCTGGAGCCGTCCGCGAAGAACTTGCACCTGCGCCACTTCTTCTCCCTCCTGAGCGACACGCAGAAGTTCGACTTCTTCCGAGCGAAGGCCTACACGACCGTCGGCGGAGTCACCTTCACATTCGAAGAGATCTACGCGAGACGGCAAGTCTTTGCGGTGGAAGACTTCCAGATCAATGTGCCGTCTCTCCCGGACCTGATCCTGACGAAGCAGATCCGCAACTCGCCGAAGGATCAGGAGGACATCAAGTACCTTCAGGTGCTGCTGGAAAGGGAGCGGTGAGCGGGCATGGATAGCCGCCGCGCCCGGGGCCGGTGCACCGCGAGCCGATCCGGCTGGCCTTGTCGGCTTGTCGCAGACGGCGACGACGCGGAAGGGCTCGCCGCCAGGCGCTCGAGGACCCCGGGCAACCCGGCCGCCCCACTCGTTGGTCAAGCTGGCCCTCCGCGCGCGGGCAGCGGTCCGGGCCGCGGGCGCCTCAGCAGGAGGAGAAGCGCGTAGATTCCCGCCCCCAGGACGAGCACGGGCACGCCCAGGACGAAGGCGAACCAGAAGAACGCGTACGCTATCCCCAGCACCGTCGCCATCCGGTCCGGGTGCGTCGTCCCGGAGATGATGGAAGTGTACTCCCGCCAGCCCGCGGCGTGCACCGCGAAGAAGAGCGCCGACAGCAGGGCCGCGCGAAGCAGGAGGCCCGCGGGAGTGAGCGGGCCGGGCACCCGGCGTTTCATGGGCGCCGCACCTCCGCCGCCTTTCGCCAGAGCGGCCCCTGCACCAGCGCGTAGAGCATCACCGCGTCGCCGACCTGGTTGCTCGCGCAGAAGCGGAGAGCCCCTCGGCTCTCGACCGGCATGGCCGCGAAGCCGAGGGTCGTCAGCAGGGCCGAGAGGTACTCCCTGTCGCCGAAGGTCGCAGCCCCGAGCAGGGCCTGCCCGCTGGACCCGGCGCTCGCGCCCACGAGGGGCACGATCGGCCCGGAGTCCACGTCCATGGGCCCGGTCCAGCTCCGGGGCCATTCGAGGGCGTACCCGAAGCCCAGCACGTCGCGGCCGAGCTCCTTCCGGGCTCGCCGGTACTGGTCCTCCGCGAACGCGGGAGCGACGAGCGAAAGGAAGTGACAGACGGTCCAGATGGTCGAGCCTTCCGGGCCGTCCCGGACCCCGCCGTCGAGGCTGAAGCTGGACACGAGGATGCCGGTCCGGGGATCGACGAGCCGCGAGCCGGCGAGGTCCAGCCACTTCCGGAAGAAGGTGCCGTGATCCGTGCCGTCGAGGGAATCCTGGAGCTTCAGGGCCGCCAGGGCGGCGGCGTTGCAAAACATCCAGCACTCGTCGGGATAGCTCTCCGCGCAGAGAAACGGACCCGCCTCGAGCGACTCGAGGATGACGGTCGCGCGCTCGCGCAGGAGCGCCCGGTACGCGTCCTTCTCTTCCACCATGCGCCGGGAAGCGAGCATGAGGGCGATCTCGCCGTCGACAAACAGGCTTCGAGCCGGCCGCCGGACGAAGGGAGCGCTCCGGGCATAGTCCATGAGGAAGAAGTACAGCCCGCGGCTCGACTCGAGCGCCAGCGTCTCGTCGATGATCCGGTCCATGGGGGCGAGGTACTCCTTCGCACGGCTCGGCTCGTGGAGCGCCATGTTGGCCAGGGCGAGGACGAGGAACGTCCGTCCCATGAAGTCCCACTCGGCGTTGCTGACGCGCATCCTGGCCACCTCGCGCTCACGAAGGGCCGGGTCCGTCCAGAGCTCGAGGTGGCGCGCGGCCAGAGCCCGTGCGCGGGGTGCGATGCCGCCGCCGAGCCACCCTTCGAGATCGGGCCGGAAGACGCGGTGGGTGGAGGGCATCCAGATCCCTGCGGCGATCGCCAGGGAGAGGCCCGCGAGGAGCCAGCGGCGTCCCCTCGACACGCCTCGCGCCTCGAGGAGCCCACCCAGGGTCCTGCGCTCCGCGGCAAGGTCCATCGGTCCGTCTCCCGTGGTCGGAGTAGCCCCGAGGCCGAGGACACTCCCCGGCCGATCTCCGCGGATTGTACGCCCGGTGCGGCCGAAGGGAAGCCGGGGGGCCGAGCTGCGCGCCCGCAGCGGTCCGGTGCGGCGCCACAGGCGCCGCTTGGGTTGACGCTGCATGCGCCCAGGACCTATGCTCCGGGCACGACACGCAGGCGCTGGGGGCCACTTCGCCTGAGAGTCGACGACCCCATGGACTTCTTCCTTGCGGGCGACTTCAACGGCTGGAGTCCCTACGACTCGCGGTACCGCTTTGCTGCCGTCGAGGCGCCGTACGACGCGGCGCTGCCGGGCCCCGTGGCTCCACGACTTCGTCCGCAGCCGAGGCGCGCCCCCGCTCAGTTCAGCGGGCACCCCTGGCTGTTGAAGCGCTCGAGGAGGTTCTTCGCCCGCTCCCGCTCGGCCTTCGAGCCGTGGAAGGCCGCGTTGAACAGGGAGATCACCTGGTCCGGGGAGAGGTCGTAGCTGACGCCGCCCGAGGCGGCGTTGAGGAGGGCGGCGACGGCGTGCCGCCCCAGCGCGTTGAGCTTGCCGCCGCGGAGCTTGAGCACCTGGAGGAGCGTCTTCCTCGGGAACGCGTCGTCGAAGACGTCGGAGAACGGCGTCCTCGGCGTGTACGGCGCGGGCCAAGAGTCGAAGTGGTGCGGCTGCTTCCAGTAGCCCGGCGTGCAGCCCTCGCCGCCCTGCCGCGGCCTCGAGAGGGAGAAGGCCGCCGCGACCCAGGAGAGCGATTCCGGCGAGCCGCCCATGCCCGTCGTGTCCCGCGAAAAGAGCTGCACGGTCACCGCCGTCTCCCCTGCGGGTACCAGGACGTCGAGGGCGATCGTGTCCCACTGCGCGCCGTCGCGGCTCCGCGCCTCGTTGGATAGGAGCCTCACGGTGTCGCCGACCCTCACCTCGATCTCGTCGGGCCGGTCCGCCGTGCCGTCCCCCACCAGGAGGAAGAGCTCCGCGACGCGGTCCCCCGCCACCGCCTCGAAGTTGAAAGTCTGGGGCACCGTGGTGTCGTAGGGGGGAGCGAGCCTGTGGAAGGCGAAGTCGTTGCCGTCCCGGACCTGTAGGTCCGCCGCGTCGCCCCCCTCATCGAGGATCGCGACGACGGCGGCGCCGTCGTTCCGGTGCTCCTCGTCGACCGGGGGCGCGAGGCCCTCCACCTTCAGCGCGTTGGAGCCCGGCTGGACGAGGCCGAGGCGCGTGATGTCCGCGCGGAAGCTCGTGCTCGGGCCGGGCGGGAAGCCTCCTTGGCCGATGACGGCGCCGCGGATCTCGGTCCCGTTCACGACGATGGTGTCATCGAGGCTCGTTCCCCTGTGCTGCCAGTAGAGGATCGCCTGCCTCACGGTGGCGGCGGCGGGGACCTCGAGCAGGATCGTGCCCGGCTGGGTCACGAGGCCCGTCCCGGCGGCGGCGACGCCGGTGCCCGGCGCGATGTCGAGACCCAGGGGCGCGCCCAAGGTCTCGCTCCCGTCGGCGAGGAGCCGCGCGGCGGGAGCCAGTCCGACGGACAAGCTGGCGATGACGAGGAGACGCTGCTTAGGGCGAAGGGACTTCATGGCTCGTTGCATTCCTTTCTCTCGAGGGTTTGTAGGGACCCGATCTGCCGGTGCCTCCATGATACCGGCCGGCCTGCCCCGAGCACACGGGCTTGCGGCATCCTCGAGCACCGTCTTCTGCTTCCAGCCCCCTGGCGGTGGGCCCGGGGCCCAGGAAAAGCCTGGCGAAAAACGTGCCGGCCTCGAAGATGGGCTCCCGTGAAACCGGCCCGCCGTCCCGGAAGCTCGAGGTCCTCGGCCCGGATCTCCCGCCGCGAATTCGCTTTGCGAACGGGGAGGCTGGCGCTCGCCGGCGCGGCGGGGGCCGCCGCCGCTGCCGCCGCCGCGACCCCAGGCCTCGCGCCCGGCGGCGCCGGCGCCGAGGAGACGGCCGGCACCGATCCCGGCCGCACGCGCCGCGAAGGGCTCGACTTCGGCCGCGAGGGCGACTGGTTCGTGTCCTTCGGTCCCCTCGTTGAGGAGGGCGGCGGCCGGCACACGCGGATCAACGTCCTCAACCCGGTCGTGAACTACGCCCAGCCCGACGCGCCCGGCCAGGAGAAGGAGACCTTCGTCCGCATCTACGACGCGGCGGGCCGCATCGCGGCCGAGAGCGAGCGCTGGACCCTGCTCCCCCACGAGTCGCGCCACGTCGAGGTGCGCGAGATCCTCAGGCGATCGGGGGAGGCCCGCTTCACGGGGAGCCTCCGCGTCTACTCGAGGCCGCGCGGGCCGCTCTCGGGCCCCTCGGACATGGGGATCCAGGCCTGCGACGTCGACTGGTACGGCGAGGGGGGGGGACCCACGGCCACGTGCCACCTCATGCGCGACTTCGTCCGGGCGGCGCGCCGGCGCGCGGGGCCGCGCACTCGAGGGCTCTTCACGAAGGCGGCCGCGGACGGCGAGGCCACCACGCACGTCGCGCTCCAGAACATCTGCCTCCCGCCCCGCGATGCCGCCGCGAACCCCAAGCTCGTCCTCCTCAACGCCCGCGGGGACGCGCTCGAGGCGCCCGGACCCACGATCGGCCCGGGCGGCAGCGCCCGGATCGCCCTCGAGGACCTCTTCCCTTCCGCCTCCCGCCACCTCGGCGGCGAGCCGGGCTTCCTCCGGATCCTGGACGACCGCGCGCCCCTGGCCAACCTCGGCCTGGTCGCCGCGCGGGACGGCTCCTGGCTCCAGGCCGACCACTCCTTCGACGAGGACTTCCTGAGCCACGGCCTCGGCGCGGCCTTCGTGCCCCTGGTCGAGGGGCGGTGCAGGGTCGTCCTCCACGCCGTGAATCCCTACGACGGCCCGCAGGCCCTGAAGGTCCTCCTCTTCGAGCGGTCGGGAGCGCTCGCGGCCGAGAGCTGGATCGACCGGGCGATGCCTCCTCGCACGGCGCGCGCCGTGGACCTCCTCGACCTCCTGCCCCGCGACCGGCGGGCGGGCTTCGCGGGCTGCGCCGTCGTCGAGGCGCGCGCTCTCTCGGGGGGCCGCACCGTGGGCCTCCAGTGCATGACCGTCGACTACGCCGCCGAGGGTCCGAGGGCGAGGGCGCTGGTCCACGCGATCTACCCTCCTCGAGATCCGCGCCACCACCCCGCCGACACGGAAGAGGCCGACCTGGTCCAGGAACGCGTGGTCGTGCGGGGGACCCTCGACACGCGGATCGCCGTGCAGCACGCGAGCCCCGCCCGCGGCCCCGCGAGGCCTCTCGTGGTCCTGGCCGGGCCCTCGGGGAAGCGGGTCTCGCGGCCCCTGCCGGCCGCGATCCAGCCGCGGGGATCCTCGTCGTTCCTCCTGCGCGACCTCTTCCCCGGGGCCGAGGACCTCCTCGAGGGCGGCTTCGGCTCCATCGCGATCCGCGACGAGCCCGGCGGGCCGCGCGTCCCCCTAGTGGCCTACCTCCAGGTGGTGGACCGGGCACGCGACGGCGCCCCGCTCTTCACGACGCACCTCATCGACCGAGACTACGACTTCCCCTACGGGTGAGCTCCCCTACGGGTGAGGACCGAGGCCTGGGGGCGGCGACCCGGGCGTTCCAGGGCGCGGCCCCGAGCGCCCCCAGGGAACCATCGGGGACCCTCAGGAGCCCTCAGGAGTCCGGGAGGCTCCGTGCGGGGAGGTGGAAGCTGCTCGTGCTGCCAGCGAAGCACTCCTTCAGCTTGCGCAGCGCCCTGAGGAGGAGCATGGAGACGGCGTCCGGAGTCTTTCCCAGCTTGGCCGCGATGTCCTTGATCGGGACGCCGCGCACCCTGGCCAGGATGATGACCTCCCGGTGCTCCGGGCTCAGGCGGGAGAGGGCCTTCTCGAGGCGCTCGAAGCGCTCGTTGCGCCGCGAGACCTGGCTCGGGGACGGCTCCCGCGCCTGGGCGACGACCTCCCGGGCCGGCCGATCGCTTCCGCTGGAGCCTGGCTCCGCCGGCGCGAGCACCTGCAGGCTCCTCATGGCTCCCGCTCCCTTGCCCTCGCGGCGCACGATGTCCTGGATCACGTGCTCGGCGATGCCGCCCAGCCAGCGGTAGAAAGAGCCCTTCCCGCGCCACTGGAACCGCTCGAGGGACTTGCACGCCCGAAGGTAGGTCTCCTGGAGCACGTCCTCGATCTCCACCTTCCGGCGGAGGAAGTGCCCCAGGCGCAAGCACACCAGGGACCGGAGGCGCGGCGCGCACCTCTCCACCAGGGTCTCGAGGGCGCGCCGGTCCCCCGCCTTGGCATCGATAATCAGCTCCCCGCTGTTTCTTGGTGGATCCATCCTGCCTGGGTCCTTCGGGCTCCTGCCCCGCCTGTCGCCCCCCATTATCAGCGCGCGCCGCCGGGGAATCCAACGGGGAAAACGGCGCCGCATGTCTTCCCCGGCGGGGTTCAAATCAGGCTCCATTCGGGTAACAGGAAAGAGCTCAGCAG
>JACQVW010000028.1 GCA_016209535.1 Planctomycetota bacterium | reverse complement strand
GTCCTCCGCCGGCGGGATCGATCTCCCGACGTACCGACCGGACGTCGGTGCGTCGGCCCCGTCGCGGCGCGCGATCGCCGATCCACCGCGGCGACGGCGCGCGGCGTCGAGGACGGCGGCGACGATCTCCATGTACCCCGTGCACCGGCAGAGATTCCCGGAGAGCGCCGACCGCACCTCCTCCTCGGTGGGATCGTCGTTCCGGTCGAGGAGCGCCGTCGCGGCCAGCAGCATCCCGGGCGTGCAGTAGCCGCACTGGAGGCCGTGGCGCTCCCAGAAGCCCTCCTGGACCGGGTGGAGCCGGCCGTCCTGGGCGAGGCCCTCGATCGTGGTGACCTCGCAGCCGTCGGCCTGGACGGCGAGCACGGTGCAGGACTTGACGGCCTGCCGGTCGAGGAGCACCGTGCAGGCACCGCAGATGGTCGTCTCGCAGCCCACGTGCGTGCCCGTGAGGCCGCACTCGTCCCTCAGGAACTGGACGAGGAGCGTGCGAGGCTCGACCTCCCGCTCCTCGAGCATCCCGTTGACGAGGATCTTGACCGGTATCTTGACGGCGATCATCACCAGAGCACCTCCCTCAGCCCCCGGCGCCCCTCGCCGGGGCCCCGTAGTATCCGGCGGGAGGGGCGGGCGGGGCAAGGGGGTAGCGGAGGTGACGGGGGGAGGAGACGGTGTGACTGGGCAACCGCGGCAGGCCGGCGAGTCCTTGGAACGCGGGTGAGGTGCGCTACGATGGCCCCCGTGCGGACCCGCGGCAAGACCACCGCCTTCCACAGAAGCCCCAGGAGCCTTCTCGCTCGAGCCGGCCTTCGAGCCCTGCGAGACGCGCTCCTCGTGGCCGCGGGCCTGAGCGCTTCCTGCCGCGGCGTCTCGCACCCGGAGCAAGCTCGCGCGCCCGATGCGCCTGCGCCGGCCGAGGCCGGCACGGCGGCCTTGAGCATCACGGTAACTGGCGCCGACACGGGCCGGCCGATCGGCGAGTACCGGTTCCAGGTGACGGACGCCTCTCCGGACAGGAGCCACCTCTCTGGAAAGGTGGTAACGGTGCGCGACCCGGACGGCCGGGGCTCCGTGACAGGGATCCCTGCCGGGGAGTACCACGTCGGGGTGAAGGCGCCAGGTTACGCCGTGGCGTGGCAGGAGGTCATCCTCGCCGCCGGCGAGACCCGAAAGCTCCCCTTCCGCCTCGAGCGGGGATCGCACGTGTGGGTCAAGGTCATCTCGGACACGGGCGAGCCGATCGCAGGGGCCGCGGTGGACTATCTCTCCCGATCAAGCCCGTTCGTTTACTACTCCAAGCCGGAGGATGCGGAAGAGGGCCTTCTCGATCTCCAGAGGAGCTTCACCACGGGTCCCGACGGCCGTGCGAGGGTCGAAGCGCTGCCGCCGGAGACGTACTGGCTGTCCGTCCACCGCGACGGCTTCTTCTCGAAGCCCCACGAGCCCCGGGAGGAGCACGAGGTCGAGGTCCCTCGGGACGCCGGCAAGGAGGTCCTGTTCAATCTGGACCGCGCCGCGGCGCTCGAGGGCCGCATCGCCGGCTTCGACGCGTCGCGCTTCGAGACCGAGCCCTACAAGGTCCTGCTGCAGGAGATCCTGGACGACCCGGTCCAGATCTTCTACGAGGTCGCGATCGATCCCAAGGATGGGAGCTTCCGGTGTTCCCATCCCCTGCCGCCTCGATCGTTCGATGTGTTCTTCCAGAGGGTCTCCCCGAGGGAGCTCGAGGAGGACGGCCCGCCCGGCCAGATACGGCCCGCCCGCAAGGAGAGGGAAGAGCCCAAGATCCCCGCCGGCCGCATCGCGATCGCACCCGGGGAGACGCGGAGGCTCGAGCTGCGGCTTCCATGATCCGGCGTCCGCCGGCATCGGAGGCGGAGAACGCAGGCGGACGCATCTTCAGGATCGCCACGAACCGCCCGCGGACTCCGTGGTCAGCGTGGTTGGCATCCAGCCCGAGGCTGGCACAAGCCAACCAGGCTCCGCTCGAGGAAGCGATTCTCGACCACGCTGACGACGAGATCCTTGGACAGGCCGAGGCCGAACGATGCCACGGTACAGCCCAGCCCGCCCGTCAGGGTGACGTCCTCGTCCTCGAAGCCCTCCAAGACGAACTGCGAGAAAACCACGGGACGCCCATCATCGGGCGTGGGCTGTCGGAAGACCATCTCGCTGCGCAGATCGACGAACGGGACCCCGGGAGTCGTGTCGATCCTGATGCCACAATCTCCAGCGATCGGCAAGCTGACGGGGAGATCGCTTACCGTCTGGACGCGCATGCGGAGGGTGAAAGGGAAACGGCTCGGGTCGGAGCTCGTGAACACCGACGGCGCTTCCGCCAGCTCGAACCTCAAGGGGCCGCACTGCGGGAGAGGGTTGCCCCCGGGACAGCACACTGCCGGTGAGCTGCCACAGCTCGGCGGCAGGCCCTCCTCGCCCAGGCCATCGACGAGATCGAAGAGGACGAGCAGCACTCCGAGGATGCTGTCGCTGGGGACCTCGGCTGCGGGAGGCTCACTGCAGACCGGTACGAGTTGTGAGGGACTGCCGAGGAAGAGGTAGCCGAGGATCGTGATGGCGTCGCTCGTGTCGACGCGACCATCCGCGTTGACGTCGCCGTTCTGTGAGGTGCATCTCTCTACCGGGCCGCCGCCCCCGCTCCCTCCTCCGGCCGCAACCGTTGTGGGTACGCCCTCGAACGTCCGCCCGAGCGCCACGCCGATGCCAAGCACCACACAAGAGCCAAGAAACCTCTTCATGACCAGACCTTCACCCGTATCGTTGCTTGCGAGCTCGCCGGGGTGGGACCTTCCCACCCTTGGAGACAGAACCCATCGTACCCAAGGCCCGGGGATCCTCCTACGTCGCCTTTGCGTCTTCGTCCAGCAAAAGCCACCCGAGCAGATGGGCGGCGTCGGTGGGGCGGATCGGGCCATCACCGTGGAGGTCGCCGCCGGCCGGCGGTCGCGGGCTCTGGGCCGGGCCGCCGCCGCCCGCGCTCCCGCTCCGGAGGGCCCACAGGGCGAGCCACAGGCAGGCGCCCAGGGCGAGAGCCTGGAGCCCGCGCACCACGAGTTGCCTCAGCATGGGAGCCTCCCTGCCTCGGCGAGCATGCCCGCCCTCTCTCACCTGGCCCGGCGCGCCCGCTGGTACACCTCCAGGGTCATGGCGCCGAGGGCCGTCGAGTAGACGCGGCCCCCGGCGGGCCCCCACTCGTCGATGGGGTCCCAGCTCCCGTCCTCCTCGGGGTCCCCGCCCTGGCGCTGGCTCTTGAGCAGGGCGGGGACCATGGCGTCCTCCCACTTCTTCCACTCCTCCTTCCCGCCGTGGAGGAAAAGGGCGTAGCTCGCGTAGTACCAGTAGTAGAAGTTGACCGTCGAGAGCGCGCGGCCGCGCGGCTCCTGCCAGCGGGGCGGGCTCTCGAGGAGGAGCTTCACCCCCCGCTGGACGTCCCTCGAGCCGCGCCCCTCGCCCGCGAAGAGGCGCGACAGCACCGCCACGGCCGTCATGCTCGAGGGCTCCTTCGAGAAGGGGTACGGCTCGTGGTGGACGCCGTTCAGGCGCGAGCCCTCGTCGCCCGGCGCCAGGTAGCCGGTCTTCCCCGCCGCGGAGGTCGTGCGGTGGAACCAGCGGAGGGCGCCGCCGAGGGCGTCCTGGAGCTCGCGGTCGGGGACGTCGAGCCTCGCGGCCCGGGCGGTCTTCAAGGCGAGGACCATCCACCCCGTGACGGAGCTGTCGTTGTCGCCGGGCCGGATCCCGTAGCGCCAGGCGAGCCCCTCGTTGCGGGCGCGGAGGCAGAGCCCCACGGCGGCCTCGACGGGCCGCTGGAGCCCGATCACGTCCCCCGTGACCACGAGGAGCTCGGCGAGGGCCAGGGTGGCGATCGCGTGGTCGTAGACCCACTGCTCGCCCCGGGCCGGGCCGAAGCGGCCGTCCTCGTTCGGGTCCTCGGAGCGGACCTGGACGCCCTTCAGGTAGAGCACGGCCCGGCGCACGCACTCGACGTACTCGGCGTACGTCCCGTCGAGGTGCGTGTGGCCCCAGCCCGAGAAGGCGAGGACCGCGAGGCCCGTGACCCCCACGTCGTGGTCCGGGAAGCCGCGCCCGTCCCCCGCGCCCGCCGCGCCCGCGTTCCTGCAGGGCGTGCGGCACATCTGGACCCAGTCGCGCGACCTCCAGGCCCCGTCGGGGCTCTGGTGGCGGCGGAGCCACTCGAGGGCGGCCTGGACGGCGTCTCGGACCCCTTCGGGCGGCCAACCGAGGGGGCCTTCGCGGAGGAAGCCTCCATCGGCTGAGCCTTCCTTGACCCCCGCCCTGCCGCCGAGGCCTCCCTTGGGGCCCAGGCTCAGGTTCGGCCCGAAGGCGTGGGGGATCCACGCGTCGGCACCGGTGGACCCATCGTTCCGCGGATTGCCCTCGGGCGGCCTCAGCTCCACCGCGGGCTCGACCACCACGGGTCCCGTGGGGACAGGAGCCGGCGGCAGCGGGGCCTTGGGAATCTTGATCGGTCCTGTCGGCGCCCAGGGGCCCACCGTTCCCTCGACGGGGGGCGCCACCGGGGCGGGCTCCACGCGGATCCTGATCGGCCCGCTGTCCCTCTCCGGCACCCGCACCTCCCGCACCACCGAGATCAGGATCAAGATCACCGCGAGGTGGATCGCCGCCGAGAGGGCCCAGGACGGAGTCGCCCGGAGCCACTCGAGCCGGGCTCCTCGCTCCGCCCCGACCCAGGGCGCGACGCTCCCCCCGCCCTCGACGCTCGAGAACGCTTGCCGTGCCATGGAGACCTCCGCGATTCCGAGAGCTCATCTCCGGCCGACAGGGCCCCGCCCGGGGCGGGTGGCCCTTCTCTCTTCTCAAGCGCCGATCTTACGGGGCGAACGTCACGGGAGTGTCATGGATCCGGTGGCGCTTCAGGCGCGCGCGGCTCAGCCTGCGCACTTCGTGTAGGTCGCGCACGGGTCGTCCGCCGGGGTCTCGGGCGCCGGGTCGACCCCGCAAGGCGCTCCCTGGCCCGGAGGGCCCGGCGGCGAGGGCGGCACCCCGCCCAGGAAGAGGAACCCGAGGATGCGGATCGCGTCCGTGAGCTGGAGCTGCCCGTTGTCGTCGGCGTCCCCGCGGTAGAACACGTCCTGAGGAGGGCCGCCCTCGTCGCTGAACGCCACGTCGCAGAAGGTCACCTCGGCCGCGGTCCCCTCGCCCCTCGAGTCCCTGGAGGTGACCGCCAGTCCTGCGAGCATCGCCTCCGGAGGCGCGACGAGGTCAATCCGGTGGACCTCGGTGTAGCTCGAGCCGTCGGACGAGACGGAGCCGATGAGCTGGGCTCCGCTCCTCTCGAGCTTCAGGTAGATGTCGGGCGCCTCGACGACGATGTTGCCCTTCGTGGCTGCGGTCTGGCCCGCTCCCGCGCGGCTCAGGAACACGGCGCGCAGGCTGGTGAGCGTGGCGTTCAAGTGCATGAACGCGAAGGCCGCGTCGGTCGCGAGGCCGTCCCGGAACATGAGGCCGCCGCGGCCGACGGTGCGGCCGTCGAAGAGGGCCTTCGTGATCCGGGCCGTGAGCGTCACGTCGCCGCCCTTCTGCTTGTGGGTGAGCTGGAACTGGTCCGCCTTCTGGGTGATGTCCTTCCCGCCGCCGAAGACCACCAGGCAATCCCCCTCCTTCCGGGCGCAGCCGGCCACGGCCGGCGCCCCGATGTCGGCCGAGACGAACGGCGCGACGTCCTGGCAGGCGAAGGTCGCCGTGATGTCCACGGCCGCGTCGTCCGACTGGCCCCGGTCGTTGAGCACGTTCAGCTTCGCCGTGTACGCGCCCCGGGTCGCGTAGGTGTGAGAGACGCGGGCCCCCGTGGCCGTCTCGCCGTCGCCGAAGTCCCAGGAGTAGCTTGTGAGGGCCGTCCCGGCGGGCGTGGTCGATCCGGCGCCCGAGAAGTCGACCGTCAGGGGGACCGGACCGCTCGGCGGGCTCGCGTCGATCGCCGCCTCGGGCAACTCGGGGAAGATCCTCGCGTCCGCGAAGACCCCGTGGTCGCAGCAGATGCTGCCATCGCCGCCCGCCCCGACCGCGAAGGTGAGGAACTTGGCCTCGGGGGGGATCCGCTCCTTGTATTCCTCGCCCTCGTCGTGGCCGAAGAACCGCTTCCACACGCTGTCTTCGAGGACCTGGGTGTCCGTCGAGTAGACGATGTAGGCGTCGATCGTCTCGCAGCCGGCCGCGGCGTTGCATCCGTCGGTCCCCGCCGTGACGACCAGGTTGACCGCGTTCTGCGCCCCGTGCTTCCGCCGGATGGCGCCGAGGTCGAAGGTGATGCCGCTCGAGGCGTGGATGCCCACGGAGCTCGACCAGGTCTCCCGCCCCGCCGCCCGGATCACGGTCCGGCCCACATCGACGGCATGGGTCAGGTTGGAGAGGACGTGGTTCCAGCTGTTGCCCCAGGGGTCCCCGGCGTCGAAGGTGAACTCCACGCCCTCAGAGTTGATGGGCACGGTCTCGACCGGCATGAAGAACGTGCCGTCGACCATGTCGGCGGCGTCGGTCAGGTCCACGTCCGGCCCCTCGGCGCAGCCCCCGCAGAAGCAGGGAGGCGGGACCGGCGCCTCGATGGGCTGGAAGGGCAGCCCGTCCAGGTC
>JACQVW010000175.1 GCA_016209535.1 Planctomycetota bacterium | reverse complement strand
GTCCTCGAGGGCGACGCGAAGGAGCGGCGCACGAAAGCGCTGGAGCTTGCCCGCGAGGCCGAGCGGGCCCTCGAGGCGGGCGATGAGGGCGCCGCGGCCGACCTCGCCGGCAAGGCGCTGGCGGCCGAGCCCGTGCTCGAGGCGTTCCTGGTCCTCGCCGAGAGCCGCCTCGCGGCGGGCGAGCCCGAGGGTGCAGCCAAGGCCCTCGAGCATTTGCTCGAGCTGGCGCCGGGCGGCGCGGAGGCCCCGGCGGCGGCGAAGGACAAGCTCGAGGGCCTCCGCGAGCTCGCCGCCGGGCTCGCGTCCCTCGAGCAGGGAGCGGGAGGCGGCGGCGAGAAGCCCCTCGCGGCAGCGGAGACCGCTCTCTCGGCCGCCGCGAAGCGCCCCGACCCGCGCCTCGCGACCCGCGCTCGCCTGGGCCTCCTGCGCCTCCACGCCCTGAAGGGAGACGTGCAGAAGGCGCTCGAGGCGGCGCAGCCCCTCGAGAAGGACGCGAGGTCCTGGGTCCTCCTCGACGAGACCCGGGCCTACCTCGACCTCGGCCGGCGCGCCGCCGCGAAGGACGCGAAGGCGAAGGCCTACGGCGCTGCCAGGAGGCGGGGCCAGGCGCTCGCGAGGCTCAAGGGGGTCCCGGACGCCCACCGTCGCGAGGGCAACTACCTGCTCGGGGCTGCCCAGGTGGAGCTCGGCGACCTCGAGAAGAGCGACGCGGCCTACCGCGAGGCGCTCAAATGCTTCGCCGCGGCCGAGGAGGCCGGCCTCAAGACGGCGGAGCTCTACGAGAGCTGGGCCGCCGCGTACGATCGTCTCGGGAACCTCATACGCGCCGCGAGCCTCTACCGGAGCGCCTACGAGATCCGGCCGAGCCCCGAGAGGTGCCTCCGCGCGGCCGAGCTCTACCTCAACGCGAACCCCTCGAGCCCCGAGGCCCTCGAGATCCTCCGCCGGGGCGCCGACCTCTACGCGGACAGCGTCGAGATCCGCAAGAAGCTCGAGGAGCTCTCACGGTAAGGGATGGCGACCGCCGGCGCGCTCACCTTGGTTGCGATGGCCCTGCTCAGCGATCCGCCGGCGAAGCCCCTGCGCCCTCCGGCCCTCGAGGCGGGAGGCCTGATCGGCCTCGTGGCCCCCGCGAGCTCCCTGGGCGCCGAGCAGGCGCGCGCCGCCGCCGAGAACCTGCGGAAGCGCGGCTACGCCGTGAGGATCGCCGAGGGCGGCGAGCCGAGCAGGGGTTACCTGGCCGCGGGCGACGCGGCGCGAGCGAACGCCTTCAACGAGCTCCTGCGCGACCCCGAGGTGAAGGCCATCGTGTGCCTCCGCGGGGGCTACGGGAGCCCGAGGATCCTGGACCGCATCGACTACGAGGCCCTGCGGGGGCGGCCCAAGATCGTCGTCGGCTACAGCGACATCACCGCCCTCCTCATCGCCCTCCACCAGCGGACCGGCGTCATCACCTTCCACGGGCCGATGGCCAAGGAGTGGGCCGCGGGCCGAGGCCTCACGCCCTTCTCGGAGAAGTACTACTGGGAGGTCCTCCAGCGGCCCTCGAGCCCCCTCTTCGAGGACTGGGGCGGCAGGCGGGCGCCCGACATGAAGGCCCCCATCGCGCTCGCCGAGGGGACCGCCGAGGGCCGCCTCGTCGGCGGGAACCTCAGCGTGATCTCCTCGACCATGGGGACGCCGTACGAGATCGACGCGCGCGGCGCCATCCTCTTCCTCGAGGAGGTGGGCGAGAAGCCCTTCCGGATCGATCGCATGCTCAACCAGCTCCGCCTGGCGGGCAAGCTGGGCCAGGCGCGCGGCGTGGTGCTCGGGGTATTCGCTGGCTGCGACGCCCGCGACGCGGAGGGCGACCTGAGCCTCGCCGAGGTGTTCTCGGACTACTTCGGCCCTCTGGGCATCCCCGTCCTCTGCGACTACCCCGCCGGCCACGTGCCGGACCAGGCGGTGCTCCCCGTCGGCGCGCTCGTGCGCCTCGACGCGACGGCGAGGCGGCTCTCGATCCTCGAGCCGGCGGTGGCGGCGCCCCGGGCGCCCGCGGCGAAATAAACCGCGTGTTCGCGGTTTTTGAACCACGTCCGCAATTGCGGCCGCTCGCCGTGTGTCGTAAGTTAGCGGGTGTCATGACCGCGACCCTGGCACCAGAGGAACAAGGTCGTCGTGGATCGTCACCCTGACCTGGAGACCCCCATGAGCTCGCGCGGAATCGGGAGCCGCATCCTGGAGCGACTGAAGGTCTCCTTCGGGCGGAGACTTCGCGGGGTGCTCCTTTACGGTTCTCGGGCGCGGGGGATCGCCACGCCGGACAGCGACCTGGACCTCATGGTGCTGCTGGAGGAGCCGGTGGACTTCGGCAAGGACCTCGACGCGAGCATCGACGCCATATACCCGTTGCAGCTCGAGGTGGATTACCCGATCCATGTGCTGCCCGTTTCCGCGGAAGAGTTCAGCTCTCAGGAGTTCGGACTCTACCGCAACGCCAGGCGGGAGGGTCTTTTTCTGTGAACGAAGAATCCCTGGACCTCTGGACGCGCGCCTTGCGGGCGCTGCAGACCGCGGATCTGCTGGCAGCGGATGACCCTGACGGCGCTGCCTCGCGGGCATACTACGCCGCATTTCACGCGGTCTCAGCCTTGCTGGCCCAAGAAGGCCGCTCGTTCGCCAAGCACTCCGCAGTGGAGAGCGCAGTCCACCGGGACCTGGTGAAAACAGGCCGCTGGCCCGTGGAAGCGGGGACCGCCTACACGTGGCTCGCAAGCCTCCGTTCGAAGGCCGATTATGGGGGCAAGTCCCATGTGACCCGCGAGGAAGCTCTCGAAGCCGTACGCCGGGCGCGCCGGATCCTTCACGAGGCGTGTCGGGTGAGCCCCGAGCCCTGGCCAGAGGCCCCGCCCCGAGAACCCCCGGCGGAGTAGCGGGGCGGCGAGAGCCGCCCCGGCTGCCGGCGCGGGGACGGTCCGGCCCTCAGCCCTCGTCCTTCATGCGGTGGAGCATGAGCGCGAGGTTCTTCTTGACCTCGAAGGAGCCGGGGAGGTTCTTCTGCGGGAGACCTGCGATCTCGCCGTGGAGGATCAGCCCCACGAGCGTCTCGGGGCCGAACTCGGCGCGGCGGACGTCGTGCCACTCGGCGCTGGCCCCGGCGAGGGAGGCTCCCTCGAGGCGTGCGCCCCCGAGCCGCGCGCCCCTCAGGTCCGCTCCCGAGAGGCGCGCGCCCGTCAAGTTCGTGCCCGCGAGGTTCGCCTGGAGGAGGCTCGCCCCCGTGAGGTCCGCGCCCGCAAGGTCGCACCCCGAGAGGTCCGCCCCTTCGAAGTCGGCGCCGGCCAGCTTGGCTCCGGCGAGGCTCATGCCCCTCCAGCGCACGCCGCGGAAGCTCCCCTTCTCGAGGATGGCGCCCTCGAGGTCGAGCCCCTCGAGCAGGACGTTCTTCTCGCCGAAGAACCCGGGCGGGAGCAAAGCGCCCTTGAGCTTCGCCCGCGAGAAGTTCGCGCCATCGAGCACCGACTCGCGCAGGTCGGCCCCGTCGAGGTCGCAGCCCGAGAGGTTCGCGCCGCGGAGCGAGGCGCCCTGGAGGCTCACGCGCTTGAGGGAGGCCCCCGAGAGGTCGACCGAGTCGAGGACGGCGCCCGAGAGGTCGCTCCCGTCGAGGACGGCGCCCCGCATCACCGTGTACTTGTTCGCCGAAAGCTTCCTCAGGTTCGCGTTGGTGAGCCGCGCCCCGCTCAAGTCGCAGGCCTCGACGATGAGGCCGAGGAGGTCCGCCCCGTCGAAGTCCGCCTCGCGGAACGTGCCGTTGACGGCCTTGACCTCCCGCAGCAAGGCCCCGTGAGCCACGGCCCGATCCAGCGTGACGCGGGAGAAGCGGGCGCCCGTGAAGTCCACCTCGGAGACGGTCCCCTTCTGGAAGGAGACCAGCCGCAGGTGGGCATCGCGGAACCTGACGCCCCGGAGCTCGAGGCCCTGGAAGAGCACGGAGTCGAGGTCCGCCTCGGAGAAATCGGCTCCTTCCAGGCTCGATGCCTTCGAGAGGTCCACGTCGTTGACGACGGCCTCGCACCAGCGCGACCCTGCGAGCTGGGCGCCTGCGAACGTCGCCTTCTCGATCTCCACCCCCCCCAGGTCCGCCCCGGTGAGGACCGCCCCGTCGAGCTGCGAGTAACCGAGCCGCGCCCTGACGAGCTTCGCGTCCTTCAGGGCCGCGCCGCGCAGATCGACGTACCGCAGGTCGGCGGCCTCGAGGTTCGCGCCGGCCAGGTCGCACTCGCGCAGCTCGGCGCCGAGGAAGCGCCCGCCGGTCAAGTCGCACCCCGGCAGGCGCGCTCCCACGAGGATCGCCTTTTCGAGGAGGACCTCCCTCAGGTCCTCGCCGCGGAGGACCTCCCCCTGACTCACCTTCTCCAGGACCTCGCTTCCGGTGATCGCCATGCTCTCCTCCCAGACCGCCTCCGGCTCAAGCCTTGATGGTCGTCCGCGTGCTCCCGTACGCCTCGATGGTCGCGCCCGTGATGGACCTCGCCAGGTCGCTCGCCAGGTAGACCGCGAGCGTCGCCACGTCCGCCTGGGTCACCTTCCTCCTCGGGGACTCGCCCCTCTTCTCGGCCGAGTCGGGCTCCATCGACCCCGGCGCGATCGCGTTCACGCGGATATCGACCTCCCGGAGGGCCTCGGCGGCGGCCCGCGTGAGGCCCTCGAGCCCGAACTTCGAGGCGCAGTGGGCCGCGACGTTCGGGTCGGCGACGGCCCCGTGGATCGACGTGATGTTGATGATCGAGCCGCCCCGCCCCCGGTCGATCATCACCTTGGCCGCCTCCTGGATCAGGAAGAAGGGCGCGCTCAGGTTCGTGGCGATGGTCCGCGTCCAGTCATCCGCCGTGAGCTCGAGGAGCCGCTTCCAGACGAACACGCCCGCGCAGTTGACGAGGACGTCGAGGCCGCCGAAACGCCCCACCGCCGCCCGGACCACCGTCTCGGCGACGCCGGGCGCCGTCACGTCGGCCGCGAGCGCCTCCGCCGCCCCTCCCTTCGCGACGACCGCCCCGGCCACCTGCCGGCACGCCTCCTCGGTGCGCGAGACGGCGAGCACGCGGGCACCGTCGGCCGCCAGGGCCCGCGCGATGGCGGAGCCGAGGCCCCGCCCTCCACCCGTCACGATCGCGACCTTTTCCTCGAGGAGCCGGTTCATGCGAAGGCGCTACTTAAGCGGAAGAGCCTCGGGTTTGCAAGGAGAGGTCCGAGCCGTCTCTCGCATACAATACCATCCACCCGTGGCTTCCATCCTCACCACCGTCGTGGGCAGCTACCCGACGCCGTCCTGGCTCCCGCAGGCGCGCACCCGCGAGGCGCTGCGGGACGCCGTCCTGGCCGTGTTGAAGATCCAGGAAAACGCCGGGATCGACGTGATCTCGGACGGAGAGATCTCGCGCTTCGACGTGAACCATCCGGAAACGAACGGGATGATCGACTACTTCCTCGCGCCCATGGACGGGGTCGACGTGCGCCCCACCCGCGGGGACATCGAGGAGTTCCGCCGGGGCGAGGTCGCGAGGTACCGGAACGAGCCGGCGGCGATCCTGCGGGGTCCCATCGGGGCCGGGCGCCTCAACCTGCTGAAGGACTGGGAGCTGACGCGGTCCCTCACCCGGCACGCGCTCAAGTTCACTTGCACGGGCCCCCACATGCTCTCGAAGGTCCTCGTCGACAAGCATTACGGGGACCTCGGGCGGCTCGTGGCGGCGGTCGCCGACGTGCTGCGCGCGCAGCTCGAGCCCATCGACGCCGAGGTCGTGCAGGTGGACGAAGCGAACATCTCGGGCCACCCCGAGGAGGGCCCGACGGCGGCCGCGGGGATCAACCGCGTCCTCTCGGCCGTGCGGGGAGAGAAGGCGGTCCACGTCTGCTTCGGGAACTACGGCGGCCAGACGGTGCAGCGGGGCCGGTGGGACCGGCTCCTGGAGTTCCTGAACGCCCTCGAGGCGGACCACCTGGTCCTCGAGTGCGCCCGCCGCAGCGCCGAGGAGGTCCGTGCCCTCGCCTCGATCCGGCCCGGCCTCGCGCTCGGGATCGGAGTCATCGACGTGAAGGACCTCCGGATCGAGACGCCCGACGAGGTCGCCGCGGCGATCGACCGCGCCGCCACGGCCCTGGGCGGAGCCGAGAGGATCCGCTGCGTCCACCCCGACTGCGGCCTCTGGATGCTGCCGCGCAGCGTCGCCGACAGGAAGCTCGAGGCGCTCGTGCGAGGGCGAGACCTGTTCGAGGGGCGGGGCTGAGGAGGCCGAGGAGACCCATGAGCCCGGCGCGCCTCCGCCCAGGCGTCATCCTTCGCCTTCCCCGCGCTTCGGCCCACCTCGCCATCGGCCTCGCCGCCCGGGCGGCCATCCTCGCCGCGGCGGCCCTTCCCACCTGGCTCGCCCTCGCCCTCGCGCGCCTGGCCGCCGACGTCGCCTACGCC
>JACQVW010000048.1 GCA_016209535.1 Planctomycetota bacterium | reverse complement strand
GAGGGCTCCCCGTGATCGAGAGCGCGCCCGAGTAGGTGACCGAGGCGCTCGAGTCGGGATCGGTCTGGACCACCGAGAAGGTGCTCGTGAGGGCGATGGCGCCCGTATCGGAGATCACGATCGTCAGCACGGCGGTCTCGAAGGAGGAGAGCGTGAAGTCCCACGAGAGGGCCACGCTCACGTCGTCCTCGGACCCGGCGGGGACGCCCGTCGAGTCGTCGAGGGTGTTGCCGAGGAAATTGTCGAAGATGTCGCCGAAGCTGAAGCCGGGCTCGTCGATCTCGAAGCTCGTCGGGTTGACGCCGCCCGTCGACCCGCTCGACTCGCCGCTCTCGTTGAAGAACGTGTTCGTCGCCTCGTCGACCTCGAGGTCGAAGAACGCCGCGAAGCTACCGCTCCCGGAGCCCGAGACGAAGTTGGGGAGGATCTCGATCACGATGACGCCGAGACCCGTGTTGGTCCCGTCGCTCTCGAACTCGCTGAAGTCGGCGTCCGGCGGCGGCAAGAACGTCAAGGCCGTGCTCGTGGCATCCCACCCCGAGAGATCCACGTTGAAGGTGAAGTCGCCCTCCAAACGGAAGAGAGCCTGAAAGAGCGAGATCTCAGCGGCCTTCGCCGGCCCGGCGAGGCCGAGGAGGACGCCGAAAGCTAACAGCGGGCGTACGGCACGGGTCGGTCGGAGACGCATACGTTGCTCTATCCTCAGGGGTTTTCAGGCTCTTCGGGCCTCCGGCGTCAAGAATCAACAGCGGGAGCGCCCTGTCGGTACACAATGTGACCTCGCAAACGCTTGCAACCAGCGTTCCTGGACAGGAAGTCGTGACGTGAGAAGGGGTTCCGCCAGAAGCCGGGCTTGGGCCGCTGCAAAAAAACTTTACAGGCGCGGAGATAGGTTCGGACGCGCGGCCCTCTTGGCGCTGTGTAAGCGCGCTTTACAGCTTCGGCGCGTGACGGGGCGCCAGAGGACGTCAAGCCGTCGCCGCGACGCTCGCGGGCTCGAGCAAGCCCCGGTAGAGCTCGGCGTAGCGGTGCGCCACGGCCCGCATGTCGAACCGCGCCTCCACGAGCGCCCGGCCGGCGCGCCCGAGCCTCTCCCGGAGGCCCGGGTCCTGCGCCAGCTCGAGGATCGCCCGAGCCAGGTCCCTCGGGTCCCCGGGGCTCACGAGGAGCCCCGTCTCGCGGTCGCGGACGAGGTCCACGTTGCCCGGTATGCGCGTCGCGACGCACGGCAGCCCGTGGGCCATCGCCTCGAGGAGGGCGTTCGAGATGCCCTCCGACCTCGAGGGCAGGACGAAGGCGTCCGCCTCCCGCAGGTGGGCCGGCACGTCGTCGACGCGGCCGAGGATCTCGACGCGACCCTCGACACCGAGCTCGCGGGCCCGGCGCTCGAGGTCGCGGCGCGCCGGGCCGTCCCCGAGGAACCGCGCCCGCACCCCCGCGCCGCCGGGAGAGGCCGCGGCGATCGCGACCGCCTCGAGGAGGGCCGCCGGGTCCTTTTGCGCATCGAGCCGCCCCGCGAAGAGGAGGAGCAGGTCCGCTCCTCGCCGCTGCTCGGCGCGCGGCGCGACCTCGCCGACGGGGAAGCCGTTGGGGATCGACACACACTGCTCGGGCGCGAAGCCCTCGGCCCGGCACTCGGCCTCGGCCTCGGCGTTGAGGCAGATGACGCGGCTCACGGATCGGAGCCGGCGGGCCATCCAGGCCGAGCCGGGGACCTCGCCTCCCCGCCGCATGCGCTTGAAGTCGCTCCAGCCCCCGCTCGCCATGACCTTCATCACCGTCGGCTTCCCGAACCAGCGCCCGGCGAGGGCCACGGCGAAGGCGCTCGAGGTCGCCGAGTGGACGTGCAGCACGTCGTAGCTCCTCCGGCGGAGCCAGAGGTGGAGGAGGAGGCTCGAGAGGTAGACGTACATCCCGAGCTTCCGGAGCCCCTTCAAGTGCAGCATCTTGAAGGCCGTGAAGACCGCCGTGACGGGCACGCCCTCGACCTCGGCGCGCCACGGCTCCCGGAGCCGCCAGCGGCCCGTGACGATCCGAGCCTCGACGCCCTCCGAGCGCAGGGCTCGGGCCAGGCGCAGGGCCTGCGCCTGGGCCCCGCCGAGGCCGTAGAGCTTCTCGACCACCATGAGCACGCGGAGCACGCGGAGCGGCCTCATCGCGGGCCTCATGGCTTCGCGGGGCTCGAGCACGGGGCCCTGTCGAGGTGCTGCCGGCACCACTCCTCGAAGACGACGAGGGTGTAGACTCGCGCCGTGGCGCCGCTCCTCGCCTCGAGCTGCGCGTCGAGGAGCGCGCCCACGCGGGCCGGATCGAGGAGCCCGCGCCCTCGAGCGCGCGGCCCGAGGAGGATGTCCCTCGCGTAGCCGCGCCAGTCGCCGCGGAACCAGTGCTTCAGGGGCACGCCGAAGCCCGTCTTGGGGCGCTCGAGGAGATGCGGGGGCAGCAGGCGGCCGAAGGCTCTCTTCAGGATGCGCTTGCCCATCCGCCAGGCGGAAGGGATCGAGAGAGCGTACTCGAGCACGCGGTGGTCCAGGAACGGCACGCGGACCTCGAGGGAGCTCATCATGCTCATGCGGTCCGTCTTCACCAGGATGTCGTCGGGCAGGTAAGTCTCCAGGTCGACCGACTGGAGGCGCGTGAGGGGGTCCGCGCCCGAGGCCTCGGCCGCCGCCCAGGCCTCGCGGACGAGGGCGAAGTCGGTGCGCCGCCGCGCCGCCTCGGCGAGGTCCGGCGAGAGGAGCGAGAGGAGACCGGGACCGCCGAGGTACCCGGTGAGGTCGGCGTACCGCGAGGCCGGGTCGAGGGCGATGCGCCGCGCCGCGGCCGCCCAGCGGCCGCCGGGCAGCAGGCGCGAGATCGCGCCGGAGAGCCCGCGCCGCAGCGCCTTGGGCAGCGCGTCGAAGCGCCCGTGCTTGAGCGCCCAGCGGTAGCGCCGGTAGCCCGCGAACCCCTCATCGCCGCCGTCCCCCGAGAGGCACACGGTCACGTGCTCGCGGGCCATCTTGCAGACGTGGTACGTGGGGATCGCCGAGGGGTCGGCGAAGGGCTCGTCGAGCTGGCGGACGATGCGCGGCAGGAGGTCCACGCTCTCGGGCTCCACGACGAGCTCGCGGTGCTCGGTGCGGTGCATCGCGGCGACCGCTCGGGCGTGCGGGAGCTCGCTGAAGTCCTCCTCACGGAAGCCGATGGTGAAGGTCTTGACGGGCCTGTCCACGAGTCCGGCCATGAGCCCGACGATGATGCTCGAGTCGATGCCGCCCGAGAGGAACGCCCCCAGAGGCACGTCGCTCATGAGCTGGCTCCGGACGGCCTCACGCAGGAAGTCCTCGAGGTGGCGGGCGCACTCCTCCTCGGAGGCGGCGGAGGCCGGGCCGAGCTCGCCGACGGGCGGCCGCCAGAAGCGCTCGATCCGCACGCGGCCGTCCTCCCAGAGGAGCCAGCGCCCCGCCGGGAGCTTCTGGACCCCCCGGAAGATCGTGCGCGGGGCGGGCACGTAACGGTACGTGAGGTAATCGAGGAAGGCCTCGCGATCGAGGTCGCGCTCCACGGCCTCGTCCTCGAGGATGGCCTTCAGCTCCGAGGCGAAGAGGAGGCGGTCGGGCTCGAGCCGGTAGTAGAGCGGCTTGATCCCGACGTGGTCGCGCGCCAGGAACAGCCGCCGGCGGCGCCCGTCCCAGATCGCGAAGGCGAACTGCCCCACGAGCCGTTCCGCGCACCCCGTCCCGTGCTCCTCGTAGAGGTGCACGATGGCTTCCGTGTCCGAGCGTGACTTGAACCGGTGCCCCGCGGCCTCGAGCTCGCGGCGCAGGTCCTCGTGGTTGAAGACCTCGCCGTTGAAGGAGATCCAGACCGAGCCGTCCTCGTTCGACATGGGCTGGGCGCCCCCGGAGAGGTCGATGATGCTCAGCCGGCGGTGGCCGAGGCCGACGGGCCCGTCGCGGTGGAACCCCTCGTCATCGGGCCCGCGGTGCGCGAGGGCCCCCGTCATGCGAGCGAGGAGGCCCGAGTCGGCGGGCCGCCGGGGATCGAAGTTGAGGATGCCTGCGATGCCGCACATGGGACGGTTAGGTTATAGCCTCCGGGGCGAGCCTTCCCCCATTATCGGCGCGGGCGCGGCGGGGCTGGAATGGGGAGGTAACTCCCGCTCATCCGCCTGTCGACCCAGGCCCGAGCGGCCCTCGCGGTCCTCGCGCTCGGAATCGCCAGGGGATGGCAGCGGGCGCGCCATGGTAGACTGGCGCCATGAGGAAGCAGGCCCCAGAGGACGGGAAGGCCTCCCGAGACGAGAAGCCCCTACGGGATCCGGCCCCCCAGGACGCCGCGGTGTACCGCCAGCGGTTCTCCGTCGACTTCGACTACGAGGTCCATTTCACCCGCGACGTCTTCCGGAAGGACAACCCGCTCCTCCTCCAGGTCCTCGACCGCAAGGCCGAGGGCCGCCGGCACCGAGTGTTCGTCTGCGTCGACTCGGGCGTGGCCGAGGCGCGCCCGGGCCTCATCCGAGAGATCAAGGACTGGTTCCACGAGCGCCAGGCGAAGGCCGAGCTCGTCGCGTCGCCCGAGGTCATCCCCGGCGGTGAACGGGCGAAGCTCGGCTGGCAGACCGTCGAGGACCTCATGGTGGCCTTCGGGAACCACCACCTGGACCGCCAGAGCTTCGTCCTCGCGATTGGCGGCGGCAGCGTCCTCGACATGGTGGGCTTCGCCGCGGCCCTCGTCCACCGCGGGCTCCGTCTCGTCCGCCTGCCCACGACGGTCCTGGCGATGGACGACGCGGGGATCGGCGTGAAGAACGGCATGAACGAGCACGGCGTGAAGAACTTCCTCGGCACCTTCGCGCCGCCCTTCGCCGTGGTCAACGACTTCTCCTTCCTCGCGACCCTGCCCCAGGAGCACTGGCTCGGGGGCGTGGCCGAGGCCTTCAAGGTCGCGATCATCAAGGACCTCGACCTCCTCGACTTCCTGACGAGCCATGCCCGCGCCATCGCGTCGCGCGACGAGGGGGTGATGGAGCAGGTCATCCGCCGGTGCGCGGTCCGCCACCTCGAGCACATCGCCGGGAACGGCGACCCCTTCGAGATGGGCACGGCGCGCCCCCTCGACTTCGGCCACTGGTCCGCCCACAAGCTCGAGAGCCTCTCGGGCTTCCGCGTCTCGCACGGCGCGGCCGTGGCGGCGGGGATCTGCCTCGACTCCTACTACGCCATGCGGAAGGGCTTCATCGCTCCGCCAGAGCTCGGCCGGATCCTGGGCGCGGTCAAGGAGTGCGGCTTCAAGCTCTGGCACCCCGAGATGGGCCAGCGCGGCGGGTCGGGCGAGCTGGCGATCATCGAAGGCCTCGAGGAGTTCCGCGAGCACCTCGGAGGCCGCCTCACGATCACGCTCCCGCGCCCCCTGGGCCGCAAGGTGGAGGTGCACCACATGGACCTCGACGTGGTGGAGGAAGGGCTCTGGTACCTGCGTGACCAGGAGGCGCAGGCGGCCGCCGCGGGGTGACGGGGGGCGGAGCACGACCCGCGGCGAGGTCCGCGAGCCACTGTCCCCGGCAGCCTCGGGAAGGGAATAACCAGGGCTTGCCTCCCTGTTCCCCCTGGTCCCATCGCTCCACGCCACATGGGCCGTCGAGGCCAGCGCGATCCTCTCGCCGAAGGAGGCCGCCGCCTGGACGTGGTATCATTCCGGCATGTTGAGCGAAGAACAACTTGCCCTGTACCGGCGGATGTCCATCGAGGAACGCTGGAAGATCACCGAAGAGCTCATGCGCTTCACCTGGGAAGCCCTCCTTGAGATGCCTTTCGAAGAGCGGGAGCGCCGGCTCCAGCTCGCTCGCGAGGAGCACGAGCTCAGCTCCAGAGCGATGGCTGAAGCTCTCTCGAAGCTGCCCCGATGAGCTTTCCGATCCAGGAGATCCTCAAGGAGGTCTTGACTCACATCGAACGGGCGGAGATACAGCACATGATCATGGGTGGTTTTGCGGTCCGCTCGCTGGGGGTGCCCCGCCCAACGTACGATGCAGACCTCACCTTGAGCGTCTCGGAGGACGACTTCGCGCAACTCCTCCGAACCCTCGACAGAGAAGGCTTCATCGTCCCCGATGAGTTTCTCGGGGGATTCCGGGATTCACTGCAGGGTATGCTGAAGGTCAAGGTCCAGAGATTCGAGGAGGGACACCTTTGGGACATCGATCTCTTCCTCGTGACCACCTCGTACCAGCGCGCAGCGTTCGCCCGGCGGCAACGGGTGCGGTTCCTCGGCAAGGACCGTTGGATGATCGCGCCAGAGGATCTCGTCTTGCACAAACTCCTCGCGAACCGTCTCAAGGATCTCCTGGACGTTGATGAGATCCTCAAGATCCATCGCTCGCTCGACCGTGTCTACCTGACAGAGTGGGCGGGACGGCTCGGGATCGCTGAGAGACTCTCGGCCGCCCTGGAGAGGGCGCGGATCGAGTGACCCCTGACCCGCGCCTGGGGCGGATCGGATCGACATCTGCGCCGCAGTCTACATGGGGCCGACGAGGTGCTCCGCGAGGCCGAGAAAGCGCCGCTCACTTCCCCGCCCGCACCGTGGTCCCGTCGGGCAGGACCGCCGTCACCGCCGGCGCCGAGCCCTCGAGCGAGGCCGACGCGGACTCCGCCGGGTGCAGCACGTAGGCCACGATCGCGGGGTCCTTGCCCGCTCGGGCGGCCGTCACGTAGTAGAGCGTGCGCGCGCCGGTGTTCGTCGCCGTGACCTCGGCCCAGCCGTCGACGCGCTTCTCCGAGACGGCGAGCGCGGCGCCGCCGAGGGGCGGGGCGGCGAGCCCCTTGAACGCGAACGCGAGCTCGCGGACGTGCCGGACCTGCTCGAAGCCGTGCTCGCGGCTCGGCTCGATCTGCATGGACTCGTACCACTCGTTCCACGAGGTGATCGCCACCCAGTCAGCCCCGAGCTCCTTCGCCAGCTCGAACCTCCGGCGCAGATACCGCCCCTCGGAGCGGTCGATGTCGAAGCCGAGCTTCTGGACCCGGCTCCCGCCGCCGATGGCGGCCACGATCAAGGGGCTCTTTGCCTCGCGCACGCGCTCGCCGAGCCGGCGGTACGCCTTCCTCAGCGTCTCGTCGGCGTAGTACTTGTCCGCGTACGGCGCGAAGGCGTCGAAGGCAGCGAGGTACCCGAGGTCGAACTCCCACCCGTCGGCCAGGGCGACCCAGAGGGCCTTCCCTTCCTCCCTCGCGACGGCCCCGAAGACCTCGCGCCACCGCTCGGCGGGCCAGCCCTGCGGAGTGTAGACGAAGGCGACGGGCCTCCCGTCCGCGCGCAGGAAGGCCTTGCGCTTCCCGTGCCTCCGGAGGAGGTGGAGGAGATCGCGCTCGACCTTCCCGCTGTCGAGGTCCGACTTCCCCGCGTAGGCCTCGCAGATGACGGAGAGCCGGAAGCGGCCGCGGGGCGACCGCTCGAGCTCGTCAAGCATCTGCGAGAGGATCTCCTCCTGCTCCGTGTCCGGTCCGCCCCAGGACACGACGAACCCGTCGATCCCCGCGTCGCTCGCCAGCGAGAGCTGGAAGTCGATGAGCTTCGGGTCCGCCGAGCGGTAGGCGCCGAGGAGGGGGTGGTCCGCCGTCTTCCTGTCCCACGCGTCCGGCGCCTTGTACCCGTACCAAGGGTAGTGGTAGGCGAGGACGAGGCGGCCCGCCGCGCCGCCACGTCCGGCCTCCGCGCGCGCCGCGCCGCGTCCGGCCTGCGCGCCCGGCGGGTCGCCGCAGCAGGGCGAGACGACCGCCAGGGCGATGAGGAGCGCGATGGGGCCGCCGAGGGCTGAAAGCACTCCCACCGAGAGTCGCCGCGGGACGCGTGGCCGGTCCGTCATGGTCATGGCCTCCTTCGGGATCGAGCCGCTGGACAGGCGGGCATTGTCGCGCGGGGGGCCGGGCTTGAACCACGCCCGATTCCCCGATCAGCGGTCTCCGCCCCTCCGCTTCGCCTTGCGAAGCATGTCCGCCACGCTGAAGAGCTTCGCCACGGGAAGATCGAAACCCGGAAGGAGCGGCGTCGTGTAGACTTCGTCATCGCGCACAACGAGCTCGGTTGGGCGGTTCGTCGGCCCTCGGTAGACGGTCATCAAGCGGCGGAAGCGGTCGATGACCCAGTACTCGCTGATGCCCGCCTCTAGGTATTCCTTGCGCTTGGTCTCGTAGTCGCGCTTGCGGTTCCGTCGGCCCTCCGAGACATGCTCGATCACGATCGCCGGTAGATCGCCGTGGACATCCGGAACGCGTCCGAGACCCGCCCAAATCACGCGGTCCGCCCTGCGCCGGTTCCCCCGCACCCTGACGAGGTGCTCGGGGAGCGTGAAGTCTAGCGCCTTGCCTCCAGGATGCTGGTCCCGATAATTCAGCAGGTGTTGGGCGAGCCATTCGTTAGGCCCGCGTTCTTCTTCAGACGGAGGGGGTGCCACGACAAGAACTCCGTTGATGAGCTCGTAGACGTAAAGCTCGTCGGCCTCCTCGGCCGCATCGAACTCCTCCGGCGTCAAGAGCGCGCCGGCAAGCTCAGGGCCGAGGACGAGGCCTTCTTGAGCGGTGCTCATGGTCGATTGCCTTCCACGCGTCCGCCAGGATACCGGGAGAAAGATCAGTTCGGAACTCTCCGGCCAACTCTAGCTCCTCGTGGCGGTCAGATCAAGGGGCTGGGCGGCGGTTGTACGCGCTTGACGGCAGGGGGCTTTGGGCCGCCATGAGATCAAGACTACTCCGCGAATTCGAGGCCCACCCTCGCCTCACCCGCTCCGGGAACGTCAAGCTCGACCTCGAGACTCCGGGTGGGCCGCTTGCCGCTGGGGTCGCGCGCCTCGAGCCGCACGCGGTACCGGCCAGGCCTCGTCTTCAGGTGCGCCTCGGGCTTCCCGGGCTCGCAGGAGGCGACCGCCATGGGCCTGGCCCCTTCGAGGGACGCGAAGGGCCAGCCGGGATCCCCCTCCGAGAGGAGGAGGCAGCTCACGACGCGGCTTCCCGGATGCTGCGCCCCTCCCTCGAGCGCGACGACGATCCAGGAGGCCCGAGGGAGGAGGACCCTGCGCTCGATGCTCGAGTCCGCCACGGCCACCGTCTCGAGCGCGAGGGCGTGCTGCCTCGAGTCCACCTCCAGGCGGTGCTCGCCGGGGGGCACGTCCGCGAAGACCGCGCGCCCGCTCGTGTCGGCATTCGCCGCGAGGAAAATCGGCGGCCCGGCGAGCAGACGCAGCTTGGCCGAGGCGCCCTCCACGGGCGCCCCCGTCCTCGCGTCCAGCACCTCGAGGGAGAGCCCACCGGCGCCGCCCGGCTTGACCTCGAGCCCTTCCGCCGAGCCACCCTCCGCGAGCTCGACGGGGCCAAGCCAGCCGTGCCGGCCGTCAGCGTAGGCGTGGAGGAGGTAGGACCCCGCGGACAGGGCGTCGAAGGCGAACCCACCGTCCCCGCCGGCCCCTCTCGAGGCGCCCGCAGGGACCCAGTCCACCCCCGGAAAGCGGAAGCCGAACCCCGGCGCGAAGGAAGGATCGCGCCGGTAGAGCGTCACCGAGGCGCCGGGCGCGGCCATGCCCGCCGTTCGATCCACGACGCGCCCCGCGACGCGGCCGCCCGGCCCGAGGGGGACCTCGCAGCGCGCCTCGCCCTCGCCGACATCGACCGAGCGCGTCACACCGGGGGAGAAGAAGGCCTCTTCCGCCCTCAGGACCCTGACCTCGTACGCGCCCGGGTCAAGCCCGCCGATCCGGAAGGAGCCTCGTACGTCCGTAGAGAGCCCCTCGCGCTCCTCGCCCGGCCACTTCGTGGTCCAGCTCCCGGACCAGGCCCACACGCGGTGCTTGCCGGGCTCGAGGCCCAGGAGGGCGTACTTCCCATCCTCCCCGGTCGTGACGAGCGCCGCGGGCTCGTGGGCACCATCGAGGATCGCGGCGACCTCGACGCCGGCGGCGGGAGGGCCTCCCTCGCCGAGGAGCACGGTGCCCGAGATGCCGGTCGAGGGTCTGGTAGCGGAGGACCAGGGCCTCGAAGGCCTCCGGCCGGTCCTCGAGGGCCCGCCGGACGAGCACGCGGTCGGGGTGAAGCGCATCCAAGGCTGACATCTCACCTACCTGGTTCCCGGCGGGGCAGTGCGGTCGCAAGGAAAACCGCCGGCGGCGGGTCCGCCGTTTCCCGTGAAGGCTTTCGACCCGACCCCCGACGCGATCGGGTGCACATCAGGAGCCTATCGCCTTCGCGACCTTCTCGAGGGCGGGGGCGGGCTGAGCACACAAGGGCACATGTCGGCACCAGGCAGCGCTGGCAGCTCGCGCTCAGGCGATCTCCCCCTCCCACAGCATCGCCAGGAACTGCCGCCAGGGCAGCACCTCGATCCCGCCGATGCGCCGAGGGCGAGGCTCGAACGCCACGACGATGGATCGCCGGACGGACGCCTCCTCCGCGATCGCCTTCAGGCCGCGAAGATCGGCCTCGCTGACCTGGCGGCGGGCCTTGACCTCTATGGCCACGGACTCGTTGAGGACGAAGTCCACCTCGAAACCCGAGGTCGTCCTCCAGTAGTGAACGCTCCCCTAGCCGCGGTAGTCGATCCAGGAGCGCAGCTCGTGGAAGATCCAGGACTCGAATGCTTCGCCCAGGTCGGGGGACTTCTCGCCCAGCGCACCTCTTCCCTGGATGTGCCTGGCCACGCCGATGTCGAAGAAGTGGAACTTCGAGGTCACGAGCGGTTTCCGGCTCTTCGCGCGGCCCCACGCGGGGAGCTCGTACCCGATGAGGGTGTCCTTGAGGATGCCGAAGTACTCATGCACGGTGGTGCGGGGGACCTGGGCGTCGCTTGCGACCTGCGTGTGGTTCAGCATCTTCCCGTTGCAGAGGGCGGCGACCTCGAGGAACCTGCTGAACGCCGGGATGCTGCGGGCCAGGCCCTCATGCGCGATCTCCTCTCGCAAGTAGTCGTTGACGTAGCTCCTCAGGTCCTCCTCCGGACGCTCGGAGAGGTAGATCGACGGCAAGGCTCCGAAGCTCAGCACGCGCCAGAGATCGAACTCCGCCAGCTCCGCCGACACCAGCGGGTGCAACGTCCGGGAACGGGCCCTGCCTCCCAGCAGGTTCACTCCGCCGCGCCTCAGCTTGCGCGCGCTCGAGCCCGTCAGGAGGAACCTGACGCCCCGTTCCTCGATGAGCCAGTGGACCTCGTTCAGCAGGCCGGGCAGTGCCTGGATCTCGTCGATGACGACCAGGGAGCCGCCCTCCCGCACTTCCTGGCGCAGGCGCCACGGCTCGCGGCTCAGCGCGAGGAATGTGTCCGATTCGAGGAGGCTGTAGACGTGCGCCGCCTTCACGGTGCGCCGGATCAGCGAGGTCTTGCCGGTCTGTCGCGGCCCGAAGAGGAAATGCGACCGTTTGCGCACCAGCGCGCTCACGTCCAAGATCCGCTCGATGAATCGTTCCGCCGGCATGAGTGGCGTCCGCTCCCTGGGGCACCGGGCCGCCGCGATCCGTGGCCCCCCGCTATCCGTGGCCCCCGCGATCCGTGGGACTGACGACTCTGTCGTCATTTATCATGATATATGACGGCGTTGCCGTCATCAAGACTTCAGCCGGCTTCCAGCGCCTCGAGCCGCTCCCGGGCCTGATCGGCGACGTCGCCCTTCGCCTCGAGCTTGAGGACCCTGTGGTAGCAGGCCCGCGCCCGCTTCAAGTCTCCCCCTTCGCGCTCGCAGGCCTGCCCGAGGAAGAGGTAGAAGCTCGCCTCGCCCGGGTGGGCCTCGATGGCCTTCCGGATGTCCTCCCTCAAGGCCGCGAGCTCCGCCCCCGCCGCCGCGGTCCTCGTGCGAGCCAGGAGCCACGCCTTCCGGTCGACGAGCATGGCTCCCTCCCGCCTCGCGAGCTCCCCGGCGACCTCGGCGACCAGGTCGTACCGCCCCTCAGCAGAAAGCTGAAGGTACGCGCGCTGGCGCAGGAGCTCGTTCGCCGGCGCGGCGCGGAGCGCGGCGCCGATCGCCGCCGCGTCCCCGGCCCGCGCCGCCGCGGCGAGGTCGGGGACGGGCTCGCGGGCCAGCGCCTCGGCGAGCGCCTCGCGGTCGAGGCCGAGGAGGAGCTTCCTGCCCTTCAAGTAACGCGAGATGGTCGCCACGGGCTCCCAGATGCCTTCCCCGTCGTGGAGGGTGGAGGCGATGACGTCCGCCGGGGAATAGCCGACCGCGACGATGCTGTCGACGGTCTGGACGATCCGCGGCTGCCAGAAGCCCCGCGCCGGCGCGGCCGGCGATGGCACCCAGACCGCGCCCCTCTCAAGGAACCCGGCGGCGAGGAGGACGCCGAGGAGCACTTCCCCCGAGGACGTGAGCTCCGTGCGGCTGCGGAACGCCTCGCCCACCACGCGGTCGAGCTCCCGGCCGTGGACGGGCAGCGCGCGGCCCGCGAGCTCGCGGGAGACCTCGACGCCTCTCCTCGCGCATTCGCCGATCTCGCCGGCGCTCCGGAAGGGCCAGCCGTCCGGCGCCCCGCGGAAGACCTGGTCCGCGATCCGGCTCAGCAGGGACGTGGAGAAGGGGAAAGAGAGCGGCCCATGCCGGCGCGCGGCCTCGAGGGAGACCCGGAACGCGAGGAGGGAGTCCCCGGGGGGCCCCCGGCCCGGGAGGCGCGCGCTCGTGAGGAAGGTCAGCTCGCCCCCTTCCACCGCCACCCCCGTGCACTCGGGCCCCGAGATCAATAGCTCGGCCTCCCCGCCGCCCTGCACCCAGTAG
>JACQVW010000172.1 GCA_016209535.1 Planctomycetota bacterium | reverse complement strand
TCCCCTCCCTCCCCTCGTCTCCCAAGCCATCCAAAGCCCTCCATGCCCAGCCCCCTGCGTGACAGCTTCGTCCTCTTCGTCTCCGAGCCTCCCGCCGGCTCCCGCCGCGCCGTGGTCGTCCGCGGCCTGCCCTTCACCCTCGGGAGCTCGCCCGAGGCCTCCGTCAAGCTCCGGGCCCCCGGCGCGCCCCTCGTGCGCGTCGAGGCGAGCGGGCCCGCCGGGCACCGCGCCGTGGACCTCGGCGGCGGGGCGCTGCGCTTCGACGGGCGCGCCGTGGAGGAGGTGCCCCTCGAGCAGGGGACGACGTTCGAGGTCGGCGAGGCCTCCGTGCGGTTCTTCGCCGGCGCGGTCGAGGACGTCCGGCGGCTCGCGGCGGCGCGGGCTCCGGCCCCCGTGGAGCCCGACACGGAGGTCCTGCCGGCTGCGCTCGGCGCAGCGCTCGGTGCAGCGCCCGAGGCGCTCACGGCGTCCCTCAAGGCCGCCTTCCACCTCGAGCGCCTCGCCGGGCTCGAGCGAAGGCTCGCCGAGCTCATGGACATGGCGGCGCGCAGGGCCTGAGGCTCCGGCGTGGTTCAAGAACCGGCGTGGTTCAGATCAGGCTCCATTCGGGTAACAGGAAAGAGCTCAGCAGGGGCAGTTTGGTAGGGGCAGTATCGTGGGAATGAATGCGTGGTTCATAGCCGGGTGTAACCCGGCGTTGAACCACGCCCAAGAACCGCGATCACGCGGTTCAGAACCACGCCGAGACTCCCGTCACGGCCGCGGAGCGCCGGGCCCGTCAGCCACCTACCGGAGCGAGATCCTCGCCCCTACAATCGGAGGGTGTCATCCGGAAGGAGCGCCTTGGTAGCGAAACGACCTCACCTTTCCCTGCCTGCCGTCCTCGTCTCGGGGGCCATCGTCTGTCCGGCGGCCGCCGCCGAGGAGCCGCGGGAGGCCCCCCCGCCGCCCGCGCGGGGCGAGATCACGCCCGAGCTCAAGCTCGCCGTGGCCCGAGGCCTGAGGTTCCTCGAGCGGAAGCAGACCGCTGAGGGCGACTTCGACGGCCGCTTCCCCGTGGCCGCCGGCGCCCTCGCGGGGCTCGCGGTCCTCGCCGGCGGTTACAGCGAGAAGGCGGGCGGCGAGTACGCCGAGGTGCTGCGGCGCACGACGGCGGCCCTCCTCCGCCGCCAGAGCACGGCGGGCTACTTCGACGACACGAGCAGCTTCATGTACGGCCACGGCTTCGCGACGCTCTACCTCGCGGAGCTCTACGGGACCTCGGCCTACCGCCAGGCGGAGGTCCGGGCCGCGCTCGAGAAGGCCATCCGCGCGATCGAGCGCTCCCAGGTCTCGAGCGGCGGCTGGGACTACCACCCGGGCTCGGTCTTCGGAGACGTGGCGCGCTCCGCGGGCACCGGCGACACGTCCATCACCGTCTGCCAGACCATGGCCTTGCGAGCGGCGCGGAACCTGGGTCTCAAGGTGGACGACGGCGTCGTGGCGAGGGCGAAGGCGTTCATCGAGCGCGCCCAGAACGAGGACGGCGGCTTCCGCTACCGCCTGCGCTCGCTGGAGCGCGGCTCGCGGCTCGACCTGGGCAGCGTGAGCGCGTTCCCGCGCTCCGCGGCCGGCGTGTGCATCCTCTACAGCCTCGGGGAGTACAACACGGAGAAGATCCGCAGGGGCTTCGCCTACCTCGAGAAGCGCTACGAGCTGCCGTGGACGAACGATTTTCCCTTCTACGCCCACTACTACTGCGCGCAGGCCATGTTCCAGGCCGGCGGGCGGCGGTGGAGCGACTACTTCACCTGGATCCGCAGGAAGCTCCTCGAGCACCAGAAGCGCGACGGCTCCTGGCCCGCGAGCCTCCGCGAGAACGACGTCCAGTGCACGGCCATGGCGCTCATCATCCTCCAGCTCCCGAACCGGTTCCTGCCGATCCTGGAGAGGTAGGGACGGGCGGGGTCACCGCCTCAACCCAGGCGCGCCACGTCCTCCATCCTCCGCCGCACCCGCGCGAGGTCCAGGCGGGCGGGCAAGAGCGCCGCGGCGTTCTCGGCCGCGGCGGCCATGCCGAAGCGGATCGCCTCGGGCATGTCCATCCCGCGGTCCGCGGCCCAGGCGATCCCCGCCGCGAGGCAGTCGCCGCAGCCGATGGGGTTGACCGTACGGACCCGGGCGGGCTCGAAGACTTGGAGCCTGCCCGCCGACGTGGCCCAGAGGGCGCCCTTCCCCTGGCTCACCACCACCCACTCGGCGCCGAGGCGGTTCACCTCCTCCATGGCCTCCCGGAGCTCCGCGTCCGAGCGCAGCTCGCGGCCGAAGGTCCTCCCCAGCTCCTCCCGGTTCGGCTTCGCGCAGAGGGGCCTGAGGGGCAGCGCCTCGAGGAGCTCGGGGCCGCGCGCGTCGAGCACCACGCGGCCCGGAGTCCTCGCCGCGAGGTCCCGGTAGAAGGTGCTGGGCGTCCCCGCCGGCAGCGACCCCGAGAGGACCGCCATGCGCGCCCCCTTCGCGGCCTCCTCGTAGGCGGCGATGAAGCTCGCGATCTCGCCCGGCGCGACGGGCGCCGCGTTCTCGACGAGCTCCGTCGTCGTCTCCGTCGCCGGATCGAGGAGGGTCGTGCAGACCCTCGTGGGGCTCTTCGACCAGACCAGTCGCCGCGGCACGCCGAGGGCCGCGAGCTCCAGGTCGATGCCCTCACCGCCCGGGCCGCCGGCGAGAGCCAGCGTGAGACTCGGGCCGCCGAGGTGGTGGAGGGCGAGCCCCACGTTGAGGACCTTGCCCGACGCGCACCAGTGCGCCTCGCGCGCCCGGTTCACCTCGCCGATCCGGAGGCCGTCGAGGAGGAGCACCTGCTGCCAGGCGGGTGTCAGGCCCGCGGCGACGATCACAGCATCGCCTCCAGGAGGCCCGTGAGCTCGCCCTCGGGCACCTTGCGCGGGTTCGCGGCCATGCTGTTCCCGTAGGAGCTCTTGACGATGGCGGGCAGCGCCTCGCGGCGCACGCCGATCTCGGAGAGCCTCCGCGGGATCCCCACCTCGGCGCAGAGCTCCTCGACGCGCTCGACCGCCGCTTGCGCCGCGGCCGCCGCCGCCGGGAAGGACCGCCCGCAGAGGACCTCGGCGATCCGCGCGATCTCGGCCTCCCGGACCTCGCGGTTCACGCGGAGGGCCACGGGGAGCATGACGGCGCAGGCGAGGCCGTGGGCCACCTTCGCGTGGATCCCGAGCGCCGCCGCCACGCCGTGGGCCATGCCGAGGCCCGAGTTCGCCAGGGCCATGCCGCTCAGGAGCGCCGCGTGGGCCATCCGCTCCCGGGCCTCCCGGTCCGCGCCGTCCTTGACGGCGCGGGCGATGGCGGTGGCCGCGAGGGCGAGGCCGTGGATCGCCAGGGCCTGAGGGATGGGGGCCGCCCGAGCCGAGATGTAGCTCTCGATGAGCTGCGTGATCGCGTCCATGCCCGTGTGCGCCGTCGTGGCCCGCGGCACGGAGACGTGCAGCTCGGGGTCGACGAGGACGACCCGCGGCACCATGCGGTCGGAGCGCAGGCTCACCTTGAAGGGCGGATCGTAGCTCGAGATCACGGCGTTCTTCGTCGCCTCGCTGCCCGTCCCCGCCGTCGTGGGCACGGCGAGGAGGGGCAAGGGATCCTCCTCGACCTTGAGCCCCGCGCCCACGCCCTCGAGGTAGTCCCTGACGGTGGCCCCCTTCCGGTTCGTGGCCATGGCGCAGCCGGCCTTGGCGAGGTCGATGGCCGACCCGCCGCCGGCGGCGATGACGAGGTCCCCGGCGCCCGCCCCGCGCTCCCGGAGGAACGCCGCGAGACGGTCCACGTCCCCCACCTCCGGCTCGCGGGCGGCGCTCGCGGCGCGCACGGGCTCGATCCCCTCCTTGCGCAGGTGGCCCTCGAGCTCCGCGATCGCCCCGGAGCCCTCGAGGGCGCGCGACCCGACCACGAGGAACGCGCGCCGCCCGAAGGGACGCGCCAGCGCCCCAAGCTCGCAGCGCCTGCCCCAGCCGAAGACGACCCTCTGGGGCGAGAGATAGTCGTACTTCGCGTTGAACGGCGTCCCGCTCATGGCGACGACAAGAGCACTTCGACCTTCCCGGCGGCGTTCACGCGCACGGGGTAGACGGCAACGCGCGCCCCGGGGCGGCTCACGCACTCGCCGGTCTCGAGCCGGAAGGTCCAGCCGTGGAGGGGGCAGGTGACGATCCCGTCCACGACGGTGCCCCTGGCGAGGGGCCCCTTCTTGTGCGGGCAGACGTGGTCGATGGCGTGCATCTTGCCCTCGACGCTGAAGAGACCGATCTCGCGCGGCCCGGCGAGCACGTGCAGGGCGCCGCCGGGCGGGATCTCTCCCGCCGCGGCCACCTCGACCCAGCGCGAGCCCTGCGGCGCTGCCCGTGCGGCGCCAGGGTCGCCGGAGCGCGCCTCAGCGGGAGCCTGAGCCGCCGCCGGGGCCTGCGCCTCCGCCGCGATCTCCTCGAAGCCGGGGAGCCCCATGTCGAGGATGGCATCGATGGCGTCGACGACGCGCGTGAGGCCGGCGCAGGGGTAGGCACAGAGGACGGCGTCGACGACCTCCTGCGGCGTGGCGCCCGCCTCGAGCGCCCGTTTCACGTACTGCTCCACGCCGCGGTGCGACGCGCTGATCACCTTCGTCACGATCGAGATCAGGAACCGGGTCTTCGGGTCGAGGTGCCGCGCCGACTCGGCGAAGAACTTGAGCAGGTGCTGCATCGCGGCGGGCCGCGCCTTCTGCAGGTACGCGAGCCCCCGCGACTCGCCCTTGGGCTTACCCATGGGGCCTCCCCGGCCAACCCGACCCCCCGGGCCTCCCGGGTCTCGCTCGGGCGGCTGCTGCCGAGGCTTCCCGGCTACCGCACCCGTATGGGGATCGCGGCGTAGTCGAGCCGTATCTCGATGAGGGAGCTCGAGAGGGCATCGAAGGCTCGCACCCTGTTCTCATCGATGGGCTCAATGTAGGTGAGCTCCGAAAGGGGGTTGCCGGTCACGTCGGCGATCGACTGCTTCGTGGCCACGATCGTCACGACACCTGAGGTGTAGCTGATGCCCAGGAGCTGGTCAAGGCCCTGATCGAAGGCCAGGCGGTTCGCCCGGACGTCCGCGATGGCTATGTCGAGGACGGGCTCGGCGGAGCTGTCGAAGCCGGTCTGCCCCGACGGGTCCCGCCGCAGGAGGATGTTCGACGATGGGACGAAGACCCTCAGGTTCCTGTCCAGGCTCTGGGTGTAGTCGTACGCGAGGATGTTGTTGGTCTTCTCCTCGACGATGAAGATCTCGGTCTTCTTCGTGCTGGGGTTGTAGAACCCGCCGCTCATGTCGAGGGGCGGGTCCACGAGCTGGCCCGTGGCGCCGCCCGCGAGCGTGCCGAGCAGCAGCTCGGGGCGGACGGCGAGACCCAGGGTCGAGCCGACGATCTCGCCCCCCTGCTTGGCGAGGCCGACCCGGATGAAGGTCGACGTCCTCCGATCGTAGACGAGGGCCGTCGGGCTCACGTCGTCGGGGACCAGGATGGGCTGGAACGTGTCGAGGCTGACCTCGGCGGTCCCCGTGATCCTCAGGGACACGGTGCTCAACGGGAGGAAGGGCTGGTTGGGCTTCCCCCCGAGCGTCTCGGCGAAGAGCTTGAAGGTCCCGCGCAGGAACTTCACGGGGAACCGCTTGGCGGGGTTCGTCCGGTCGTCGAGGTCGTAGCTCACGGTCTCCTCGACCTCCGAGAGCTCGAGGAGGTGGACGGCCCGGGTGACCGCGCTCGTGAAGAAGACGAGGATCTTGTCCTTCTCGATTTCGAAGAGGCGGCTCACGATGGGCTCCGAAGGCACCAGGAGCTGCTGCGCCATGGCCTCGCCCGAGACGACCACGCTGAGGAGGACGCCGTTCCCGAGGCCGAAGTTGTCGCTGTCCTTGTTGAACTGGCCGCTCGGATCCACGGGCGAGCGGTACTCGAGCCTCTGGGGCTGACCATCGTCCCCGACGACCGTCCGGGGCTTCTCCTCGCGGAAGGCGACGATGCTCTTCGAGCGGGAGTCGAAGGCCAGGATCCAGCCGTTCCGGAGCTTGATGGGCGTCACCGAGGTGCTGATGCCGCCGCCCTGCCCCTCGACCAAATCGAGCCCCTTCTTGTCGTAGTGCAGGCGCACCTTCCCGCAGCGGGCGAAGGCCGGGTCCAGGCAGAGGTTGACCGAAAGCACCGCGCTCGAGTTCGCCTCGTAGACGAGCAGGTTCTCGCCCTCCTCGACGTCTCCCGTGGCCGGGTCCCGGACGCTCATGCGGCCCAGGACGAAGGGCTCCGTGGGCGTGTCCACGAGGTCGCTCGGGAGCGTGCCGGGCTTGATCTCGAGCAGGAAGTCCAGCCGTTCGGCGCGGACCGTGAGGCCGTTGTCGTCGCCCGCCCCCTGGTCCCGGATCGGGGCGAGGAAGAGGCTCGGGCTCACCCTGTGCTTGTTCGACTTCGTGTCGCAGGCCGACGGCAGCGCGAGGAGGCCTGAAAGCGCCAGGAGGATCAAGGAACGCTTCGTCGGCCCGGCACGGAAGGCGAGAGTACCCATGGAGTTACCTTTCCTGATGACTTGCGTGCTCATTTCTCGAGAAACCCTCGGCATCCCCCGCGTCAAGAGTCCGGGCGGACCCGGACCCATGCAGCGGCCCGTGCCCGATCAAGGCGATCTCAGGACAGAAGCTCAGTTCGCGGCCGGGAGATAGAGAAGGATGGTGACGATTTTACCGGCCCACGGGTGACGTTTTCAACGGCTTTATCGGCCGCGCCGGCTATCCCACATCCCGCCGCTCCAGCGCCCACGCCGCGGCCGCGAGGCACCCCGCGCCGTAGCAAGCCGCGTAGAGCCCCGCCTCGAGGACGTGCCGCACGGGGAGCGCCGAGGCCGGGCCGTAGAACATGTCCCCAACCCAGAAGAGCCGGAGGTCGGGGACGAGCCCGAGCCAGGGGGACTCGATCCCCCCGAGCGCCAGGGAGACGGCGAAGACGGCGAGGGTCCCGGCGAGGGCGCCCCGGCGGAGAGGCACGGCGATCAGGACGGCCACGGCCCCGCAGAGCGCGGCGCCGAGGAAGGCGAGGGCGCACGCTCCCGCGAGGCCGAGGTCGATCTCCCAGAGGAGCGCGGGGCGCCAGCGCGCGTCGAAGCAGGCCGCGAGGCCGAAACCCCCCGCGAGCGCCAGGGAGCCCGCCCTCAGGGCGCCCACCTGGTACGGCTCGCCCCGCCGGCGGAGCGCCGCGCCCGCCGCGAGCCCGAGGGCGAGCGCGCCGAGGCTTCCGGCGAGGGCCGGGCCGTCCGCCAGCGCGTGCGCCTCGACGGGCGGGCCGATCCGTACCGCGAGGAGCGCCTCGATAGTGAAGAGGAGGACCGCGAGGCCCACCGCGAGGAGGATGCCCGCCAGCTTCGCCGCGAGGAATGCGCCGCGCCCGACGGGCTTCGCGAAGACCACCAGGAGCGTCCGGCGCTCGATCTCCTTCTCGATCTGGGCCGAGACGCCGAAGGCCGCGAGGAGGACCCCCGAGAGGAGCGCCGTCGAGGCCCCCAGGTCCTCGAGCAGGCTCTTCTCTCCCATGCTGAAGAGGGCCAGCGACGGGCTCAAGGCGAGGGCGACGAGCGTCCCGAGGACGATGAGTCCGTAGGCGGGCAGGCGCACGAGCTCCGTGAATGCGGCGCGGGCGATGGCGGTGAAGGCGGTGATGGAGGCGAAGGCGGTCACCGGCGCTCCTCCCTCGCGGGCTCCGGGTAGAGGACGTCGAGGCGGAAGGGGAGGCGCGGCCGCACGGCGGGCGGCGTCGGCGCCCCCACGCGGGCCCGCGCGGCCGCGAGGGCCTCCTCGAAGGCCGGCACCGCCCCGCCCCCGGCACGCGCGGCCTCGAGGAGGAGCCTCGCGGCCTCGCGGAAGCCGCCCGCAAGGGCCCGCTCCCCGATCGCGTCGAGGAGGAGAGAGGCGTCGAGGGCGGCCTCGTGGGGCTCGAGGCCTCCCCCCTCCCACGCCTCGCGGGCCCACGGGACGAGCAGCTCGTCCGGCGTGCGCGCGGCGGGCTGGATCGAGCTGCGGTGAGCCTCGAAGGCCGCCCGCGCCTCCTCGGCGCGCCCGTGGAGATAGAGGTAGGCGACGCGGCTCGAGAAGAAGGCCGCGCGCTCCCCGGTCTCCTCGCCCGACTCGAGGGCCCGCTCGAGGACGCCGGCGAAGCGCAGGTCCGGCACGAAGGCATAGCGCTCCCCGCCGGCGGAGCGCACGGCGTGCCCGCCGCCGAAGAGGTGCCCCAGCGCCGCGCGCTCGACGCCCGCAAGCTGGGGCCTCCAGAAGGGCGCGAGCCTGCCGCCCGCCTCCTCGAGGCGCTCGAGCCCTCCGCGAGCCCAGAAGAGGGCGTGCGAGCCCGCGGCGCGGAGGTCGAGGGGCACCCCGAGGCTCGCCTCGAGGGCGCGCAGGCGGTCCGGATCGAGCTTCCACGCCGCGACCGCCTCGAGCCAGCGCGGCGAGCCGGGCTCGGCCTCGAACGTGGCGGCCAGCGCCGAGCGGTAGAGGGGGCCCGCCTCGTCGAGGTCGAGGCCGACCTTGTGGGCGAAGAGGAACGCGAGGTCGAGCTGGATCGCCGGGCTCCCGGGGTTGTGGAGGAGCCCCTCGTCGCGGAGGAGGCGCATGCCGCGGAGGACCCAGGGCCAGCGCTCCTCCGGGGGGAAGCAGGGCGTGATGTTGTACGCCAGGTTCCACGCCTGGAACCGCCAGACCTCGGCGAGCTTCGGCTGGAGGCCCGCGATGAGGCGCGCGAGGGCCGCTGCCTCGAAGTAGCTGCCCTTCTCCTGCAAGCGGATCGCCCGGAGCCACAGGAAATCGATCGCGACGGCGCGGAAGACGCCGAGCCCCGCCGACAGCACCGCGACCTGCCCCTCGGCGACGGCCGCGTCCCGGCCGCCGCCGTCTCTCGGCGCCGCCTCGCGCCGCGGGGCGAGCCCGAGGGCCCGGCGCTCCTCGGTGAGCCTCGCGCGCAGCCCGGCGCTCGCGGCGAGCGCCGCGATCGCGACGATCGCGTGGACCCAGCCGCGCCTCATCGCCCGAGCTCCCGCCTCGAGAGCGCGAAGGCGCCGATGGCCAGGGCGGCAGCCGCCTTGAGGGCCAGCGCCCCCCCCTCGAGGCCCAGCTCGGCCAGCGTGACGGCGCGGCCGCCCTCGAGCCTCGCGATCGGATCGAACGACGCCACGTCGGGGAGCAGGCGGAAGACGGCGGACCCGAAGGCCGCCGAGGCGGCCTCGATCCAATCGGCGAGCGACTCGGGCCTCCCCGCCGCGGCGCGCAGCGCGAAGGTCTCGCGGAGGTAGCCCGCGGCGAGGGACGTGCCGTAGAGGAACAAGGCCGCGAGGGCCGCCGTGGGAAAGGTGAAGAGGCAGCTCGCGAGGAGGCCGAGCCCCGCGACGAGGAGGAGCTGGAGGAAGAGGATCGCGAAGGCGCGGAGCGCGTTGGGCCAGAAGCCTCCGGCGGGGACGAGCAGCTCGACCTCCTCCGGGTCCAGGACCACCGTGAGGCCGGAATCCGGCTCCTCGGCGTTCGAGAGCGCGAGGCGGAGCGTGCCCCCGGCCTCGATGCACGCGGCCGGCAGCGAGGCCTCCTGGGGCACGCCGTGGAGCACCTGCAGGGTCGCCGCCGCGGTCTCGGCCCCCCGCGCCTCCCAGCGCACGCGTACGCGGGGCGCGTCGTGGGCTCGCGCCGAGTAGACCCCGAAGCGCACCACGAGCGTCTCGCCCGTGGAGCGAGGCGCGGGCAGGCCCTGGAACCGGAGCTCCGCCGACTCCCCCGGCCGCAGGTAGGTCGAGCGCAGCACCCGGCGCGCCCAGGCGTGGCGCTCCGCCTCGGAGCGCTCGCCCCACCGCGGCTCCTCCTCGGCCCTCCGCTCGGCCACGCGCCGCACGGCGTCCTCGTCGAGGGACGCGAGGACGGGCCGCGCGCTGGCTCGCGCCGCGAAGAACCGCTCGCGCGCCCGCTCCGCGTCGCCCGGCGCCACCCCGCCGCCCCCCCTCGGGCCGGCGAGGAGCAGGCTCGCGGCGAGGGCCGCGAGGACCGCGGCGAGGAGGAGGGCGTCGAGGACCGCGATCGCCCCCGCCTTCCCGAGCACGACCTGCCAGGCCGGGGCGGGCTTCGTCGCGACGAGGTGGATCCGCCGGCTCTCGACCTCGCGCGCCACCGCCCCCGCCGCGAGGACGGCCGTGGCGACGGCGGCGAGGAAGACGGGCAGCCCCGCTCCGTAGGCCACCGCGACCTGGAGCCTCACCAGCTCCGAGGCGTCGCCCTCCGCGAGGCGCGGGAGGAGGACGGCCGCGAGGACCACGAGCGCCGCGAAGGCGGCGGGCGCCCGGGCGCGCAGGACCTGCCGCAGGAAGGCCCCCTGGACGGCGAGGGCGGGAGCGAGCGTCACGGCGCCTCCCCCGCTGCCTTCCCCGCGCCGCCCTGCGAGACCACGCGGAGGAAGAGCTCCTCGAGCCGCGTCGAGGGCGGGCCCACGCGGACCTCGAGGCCGGGCCCCTCGCGCTCCCGGAGGAGGGCCGTCAAGGCCTCGACCGTGGCCGGCGAGAGCCTGCCCGTCACGACCTGCGTGCGCCGGTCGTCGGCGAGGAGGGACTCGACGGAGCCGAGGGCGCGGAGCTCTCCCTCGTGCAGGATCGCGACCCTGTCGCAGACGTCCTCCACGTCGGCGAGGAGGTGGCTCGACAGGAGGACCGTCTTCCCTCGGCCCTTGAGGCCCCGGAGCAGGTCCTTCACCTCCCGCGTCCCGATGGGGTCCATGCCCGCCGTGGGCTCGTCGAGGATCAAGAGGTCCGGGTCGTTGACGAGGGCCTGGGCGAGGGTGATCCTGCGCAGCATTCCCTTCGAAAGCTCGCCCACGGGACGGTCCCTCGCGCCCGCGAGCCCCGCGAGCTCGAGGAGCCTCGGCACGCGCTCGCGGAGCTCGCGGCGCGGGAGGCCGAAGAGGCGGCCGTGGAAGGCGAGGGTCTCCGAGGCCGTGAGGTGCGCGTGCAGGTAGCTCTCCTCGGGCACGTAGCCGAGCCGCGCCTTGACCGCCACGTCGCGCGGCGGCCTCCCGAGGACCAGCGCATGGCCGCGCGTCGGGTGAAGGAGACCCAGGAGGAGCTTGATGGTCGTCGACTTCCCGGAGCCGTTCGGCCCGAGGAGCCCGAAGATCTCGCCCGGGACGACCTCGAGCTCGAGCGGCTTGAGCGCATGGACCGGCGGGCGCCCCCAGGCGCCGCGGAACACCTTCTCGAGGCCGCGCGTGACGATCGCTGGAGGCCCGCTCCCCGGTGCCGTCCGAGTCACCGTCCCTGTCGCCGTCATCCGTGCACCGCCGCGAGGTAGAGGGGCCCGGGGAGGCTCGCGTCGAAGCCGGGCTCGTGCTCGAAGCGCACGCGGAGGGGCCGCGGGCCCACGATGGCCTGCCACCCCTCCCGCACGAGGTCCGGGTAGCCCGGCGTCCTCCACACGCTCCCCTCCATGGCGAGGAGGTCCGGCCTCCCCGGGGCCTCGTCGCCGTCGCCGTCGCCGAGCCCGTAGCCGCTGCGCAAGGTCACGGCGGAGAGGAGGAGCGCCACGTGGAGTGCCGAGCGCGCCACGATGGCGCGGCAGACGAGGCAGACCCGCTCGCGGTCGGCGGCGGCGATGCCGTGGCCCGGGAAGACCGCGTCCACCGCCGAGGGCCCCTCGGCGGCGATCCGCGAGACCTCGGGGCCGCGCGGCGGGGCGCCCGGCGCCCCGCCGGGGGGGGGGCGAAAGCGTTCCGCGAGCGCGTCGTGCACTCGCGGCGAGACGCGGCCCCGCACCACCTCGCGGAACGACTGCTCGAAGGCGCGGCCCCCCGAGAGCGCGTTCCCCTCGATGGGGTACTCGCAGTCCACGTCGAAGGGCGTCCTCGTCACCCCGAGGTCGATGCTCCCCGTCTCGTAGTTGACGAAGTAGAGATCCCGCCGCTCGCCCGGGTGGAGCGGCCTCGAGCTCGTGATGCGCTCGGGCTGGTAGGCCTCGCCGGCCCGGCTCAGGACGCCCTCGGGCCGCACGGCGTAGGGCTCGGCGGCGGCGAAGTTCGTCCCCGTGCCGTTGATGAAGAGGCCGAAGCGGGCCGAGGATGCCATGTTCTCGGCCGTGAGGAAGTAGTGGAGCGCCATGATGCCGTCGTTCGCCGCCGTGACGGGCGAGCTCCAGCCGAGGCGCCGCTCGAAGGCCGCGCGGAAGAGCGCCCCCAGGTCCTTCCCCGCCAGGTCGCGCGTGAAGGCGGCCTGCTCCTTCGTCATGACGGTCGTGAGCGCCGTGACCCCGCCCAGGACGTGCGGTCCCGTGCGCACCACCTTGTGCGCGAAGCCCCAGCTCAAGAGGGTGCTCGAGCAGCCCTCCAGGAGCTTCCGGTGCGGCCGCAGGTAGGCCGCGATGCGCTCGGCGATGCGCTCGATCATCTCGAGGCCGTCCAGCGTGTCCGCCTGGGTCGGCGTTGGGAAGCTGAGCGCACCCTTCGCCCCGGCCGCCTCCGCTCCGCTCACCTCGCCGCCGTCGGGCGCCACGATGCGCACGACGCCCCCCTCGAGGCGCATGAGGGCGTGCTCGGTCTTCGTCCCGCCGACGGAGATGACGAGGCAGTAGCCCGTGGAGGCCGCCGCCGGCCGCGGCGGGGAGGGGATGCCCGTCCAGTGCATGGGGGGGCGCCCGCCCGTGCCCTCCATGAGGCCCGCGATCCGCTCCGCGTCGCGCCGGAGGACCCCGAGGACCGAGGGGTCCGCGGCGTCGAGCACCACCCGATCCGCGGCGAGGCGCCGGAGGAGCTCCCGCGTCTCGGGCAGGGTGAGGTCCCCTCCTTGCCACGAGGGGTGGGCGGGAGCTCTGGGATCTTTGGGATTAACGGGCGCGCCTCGAGGAGATACAATCGACGGCTGGGTCTGAAAGTAGCAAGTTAGCGACTGCCCGGCACGTGTCAACCGTTCGCCACGAAGGCCACGACATGCAACTCAACGGAAGAGCCCAAGCGATCCTGGCAACCGTCACCCTCGTCCTCGTCCTCACCGTCTTCGCGGCCACCGATGTCCATGCGGTCAACAAGCTCTTCGTCAACGCCCAGACCGCGACCGTGGGCGACACGAACGTGGCCGTGCCGGTCCGTCTCAACAACGACCAGACCCTCTACGGCTTCTCGCTCTCGATGAGCACCGACGCGGCGAAGCTCAAGATCACGGGCCTCGACCTCGTGGGGACGACGATCTCGGACGCGGGCTGGTCCTTCGGGCAGATCCTCGACGGCGGCTCGAGGATCTCCTGGGGCGTCGTCCTCGACATCACGGACCCCTTCGACCTCGCGAAGGTGGTCCCCGCGGGCCAGAACCTCCACATCGCGAACCTCCGCGTGGACGTGACCGCGGCCGCCGCCACGAGCGCCACGGTCGGCTTCCAGGACGTCCCGGGCACGCCGCCCGGGCCCTCGGCGAAGAACCTCCTAGTCGGCGACCAGGGGACGAGCATCACCGTGACGACCCAGAACGGGACCATCACGATCGAGGAGCCGCCCCCGGGAGGATTCCGCCGGGGCGACGCGGACAACAACGCGAACCTCGAGCTCACGGACGCGATCCGCATCCTGGGGTACCTGTTCCTCGGCTCCCTGCCGCCGACCTGCCTCGAGGCCGCCGACTCGGATGACAACGGCAGCGTGGAGCTCACGGACGCGATCCGCATCCTGAACTACCTCTTCACCGGCGGAGCCGCCCCGGCGCCTCCCGGCCCCCCGCCCAACGAGTGCGGTCCGGACCCGCCGGGGTCGGCCAAGTTCCTGGGGTGCGACCTCTACAACTGCTGAGCGGGCGGACCGCGCAGGCCCTCGAGGGCGAGCAGCTCGCGCAGGTGCCGTCGGGCCAGGCGGTAGCCGAGGACGCTCGCCGCCTCGCGGAAGGCTATAGTGGCGAGGAACACACAGAGCAGGATGATGGAGATCGTTGGTCCGCTCGATGGCCATGACGTCCGCCTGTCGAGGATGAGGAAAATCGCGAGGAGGACACCCCAGGCGACACACGTAAACACGCCCAACATCTTGACCAGCGTGCGGACCAGGGGCTCCCTCGAGGCCTTCCCCGCCGCCTCGACCGTCAGGCGGTCGCGGTCCACGGGCTTGAGCTGGGACACATCGGGGACGCGCCGCAGCTTGACGATCCAGCGTCCCCAGAGCGCCTCGAGGCGCTCGCCCCGCTCCGCGCGCTCGCTGGCGAGGCGCAGGGCCCTTGCGGTGCACTTCAAGGCCTGCCGCCGCGCCTCGACCGCGGGCTTCCAGGTCACGCACCGCGGCGCGGGCCCCTCCACCGGAAGGACTCGAGGAAGGCGCGCCTCGCAGGCGGGGCACCTCGGCCCTTCGCGGCCCGTGAGGTCTTCGCCGCAACGCAGGCAGACGGGGCGGTAGAGGCCCTCGCGGTGAAGGATCGCCTGGAGGCGGAGCCGGGTCGCGCGGCGGATGACGACGTTGTAGCCGGGATGAAAGGTCGGGACCACAAGCAGTAGCAGGCAGAAGAGCCAGGGTCCTGATTTCTCTGGTAGCAAGATCAGCAGGAGGATCTGCGTCACCACCACCGCCAAGACGAGGGCCAAGAACCCGAGCGATCCCCCCCGCCAGAGCCACGGGTTTCGCCAGGTCGACTCCACCGCCTCCGCCGCCAGGGCCTCCCGTAGGTCCTCGGGCAGGTGGCGGACCTCGGGCAGCTCCAGGAGCCGGCGGAAGGCGAGCGCGGCCCGGGGGTCAGACAGGCACCTCAGGGTCCCCATGACGCGAGCATCGTACCCGGCCCGGAGCGGTCCGGCAGCAAGCGAGCGGCCTGAGCCGCCCCACTCGCCATTCCGGTCTCCGTGGTTTGAAAAAAGCCATCTCCCGTGCGATAAGTGCCTGGACCAACCGGTGGAGCGACCCCCGTGGATCTGACGTTCGAATGGGACGAAGGAAAAGCAGCCTCCAACGTGCGGAAACACAAGGTCTCCTTCGAGGAGGCCAAGACAGTCTTTGGCGATCCCTTCGCGCTGACGGTCCACGACCCCACTCACTCGGCCGAGGAAGACCGCTATGTCACCATCGGCAGGTCCTCGGCGGGTCGAGTATTGGTCGTGGTGTACACGGAACGCGGTCAGAACCTGCGCCTGATCACCAGCCGACGAGCCAAGGAATCAGAACGGAGAGACTATGAAGAAGGCACCCCGTAGGCACCATGCAACCGGCCGAGCAGGCGCCTCGACGACGTACGACTTCCAAGGCGGCGTCCGCGGGAAGCACCACAAGGCCTACCAGAGAGGGCACACGGTCAAGATCCGCAAGACCGATGGGACGACCGTCGTACAGCACTTCAGGCTCGCTGAAGGAGCCGTGGTCCTGGAGCCTGACGTGCAGAGGTTCTTCCCGGACTCGAAGGCGGTCAACAAGGCTCTGCGCTCCTTGATCGCCTTGATCCCGAGCGAGCGGCCGCGAACTGCACGCACCTGACCGTCCGGACCGGCCAGGCCTCTTGGGGCGCGACGTCTACAACTGCCGAGCAGGCGGACCGCGCAGGCCCTCGAGGAGCAAAAGCTCGCGCAGGTGCCGGCGGGCGAGGCGGAAGCCGAGGATGCTCGCAGCCAGGCGGAAGGCTATAGGGGCGAGGAACACACAGACCAGGATGAAGCAAATTGTGGGGCCGGTCGATAGCGACAACCTCCGCGTGTCGAGAAAGATTAAGATCGCGAAGAAGACACCAAAGACGACATAGGTGGACAAGCCAGACATCTTGACCAGCGTGCGGACCAGGGGCTCCCTCGAGGCCTTCCCCGCCGCCTCGACCGTCAGGCGGTCGCGGTCCACGGGCTGGAGCTGGGACACATCGGGGAGGCGCCGCAGCTTGACGATCCAGCGTCCCCAGAGCGCCTGCAGGCGGGCGCCCCTCTCGGCGCTCTCGAAGGCGTCGCGCAGCGCGATCGCCGTGCCCTTCCAGGCCTCCCGCCGTGCCTCGGGCACGCCTCGCGGCTCCACCGGCGGCGGCCCAGCCACCGGAGGCGCTCGAGGGAGGCGCGCCTCGCAGGCCGGGCACCGCAACCCTTCGCGTCCCGTGAGCCCCTCGCCGCAGCGCAGGCAGACGGGCCGATAGAGGCCCTCGCGAAGGAGCATCGCCTGGAGGAGGCGGCGGGCCGCGCGGCGGGTGAGCACGGTCAGGGTGGAGGCCAGGGTCCCACTGGCAGCGACCAGGGCCAAGCTCAGGATCCCGAGGAAGTTCCATGACCACCCCACGACGAGGAACGTCGCCAAGCCGACCACGATGAGACAAGCCAGGTGCATGAGGCAGCCACGCGCCTGGAGCGAGGAGCTCGAGCTGGTGGAAAGCACCGCCTCCGCCGCCAGGGCCTCCCGGATCTCCTCGGGCAGGTGGCGGACCTCGGGCAGCTCCAGGAGCCGGCGGAAGGCGAGCGCGGCCCAGAGGGAAGGGGCGGACCGGAACTGTTCGCGCTCCATGACGCGGGCATCGTACCCGGCGCGCAGCGGGCCGGCAGCAGCCGGCAGCGCCCCTCGAGGTCAGTGCCCCGCCACCCTCAGGAGCATCGGCGCCACGATCTCGTAGAGGATCAGGAGGATCACGATGATCTCGAGGAGGTGGCTCGTGTGGGCCTGGGACTCCCCCGAGAGGACCTCGGCGACCTGGCGGGTGAGGTCTTGCTTGCGGTTCACGGCCGCGAGCCAGCTCGGGACGCGGAAGCTCTCGAGGGCCGCGCTGTAGACGCGGGCGATGAAGCTGTCGGCGATCACCTTCACCGCGTTGTCGACGCGCTCGACGAACTCCACGGTCTCGACCAGCCTCCGGTTGAGCTGCCGCCCCAGGCGCCCGTAGCGGCCGCCGATCTTCCAGAGGAACGGCTCGCGCTTCTTGAGGTGGTCGTAGAGCCGCTCCATCTCCCGGTCCACGATGTCGTCGTAGAAGCGGAACTCGAGGAGCTGGGCCGTCGCGAACTCGAGGATGTCGGGCACGTCCCTGTAGAGGCTCGGGTCGATCACCACGGCGGCGTTCCAGTCGATGACGCACAGGTCGCCCTCGGCGTAGGAGAAGTGGTGCTGCGTGGCGTCGCGGACCTGCTCGAGGCTCAAGGCCTCGGGGCCGATCTCGGCCAGCAGGATCCGGGCGACCCTCGGGTCCTCGCCGAGCGCCGAGGCCGCCGTCCCGTCCACGAGGCCGCGGGCGAGGAGGACCGCGTAGGTCTCGAAGCCCTCCCAGAGGTGCGGCGTGTCGAGGGCGGGCTGCAGGCGGTCGCAGAGGCGCGTGATCTCGGCGCGGGCCGAGATCTCCACGTCCTTGGCCCCCTCGAAGTCCTTGACGAGGGCCGCGGCCTGCTCCGAATCGATCCCGTCGGCCAGCGGCAGCTCGTAGCGGACGCTGAGGGTGCCGAAGCCAAAGAGCCTCGCGTGGGCGTCGACCCGGTACGGCCTCCCGCTCTCGCCGCGCACCTCCCGCTCCCCCAGGTGCACCGTGAGGGGCGCCCGGGGGATCTCGAGGTACTCGCTGCGCTCGCGGGTGAGCTTGAGCCGCGTCGCCGCGCCGGCCAGGAGCTGCTGGGCCCGGTCGAGGTCGATCTCATCGGCCACGTCGAAGAGCCGGTAGCTCAGGAGCGTGGCCTCGCGGAAGCGGAGGGGGGGCTGGAGGGGAGAAGGGGGAAGAGGGCTGGTCATGGCGCCTCGTATTCTGTATCCTGAGAGCCGTTCCAGGTGAAGAGTCTCAGGAGAAAAAAGAGGAGGTCCACCGTGAAGAATCGGCGTGTCTCCGGTCCCTCGGCGGCGTTTTCCGGCGTCCTCGTGGCCGCGGCTCTGCTCCCGGCGCTCCCGGCCCAGGCGCCCCTCGAGCCCCCGGCGCTCCTGGCCCCCTGCCAGGCCGAGTACGGGCCCAAGGGCACGGTGGTCCTCGCCTGGACCAACGCCGAGAGCTACGAGGCGGTGGAGCTCTCGGTCGACGGCGTGCCCGCGCCGGGCGAGGTCGACGGCTCGTTCGCCTCGGCCCGCGTGCAGGCCGGCCCGGGCCGCCGCTCCTTCGGGGTGCGGGGGCTCGTGGGCGAGAGGGCGTCCGCGTGGGCGACGGCGGACTTCACCGTCCGCGACGAGAGCCCCATCCCGAGGCCGATATCAGGCCTCGACTGCGAGCTCGTGCCCGGAGTGGGGGGCCGCCTGAAGCTCACGTGGAAGCTCGGGACCGACGCCTGGGTCTCGGGGACCGCCGCGGTGCCCGGGACGGAGGTCTCGGTGCCCATCGAGCAGGGCGCCCTCGGCATCGAGGTGCCGCTCGGCCCGGCGGGCGCGGCGAGGCCCGAGGGCGAGCCGCGGGTCGCGCGCCTCACCTTCAAGACGGCCGACGGCTACCTCTCCCCGCCCTTCGAGCCCCTCTGCATCGCGCGCACGCCGGCCTTCCGCCGCGGCGACTGCGACTCGAGCGGGCGGGTCAATATCACCGACCCCGTGTTCGTGCTCAACCACCTCTTCCTGGGCAAGGCGCGCTGGCGCTGCGACGACGCCTGCGACTCGAACGACGACGGCAAGGTCGACCTCTCGGACGCGGTCGTGACCCTGGGCTACCTCTTCCAGGGCCAGATCGCGCCTCCCCCGCCGGGCCCCGTGACCTGCGGCGTGGACCCCACGCCGGACTACCTGGGCGGGGCGTGCGGGTGCCCGTGAGGGGGCCCTCACCTCCCCCCGTAGAACACCGTGATCGCCCGCGTCGCGCGGCTCGCGGCGGCGAGGTCCGCCTCGCCGTCGGAGTCGAGGTCCGCGGCGATGAGGGCCGCGGGGGCTATGAGCTCGCGCGCCGCGAGGCGCAGCACGCCGTCGAAGGCAGGCTCGCCCGCGCCCGCGCCCTGGGCGCGGACCTGGAGGAACGACGCGCTCGCGCCCGAGAAGGCGATCGCGAGGTCGGGCCTGCCGTCGCCGCCGAGCTCGCGGAGCGCGATGGCCGTGGGCTGCACCCCCGAGAGCCCGCCGAGGCTCGTGACGCGCAGCATCCCGGCTCCGTCCTGGAGGACGACGCTCGCCGCGGCGCGGCCCAGGTTCACCGTCGCGATGTCGAGGCCCGAGCCCTCGCCCAGCCGCCCCAAGGTGAGCGCGACGGGCCTCGCGCCGGCGCCCAGGGGGACCTCGACCGGCGCTCCGAAGGTCCCGCGCCCTTCAGGCTCCTCGGCCTGCAGGAAGATCGTCAAGTTCCCCGAGCGGTGGTTGGCCGTGACGACGTCGGCGCGGCCGTCGGAGTCCACGTCGCCGGCGGCCACGAAGACCGGTCCCAGGAGCTTCTGGGGCGACCCCTCGGGCGCGCGGAAGGCGCCGGCCTCGGCGAACGAGCCGCCCGCCCCCTGCCGGAACCAGCGCGCCTCGTCGGAGAAGCGCGCGGCGCACGCGACGTCGAGGAGGCCGTCGCCGTCGAGGTCCGCCAGGGCGACCGAGTGCGGCCCGAGGAAGCCCTCGGCCTTGACGTCGCTCAGGACGTAGCTCCCCTCGGCGTCGCGGAGGAGGACCGTGAGGTCGTTCGAGTCGACGCTCGCCGCGACGATGTCGGCAAGGGCGTCGCCGTCCAGGTCCCCCGCGGCCGCCGCCACGGGCCCACGGCGCATTCCCCCGGCGTCATCGGCGCCCTCGGGCGCCGGGAGCGGGAGCTGGAGCGCGGCGAAGTCGCCGCCGTCCGTCTGCCGGAGGAGGACGAGGGCGTCGGCAGGGCGGCTCGCGGCGAGGAGGTCGAGGCGCGCGTCGCCGTCGGAGTCGAAGGCCGCGAGGCTCGAGGGCTCGGGCAGGACCTGGCCCTCCGCGAGGGCCTCGGCGGGAGCGCGGAACGTCCCGCGCCCGCCCTGGCGGTACACGACGACCTCGTGCGTGCCGTCGTCGGCCGTGACGACGTCGAGGCGCCCGTCCCCGTCCACGTCGGCCGCCGCCACGGCGCGCGGCGAGGCGGGCGGAGCGCCGGGTCGCGGCGGGGGCGTGAGGGCATCGCCGGAGTAGCGGCCCGCCGCGTCGCCGAGGAAGACGCAGACGTTCCCGCCGAACCCCGTCGCCGGGTCTCCGGGGTCGGCGGCGGCGAGGTCCACGACGCCGTTCGAGTCGAGGTCCGCTCCGGCGACCGCCAGGGGTCCGCGCAGGTGGGGGGAGGCCAGGGGGACACCGAGGTCGAAGGTCAGGCCCAGGCCCTGGCTCGCGACGCGGAGCGCGCTCCCGGCCCGGTCGGCCCCGACCAGGTCCGGCAGGCCATCCCGGTCCAGGTCCGCGACGGCCACCGACCGCAGGTCCGTGCCCGGCGCGTCGACGCGCGTCACGGTGTACCGCACCTCGGCGCCGGCGTAGCTCAAGGCGTAGACGGCGAAGAACCCATCGCCCGCCGTCACGAGGTCGAGCGTGGAGTCCAGGTCGACCTTCGCGGCGGCGATGGCCCGCGCGGTCCCCTGCGCCGGGTCGCGCAGCACGCAAGCGCGGTACCCGCCCTCGGCCGCGCCGCAACCGGCGCCGCGGGCACC
>JACQVW010000171.1 GCA_016209535.1 Planctomycetota bacterium | reverse complement strand
GCCGGCGCCGTCCTCTTCCTCTGCTCGGACCTCGCGAGGCACATCACGGGGCAGGTGCTGCGCGTGGACGGGGGGCAGATGATCGGGTGAGGGGGGCAGATGATCGGGTGAGGGCAGCCGCGCGGGCCCCCGTGGGCTCCTTCACAAGCGAGCCCTCCGTCCGCCGCCGGTCCTCGGCCCGATCCGCAGCCGGTGCGGCGTCGCCTCCACGTTGCCGGCCACGTCCGCGGCGCCGGCGATCACCTCGCCGCCGGCAGGGACCTGGATCTCCGCTTCCCAGTCGGCCACGCCGGCCGAGAGCGAGACGATCCTGGCCGCGCGGCCGTTCACCATCACCGAGGCCAGCTCGCCGTCGTCGTGGCTGATCCCGCCCACGATGAGTCCGGTCTCCGACCGCCGCACCGACGTGATCACGGTCGCCGGCGGCAGGTCGTCCACCGGCTCGAGGAGGCGCGGGAGCTCGACGCCGCTCACCGTCGCCGCCCGCACGTCCTTGCCGGTGAAGCCGACCACGGGACCGTACTCACCGTCCTTCATGAGCTCCCCGAACTTCACGCTCACCACCTTCGTGATCTGCCCTTTCGCGGGCAGGTCGTGGAAGTAGTAGACGACGCCGTTCTGCAGCTTGCCGTTGCGGGGTCCACCGCCGAGGTCGACCACATTTGCGGAGCGGGAGCCGCTGTCGAGCAGCTTGAGGTTGCGGAAATGACCGGCGAGCCCCTGCGACGGGCCCGTGCAGGCGAGCTGGATCAGCGGGTCGCGTCCCAGGCGGCAGCCCTCGAGAGTGACGTCCTCGTAGGTGAACGTGCCGTACTGGATGCTCTCGTCGTCGTGCCCGCGGTTGATGGGCTCGGCGTTGACGCGGCTCAAGAGGATGTCCCGGTAGACGTGCGCGTCGTAGTCGGGGTGGTAGACGCCGTAAGCCGCATCGTGCACGCGGAGCCCCTCCATGAGGAAGAACTGGACGTTGGGGCGGAGCGCGTAGTGCGTCTTCCACGCCCTCAACCGCCGCGCGATGAACGGATGCTGCCGGTCTCCGCTCACGGACGGGTGGACGTCGTCGCCGAAGTTGAAGCTGTAGAGCCCCTCGCTGTGGGACTCGTTGTCCTCGAAGCGCAGGAAGGGGATCTTCCTCACGTCCCGGCGCTCGTACGCGCCTCCGGGGAGCCGCACGCGAAGCTGGGGGTCGAAGTCGCTTCGCTGGGCGATCTCGAACCGGTACCCGTACTCGTCGTTCTCGCAGGAAACGTTCCTCGTGAGCACGTTGCGGCCGTTCGCCCACCAGAAGCCCGCGCCGTCGTTCGGATCGAAGGGGAGGACCTGCTCAGGGAGGCGCTTCCCCTCGTACGCCTGCACGGCGAGGTTCCGGTCGAGCACGTTGTGCACCTCCGTGGCGTCTTCGAGGAAGAAACCGTGGCCGACGGACTGGTAGCCCACGCAGTCGCGCACGACGAGGTAGTCGGTGCCGTGCACCGTCACCCACCGGTTGTGCGAGTCCCAGATGCTCGCGCCCACGACCGAGCTTCCCCGCATCGAGTCGCGGACCCGGTGGAAGTGGATCGGGTACTTGCCGAGCACCCCTTCCTTTCCGAGGTGGCGGAGCTCCGCGTAGGAGATGCTCCCGGAGCTCCCGCGGTGGTACATCGTGTGCCCGCGCGTCCCGCCGGGCGCGGCCGACTCGATCACGACGCTGCGGGAGAGGTTCGCCACCTCGCAGCGGGTCTCGCCCTGGCCGAGGTGCGCCTTCTCGAGCGGGCGGTCGAGGTCGATCGCCCTGCCGTCGATGGCGGCGATGGAGCGCTCCTCGGTCTCGCCCGGGCCGGACCCGTCCGGCCGCCTCCGGAAAGTGCGCAGCGGCTCCGAGCTCGAGCCGGTGACGATCACCCTGCCCCCCACCCGCCAGCCCGTCACATCCTCCGCGAGGACGATCCGCGAGTCTCCGGGCTTGGTGGTTCGGCCGAGCTTGACCCAGGTGCGGCTCAAGGGGGCACCGTGCGCGTCCCAGCGGCCTCCGCAGTTGACGATGGCGGGCAGGGTGTCGGGGTCCATGCCCGCGAAGTGCACGAGCCGGATGGTCGCGGTCACGCCGGCGGGGATGGGGATCTCGCGCGTGCCGATCTCGAGCGCGGCGCCCTCCCCGCGCTGCGCCTCGCTTTCCCGGTCGCCGTTCTCGGCGGCGTGCGCGTCGCACTCGAACCCGTCCTCCGCGGCCTCCTCCCCCGCCTCGATCCGGAGGAGACCCACCTCGAGGCGCGTCGACCGGTCCCGCGCGAAGGTGAGGACGCCGGCAACGTGCACCATGCGGAACGCACCGTCCGAGAGCACGTCGTAGGTCACTCGGTGGCCGGGTCGGACCTGGACGCGGTCCCCGGCACGCGGCACGCGACCTCCTTCCCATGTCGCTGCATCCGACCAGCTCCCGCTCCGCGCCGTGCGCGCGTCGAGCTGGACCCCGGCGAGCGCCCACGCGGACGAGCCCCCGAGCGACAAGAGGCCCCCGAACACCCAGTACGCGGATCGCGGCATGTCATGGGCTCCTGTGCAGAGACAAAGGGCCGGCTGGTCGAACCCGGGATCGAGGTCCGCCGGCGCTCGCGACATGCGAAGGGCCGTCCCGGACACCTCGAGGAGCCCCCATCCTACCCCGGCCGGCCGCGGGGGGGCAACGCTGGCGGCCGAACGCGTTCGGGCCGATTGCGTCGCGCCGGCGAGCGCTCCTATAATGCCGCGAGCCACACGGACCCAGGGGACGTCCGCATCAGGAACATCATGAACGCTCGGGCTCACGCGACCCATCGAAGGCGGAACGCGGCGGTCCTCCTCGCAGCCGCGCTCGCTGCCGGAGGCGCGGGGTTGCCGTCCACCGCCTCCGGGCAGGAGATCTCCATCCCCTGGCCGGAGATGGAGAAGTTCTTCGTGCCGCCCGAGGAGCACAAGGGCAAGCTCGGGAGCTATCGATCGCCGATGAGGTTCGACGACGGCACCCCGGTCAAGACGCGGCAAGACTGGTCGCGGCGGCGCGAGGAGATCCGCGCGTACTGGCACCGCGTTATGGGGCCGTGGCCCGCGCTCGTCGAGAAGCCCAGGATCAAGGACCTCGAGAAGGAGCACGTCGAGAGCTTCACGCGGCGCAAGGTGCAAGTCGAGGTCGCTCCGGAGACGTTCGCCGGCACGCAGTACCTGCTCGTCCCCGACGGCCGGGGGCCCTTCCCGGCGGTCCTGGTGACCTGGTACGGCTCGGAGGACAGCGCCGGGCTGACGGAGAAGGCCCGCGGCACGGTGGACTTCGGGCTTCAGCTCGCCAGGCGCGGCTTCGTGGCGCTCTGCCTCGGCGCGGTCCGCCAGGAGGATGCTCCCCCATCCGGCGGAAGGAGCGGCATCCAGCCAGTGCAGCCGTTGTCCTTCCTGGCGTACGCGGCCGCGAACTGCTGCAACGCGCTGGCGGCCCTGCCGGAGGTGGACCCCAAGCGGATCGGAGTCATGGGGCACTCGTTCGGCGGAAAGTGGGCGATGTTCGCCTCGTGCCTCCACGACGGGTTCGCCTGCGCGGTCTGGAGCGATCCGGGCATCGTCTGGAACGAGGAGGACCCCAACGCCAACTACTGGGAGAAGTGGTACCTGGGATACCGGTTCGACAGGCCCGCGGACGGCCAGCGCAAGCCCGGCATTCCGACGGAGGCCCATCCGCGGACCGGCGCCTACGAGAGGCTGGTCGCCGAAGGCCGCGACCTGCACGAGCTTCACGCCCTGATGGCGCCCCGTCCCTTCCTGGTCTCCGGCGGAGCCCAGGACCGTCCGGAGCACTGGAGGGCACTGAACCACGCCATCGCGCTGGACGAGCTCCTGGGGCACACCGGCCGCGTCGCGATGACCCTGCGCGACGGCCACACGCCGACGGCCGAGTCGAATGCTCAGGCCTGCGCGTTCCTGGAGCACTTCTTGAAAGGCCGCTGATCCATTGAAGGCAAGAGGGACGGCGCCCATGGGCCTTGACGGCTGGCCCAGGTGGCGTACCCTCGTCCCTATGCGGCACGGACACGCGGACGCGGATGAACGGAACCTGGCCCTCCACCGCCTGGCCCTTGAGAAGCTGAGGGCCGCCCCCGAGGAAGGCGTGCTGAAGGTCCTCGCGCTCCTCGACCGCTGGCTCGCGATGCCCCACCTGAAGCGTCAGGCGCCGCTCCTCCGGGAATGGCGGGAGGTCCTCAGACTGCCGGTGCAGGAGATCGAGGCGCGCGTCCTGAGCGAGGCAGGCCAGGAGCTGCGCCAGTGCTCTCCCCTCGGCGTGTTGATTGACCCTCGAGAGCGTTTCGCCGTCTATCGGAGGCTCTCGAGGCGCTGACTTGTCGGTCTTTCCCTTGGCACACGGAGGCTACCGTTGAATCGTGCCCAGCTAGAACATGTCATCCGCGCTTCGGCCTCCATCGCCGAGGACGACGAGATCTATGTCCTGGGCAGCCAGTCCATCCTGGGAGCCATTCCCGACGCCCCCGAGGAGGTCACGGTGTCCGCGGAGGCCGATGTGGCGCCCAAGAACAAGCCAGAGCTCGAGGCCATCATCGAGGGAGCCATCGGCGAGCTCAGCCCCTTTCACGACACGTTCGGCTACTACGTCGATGGGGTGGATCCATCGGTTCTCCCTCTGCCGCAAGGTTGGGAAAAGCGCGTGGTCGTCATCCAGAACGAGAACACGCGATTCGCGAAGGGGCTCTGCCTCGAGCCTCACGATTGCGCCGCGAGCAAGCTCATCGCGGGCCGAGAGAAGGATCTCGCGTTCGTCTCGGCCCTGCTTCGACACAGACTGATCCGTGCGGAGGTCCTTCGTGAGCGGATCCGGCTCGTCCACCGGTACCAGGAAAGGATCCCGGACGCCGAGGCAGCCCTCCAGCGGCTTGTAGCAGGGCGCTGAAGGGCATGGAGGCGTCTGGGAGGGCCGCTGTATTCCCCAGCAGCCCCACCGGCTCACCCGTGCCATAGCGCAAGGACCCGCTCGAGGTACTCCTTGACAGGCCCCCGCGCGAGGTGGGGGTGAGCGAACTGGTTCGAGTAGGTCCGCAAGCACCCGTAGCAGCTCGTCTCGAGTCCACAGCCACAGCCGCCTTGGACTCGCTCGAGGGCTGCTTGCAGTGCGCGGTTGAAGACCTGGGGACTCTCGAGCTCGGCGACGAGGCCCGCGCCACCCGGGACATTGTCGTAGAGCACGATCTCGGAGAATCGACCGTCGCCCGACATGGCGGGGACGGTCACGTTCAGGTCCGTCGAAGGGACCTCGAGCACCTCAGCCGTTCCGTGGTAAAGGGCATACGCCAGCGAGTCGGGGAACCAGAACCGTGATTCGCTGGTGTGCGCGGCCGGCGGCTTTACCGTGAACTGGATCCTGACGACGTCCGTGATGAACTCGTGGCCGAGGGCGACATGCACCGCCTTCCCACTGCACTCGGAGCCCAGTGGGGTCTTATGCTTCTTCTCCAGCCGCTTGGTTGCGCCAGCGCCGCACTTCTCGCAAATGTAGAACCCCCGCCCCTTCTGTCCCTCGCACAGGACAACAAGGCGGCCCGGCGAAGCCGGCCAAACGCGCGCCACGGCGCCAACCTCGATCGGGTCTTTGTCTCGCTCCCCATCGGACCGCACGAAATAGGGCCGCGTGGTGAATTGCCGCTCTGGCCGGAACTTCGCGTCTTCGGGCTTCTTCGTGCGGTCGGTGACGAAACCGAAGATCGGGTCGATGTACTCACCGGACACCGCTTTCTCGCAGCATCGGCTGCTCGCCGCGTCCGTCTTGTCCCAGCTCCGGAAGCCGTGGGCGCCGCATCTATAGTACCCCTGCCGAGGCCACCCCTTCTCGGCGACGAGCTTCAGGCCGTACGAAGTCCAGAGCCTCTTGTTCGCGACGACCGCGCTCCCTGGCGCAAACTCCGCGACCGCGATGGCCAGGTCGCGCTCCAACGTGACATCCAACGTCTCCTTGGACGCGCCTCGTTTCCACCGGTGGAGGTCCAGCTCGACGACATCGACAGGGAACCCGTACTTGGGGACTACGACCTTGCGCGACAGGAAGGAGATGACGTCCTCGTCCTCAATGGTGTTCGCCCGCGTCCGGGCCCAGTTTGCATCGACGTACCGTTTGTTTGCTGCCGCTTCGTTCTCGAAGGCGCGTACGGCACGGTGGTCGTGCGACGCTTCCTTGATCGCGAGCGCAAACCGGCTTTCGGGGCCCGTCACGCGATCGAGCCAACTGTGGTCTTCGATGCCGATGACTTTTCTTAACCCCTCGGGAATGACCGCTCGCAAGGTCTCCTCGATCGACTCCCGGTGAGCACGCGCGAAAGCCTGCACATCGCTGACCGCTTCCTGGCTCTCGAGGCTCTTGCACAGAGCTTCAACGCTCTTGAAGCGGCCGGGGTTCTTGCGGAAGAATGCCGAGAGGACTACCGCCATGACGTGGCGCAGGGCGACCTTGTCGTTGGTCCAGCGGAGTTTGGGGGGCGAGATCCGCCCGCTCATCATTCGGTCCGGGTCCTTGAAGTGGACGAGATCGTGCGGCCGCCGCCGGCAGAACGTGACGGCGAACCCCGGGTGTCCGGCGCGCCGGCCGGCCCGACCCACGCGTTGCGCGTAGTTGAAGGGCTCGGGCGGCACGTTTCGCAGGAAGATTGCGTCGAGGTCGCCGAGGTCGACGCCGACCTCGAACGTCGTGGAGGAGCTCAGGACGTGGATTCTGCCGCCAACGAACTCCCTTTGAAACTCACGAGCCTTCTCGGGATCGAGCTGCGCCGTGTGCTCCTCGGAGCGCAGCTTTGCCGGGAGCCGCTCGTCCTCGTAAAGTCTGCGATAGTGATTGGAGGTGAGGTCCTTGTCGTCCGACATCACCTCGACGAGCGACCCGCGACAACCGAAGCGCCCGCAGACACCACGGATCGACAGATGCTGGACCCCTCCACATGTGCCGCAACGGAACAGGGTGTCCGTGCGATCGTGAGCCTTGAAGCGCCACCAGCCTGACCGCGCGCGAAACCCATCCTCGCCGCCTCGGGTGAGAAGATTCCCCGCCCCCATAAAGGCCTCCCACACGTCCCGCAGTAGCTTCTGGGCCTCCTCGCTGACGACCTCCTCTCGTGCGCCTGTCTCACGCAGGAGCCTTGAAAGGAAGCGCGCTCGGCGCGTGTTCGCTCCGTCCCAGGACTTGAAGTCCTTGCGACTGGCTGGCTCCCCGATGCCCGCGCGCGTTTGCTGGGGCAGGATTCCGAGGTCTTCCCATGGAATGGAAACCTGCTTCTCGGCGACAAGATCGACCGCGTAGTCGGCCCGGAGCAAGTCGAGAAGCCACCCCAGCAGGTCTCGACTCTCGGGCTCGCTCAACGACCACGGCGGTTCGCGCAGGAGCTGCGGGATGTCCACCGCCCGCGGTAGCTGAGGCGCCCACCTCGCAAGCCCAACACCCTCGAGGGACAGACGCCGCTGGTCGGTCAAGAGCTCGCGGAAGACGATCGTCCACGCCTCCCGGCGGACACCGAGGTCGTCGCGGGACTCATCGACGAGATCTCTCTCACGAAGCGCTTTCGCTGTCTCCCGAGCGAGCGTCTCAAGTGAGAACTCCTTGATTTCGCCGTCTGATGCCAGGCGTCTCGCCACCGAAAGAAGGAGGTTGCGGTCTCGAACTGACCGGTAGGTCTCGTCGAGGTAGCACGGGAAGAAGGCAGCCTCTTGACGCCCGTCCGCAAACGCCAGCACCTTGCGCCGCTCCTCCGGCAGGTTCGCGACGAGCGCCGTCGCGATCACCGCGCTGGGGCCATCGGTGCCGTGAGTGACCTCCCGGACCGGATCTGGTCCTCGGTAACCGCAGCCTCCGCAGGAACGCGTCTGGTCGCCGTGAGACTCGCGCGCGGGCTCCTCCACCACCGTGATCGTCCGCCCGTGGCCGCAGTCGGGGTCCGCCGGCTTCGGGCCGGTCCTCGAGATCGCCCCGCACTGGACGCAAAGGCGGGCGATCCTGCCTTCGTCGGCTGCGGTTGGTTCGCCATCGAGGGGCCGATAGAAGGCCACGCCGTAGTCGTCCTGCCCTGGATCCCGGACTGCTTCCACCAGCTTCCCGTCCTTGCGTTGACCCACGAGGAAGTGCTGTCCGCAATCCCGGCAGAGCGCGACCTCGAACAGGGTAGCATGGGCGGCGTTGGGCTTCTCGGGCGAAGCCCCACCGCGCGAGAGGTGAACAGCCCTGTCAGGATGGAAGGCCACGAACGCGCCTTCGAGGGCGCGGAGGAAAACGTGGTAGCGGACGTTGAGCAGCGGGGCCCGATCCTTAGGATGGGTCGCGGACTCGGGGTCCCTAGCCCAGACGGCGAGGGCGGCGAGGCTCTCAATCGCCCTCCGCTGCTTTCCAGGATCTGGCTCATCGCCAAAGACGCTCTTGGCAAGATCGTCGGCCCCGACGTGTCCCGCCTCAATCTTCTGCCGAAAGCGGTGGAAACGCGAGTCCTGACTCAAAACGCGGTGAAGAGCGCCCTGGTCGTCAAGGGACGGCATCGGACCAACTTCCAGTTCGGCGG
>JACQVW010000170.1 GCA_016209535.1 Planctomycetota bacterium | reverse complement strand
GAGCGGGCCCGCGGCGCGTGGTGCGGGCCGGCTGCCCCGGCTGCCGGTTGAGCCCCCAGGCCCTCGCGGGCCAGGATGCAGCCGAGGGCGAGGGCGCCGAAGCCGCCGCCGGCGCGGGCGAGGAAGTCGCGGCGCGAGGCGAAGGAGGGGACGTGACGGCTCGGGGGCGGCACGGTCAGCTCCTGTAGACGAGCTCGTTCGAGCTCAGGAGCACGTGGCACAGGTCCGCCAGGGCGCCGCCCGCGGCTTCCTCCGGGGCGAGCCCGCCCGCGGCGAGGGCGTCCTGCCGGGCATCGAGGAAGCGGAGCGCCATGTCCCGCTCGTCCGGCTCGGGGGACCGCGAGTAGGCGATGTGGTAGGCGATGTCCACCTGGGGGCCGGCGGAGGGCCCCGCGGCGCCGCGCACGCGGCGCGAGAAGGCCCGGGCCCACTCGAGGACGAGCCTGTCGTTGAGCATCACGAGCGCCTGCGGCGCCGTCGTCGTCACGAGCCTGCGGCCGCAGCTCTCATGGGTGTCGGGCGCGTCGAAGGCCTGGAAGAAGGGGTAGCGGAGGTTCCGGCGCACGAAGACGTAGACGCTCCGCCTCGATCGGTCGGCGGGGTCCTTCGAGACGCTCCACTTCCCGTGCGAGTCCATGCCCGCGGGCAGCTCGGGGAGGACGCTCGGACCTCCCATCTGGAGGTCGAGGAGGCCCGCGGCCTGGAGCGCGGCGTCGCGGATCGCCTCGCCCTCGAGGCGCGAGCGCGGGTAGCGCCCGAGGAGCCTGCCCTCCGGGTCCGCCTCCGCCGCGTCGCCGCGGGGCGCGGAGGACTGGCGGTAGGCGCTCGAGGTCACGATGGCGCGATGGAGGCGCTTCAAGCTCCAGCCGCCCTCGATCAGATCGGCGGCGAGCCCGTCGAGGAGCTCCGGGTGCGTGGGCGCCTCGCCGAGGGACCCGAGGTCGTTCGGCGTCCCCGCGATGCCGCGGCCGAAGTGGTGGTGCCAGAGGCGGTTCGCCATGACGCGGGCCGCGAGCGGGTTCCGCGGGTCCGCCAGCCAGCGCGCCAGCGCCGAGCGCCGGCCCGTCGACTCGACCGCCCTCGGCGCCTCGATCGCCGGCGCGGGGAGCCGAAGGACCGCGGGATAGCCCGGCTCCACCTCCTCGCCCTTCGCCGCGTGCGCGCCGCCGGCGAGCACGTGGGTCGGGGGCGCCGCCGGGCCCGCGTCGACGACCCCCGTCCCGAGCGGAAGCTCGCCCGGGTGGAGGTGCGAGAACCTCCCCAGCTCGGCCTCGAGGGCCTGCCATCGCTTCCTCGCGTCCTCCTTGAGGGCGCCGACCTCGGTCCGCTGGTCGGGGTTCAGGTAGGGGAGCGCCTTGTGGTACATCTGCTGCTCGAGGGGCGTGCGCTCGGCGGGGGCCTTCGCGATCGCGGCCTGGATCTCGGGGGGGAACTTGTCGAGGTTGTCCTTCGCGATCTCCCGGCGCTTGGGCTCCTCGATGGTCTCCAGTTGGGCCCGCACCTCGCGGGTGGCGTCCTCCCAGGCGGCGAGCCTCTCGCGGTGGCGCGCCAGGTCGCCCTCGGGGACGAGCGGGATCTCGTCCTCGGCGCGCACGTTCGCAAAGAAGGCCTGGAGGGCGTAGTAGTCCCGCTGGAGGATCGGGTCGTGCTTGTGATCGTGGCAGCGAGCGCAGCCGAAGGTGAGGCCCGTGAAGGCGGCCGCGACGGTGTCGGTGATGTCGTTCAGGATCTCCTGGCGCCGCTGGAGGAGGTCGCGGGCGTTCGACTCGTCGGGGTAGTGGCGGTTGAAGGCCGTCGCCACGCGCGCCTCGGGGTCCGCGGGCCAGAGCTCGTCGCCGGCGATCTGCTCCTGGACGAAGCGGTCGTAGGGCACGTCCGCGTTGAACGCGCGGATCACGTAGTCGCGGTAGCGCCACGCGTTGGGCCGGACCTCATCCGACTTGAATCCTTCGCTCTCGGCGTAGCGGGCGACGTCGAGCCAGTGGCGTGCCCAGCGCTCGCCGTGGCGCGGCGAGGCGAGGAGCCGGTCGATCGCGCGCTCGTAGGCGTCGGGCGACGGATCGGCCAGGAGCTCGTCGACCTCCTCCGGCTCCGGGAGGAGCCCCGTCAGGTCGAGGCTCGCCCGGCGGAGGAGCGTTCCCTTCGAGGCTTCAGGCGCCGGCGCGAGCCCCTTGGGCTCGAGCTTCTCGAGGACGAAGGCGTCGATCGGGCTCCGGCACCAGCCCGCGTCCTTCACGGCAGGCACCGGCGGCCGCGCGAGGGGCTCGAGGGACCAGAGCCGCGCCGCCTTGCCCGCTGGTGCGGCGGGGATCGCTGCGGGGACGATGGCGCCGAGGAACGCGAGGAGGCTCGCGCACCCCGATCGAGGCAGGAACCTGGACTGTCTCAAGGCAGAGTCCTCCCGTACACTCGCGTACCAGGCTACGCACGGAGGGGCGGGAGGTCAAGACGTAGGACAGCGCGATAGGCGAGATAAGCGACATGGGCGCGACAAGCGCGAGAAGCGCGACGAGGAGGACGCCAGCATGCCAGCGACAGGGAAGCGGCGGAGGACGGTCGAGGCCGAGAGGATCGTGCTCGCGGACAGGAAGGGACGGCCGAGGCTGGTCCTCGGCCTCCTGGGGGGCGAGTTGCCGGCGATCGAGCTTCGCGCCGCCGATGGCCGCGTCGCGGCGAGGCTCTCCGAGGCGAACGGCCTGCCCGTCCTGCACTTCTGGGACCGCCACGGGAAGCTCTGTTTGAGCATCACCGTGGCGCCCGACGGCTCGTCGGGCCTCGTGGCCGGGGACCACGAGGGGAGCGGGCACGCCAACCTGTTCTCGGCCGGTGGCGAGCCTTACCTCGTGCTGACGGGCACGGACGGCAAGGCGGCGGTCTTCTCGGCGAGGGGCCTGAAGCGCGGCAGGGGCGGAGCCGGGCAGCGCAGGAGGCGCAGGGAGCGCTGAGCGGGCCTCGGGCGAGGAGGGGGAGCTCGTGGGCAGACTTGCCCGCTCCTCTCGAAGAGCTCTTGAGCCTTGCGGTGCGACGCGTGCCTGCGATCCAGCCGGACCAGTACTACGTCGGCGTCAAGGACGCCTGTTGTCCTGCTCCCGGAGGCGCTCCTTGCGGCGCTCTGCATGCAAAGCCTCCACGAGATCCTCGCCGATGCGCTCGATCCACTCGTAACCTACTTCGAGGAGCCGCGCGACCTGGCTCCGCGAGAAGGCCCTATGGTCGAGGCGCCCGAAGGTCCTCCTGGGCCCTATCGAGCCACTGTCTCGGCAGGCTTACGTTCCTAGAGCACTTTGCCCTTGCCGAGGATCTCGTTGACCTCGCCACGCGGCGCTCGCCGTCAGGACCGCGCGCCGCCCCTCCCCCCGCCGCGCATCAGTGCCCACGCTCCGATCCCCCGCAAGATCTGGTCCCCGCCCAGCTCCGCCGTCGCCAGGACCCGCGACGGCGGCCAGGGGAGGCAGGCCACCACGGGGCAAGGCTGGAGGTCCGAGAGCGCCCACACGCCGAGGAGGTTCTCGCCATTGTAGGTGGCCTGGTAGACGAGCGCCTGGCGCGTCGCCTCGTCGGTCCGGAGGAGGGCGTACACCGGCAGGCCGCCGTAGGCGACGCCGCGCAGGAGGAACGGCCGGAGCGAGAGGTCCGCCGGCGCCGCCAGGTCCGGCGCGAAGCGCGCCGCCTCGCCCGCGCTCAGCTCCGTGGCCTCGTCCGTCTCGAGGAGGCGAGCGGCCTCCTCGCGACGCTCTCGGGCGACCCAGGCGAACCGGTCCGGCTCGACGAGCGGCCAGGCTGCGACGTCGAGGTCGACGGCCCACGCATCGCCGCGCGTGAGCCAGGGGTGCTGTCGTACGCGGCCGGAGCAGCCGGCCCACGACAGAGCCAGGAGCAAGAAGGCCGCGCCGAGCGCGCCCCTCACACCAGCTCGGGGACCACCCTCGCCCCCGTCGGGAGCAGGTACTGGGGCCGGCCGGAGGGGTCGATGTACTTCGTCTCCGGGTCGATCCCCAGCACGTGGAAGACCGTCGCCATGAGGTCCTTGGGCGTGATGGGCGTCGTCTTCGGCTCCTCGATCTTGGCGGTCGACTCGCCCACGACCTGGCCCATCCTCAGCCCGCCGCCCGCGAGGGCCAGCGTGCAGAGGGGGCCCCAGTGGTCGCGGCCCGCGTCGCCGTTGATCCTCGGCGTGCGGCCGAACTCGCCCGTGATCACCAGGAGGACCTTCTCCGAGAGACCGCGCTGCTCGAGGTCGTCGAGGAAGGTCGCGATGGCCTTGTCCAGCGGCGGGCAGGCCTGCTCGAGCTGGGGCTTCATCTTGTTGTGCATGTCCCAGCCCTGGCTCGAGTTCGCGTAGTGGAGCGTCACGAAGCCGCAGCCGGCCTCGCAGAGGCGCCGCGCCAGGAGCAGCCGCTCGCCGAGGGCGTGGCCGCAGGAAACGTAGCGCTCGCGCACGCGCGGGTCCTCGCGGCCGAGGTCGAAGGCCTCCTTCGAGCGGCCCAGGATGATCCCGTAGGCCTGCGTCTCGAACGAGTCGAAGGCCGCCATGGTGCCGCTCCGGTCGAGGGCCCGGTCCACGCGGTCGAGGGCGTGGAGGAGCTTCCTTCGGTCCCCCGTGCGCTCGAGCCCGACGGCGAGGCTCATGTTGTTCCGCGCCTCGCCGCCCACGTCGAAGGGCGCATGGGCCATCCCGAGCCAGTTCGGTCCGTCCGCGTAGAGCCCGTCGAGCCGCACGTAGGTTGGCATCCCCGTCGCGGGGTGGTGCGTGCCCCGCACCCTCGACGCGATGGAGCCGAAGGACGGCTTGATCGGAGGCTCGCCGGCGTCTGCGGGCGGGTGGTCCGTGCCGGTCATGACGAAGTGCGTCCCGCCGGCGTGCCCCGAGTTCCCGTGGGCGAAGGAGCGCACGAACGCCATGCGGTGCGCGCGCTTCGCCATCTCCGGGAAGAGCCCGCCGATCTCGACGCCGGGGACGCTCGTCTTCACGGAGCCGACCATGCTCCGGAACTCGCCGGGAGCCTCCATCTTCGGGTCGAAGGTCTCGACGTGCGTGGGGCCGCCCCCGAGCCAGAGCCAGACGACCGAGGTGTCGCTCGAGGCGACCCCCCGGGCCGCGGCTTGAGCCCGCGCCCTGAGGAGCCCCGAGAGCGTGAGACCCGTGAGCCCCAGGGTGCCCACCTTCAGGAACTCCCGCCGCGTCGTGCCCTCGCAGTCCCTTGGTATCCGGTCACCGAAAAGCGACAGCATGGTTCGCGCCTCCGAGCTAAGGGTCCAGGTTGACGGTGGATATGGTAAGTCAAGGACCGGACTCACGACAAGCGCGAAATGCCGGCCTTCCTCCCGCGGACACAAGGCGCGGCCCGCACGGGTCTAGAGGGAATCCCACTCCTCCACGGACACAGCTCTGCCGAGGACCGACTCCACTTGACGGACAAGCATCCGTACCTGTGGCACGGAGTACTCGGCGTTGGAAGGGATCGTCTGCCGGTGCTGCCCGTAGGCCATGAATTCGTGACGGGTCCCCGGGATCGGTCCAGTGAAGCCCAGCCCGCGAAGCTTGCGAATGAGCTCACGCCTTTTGAGAGGCCGCCAGCCTGGCATTCTTCACTTTGTTCAGATCGATGCCTGCGACCACGGGCAGCTTGTGACCCAGACGCAACCCCACGAGGACCCAATCCTCGAGGGTGGAGCGCAGCTCTCTCTCGCAGCCTCGGAGGGTCTTCTCGAAGGCTATCACGCCGCGGAGCGCCGGGATCTCGCCGGCGAAGGTGCCGTCCTCGAGTTTGTCGTAGCGAGCCAGATCAAGCGCTGCTTCGATGTAGCCAGTGAGTGGATAGCGCATGCCACCATCGTACGCCGGACGGTGTTTCCTGCGCAACCGAGCTGCAGAGAGAGAGAGGGTCTGGTTCGGGTAACGCAACTTTCACCGCGCCCCCGAGCCCTTGACGAGCACGTGGTACCTGCCGGGCGTGAGGCCCGCGAAGGCCTCGGGGGACGTGCTCCCCGGCCACCGGACGCGCGCCGTCACGGGGCCCGCGCCGGCCGGGAGGCCCAGGCGGACGCGGGGGTCGTGGGCCGAGAGGTAGCTCCCGTCGGTCTGCGCGACGCGCACGACCTTGCGCCCGGCGGCCTCGATCTCGACGAGCGCCCCATGCCACGCGCCGCCGCCCGGGCCCGTCCTGAGCTCGAGCCCGATCCAGCTCTTCCCGTCGCCGGCGCGGTTCTCGAGGAGGACGGCGGGGCCCGCCACGTTCGTGACGAGGAGGTCCGGGTCGCCATCGTTGTCGTAGTCGCCCTCCGCCACGCCGCGCCCGACCAGGGCCCGCGCGAACCAAGCCCCCGACTCGCGCGACGCGTCGCGGAAGGAGCCCTTGCCGTCGTTCTCGAGGAGGAAGTCCGGCTGGGCCGAGGTGATGCCCTCGCCCGGGTGGAGCCGCTCCGCGTTGTCGAGGATGTGGCCGTTCGCGACGTAGAGGTCGAGGTCGCCGTCGAGGTCGAAGTCGAGGAGCCGGACGCCGAAGGCGAGGGGCAGGTAGGTCGCCAGGGCGAGGCCGCGCTCGACCGTGAGGTCGAGGAAGCTCGCGCCGGTGCCGACGTAGAGCGTGTCCGTCTCGCGGCTGAAGTTCGTCACATAGACGTCGAGGACCCCGTCCGAGTCCACGTCGCCGCGGTCGATCCCCATCCCCGCCTGCGCCGCTCCCTCGGCGTTGAGCGCGAACCCCGCCTCCAGCGCCGCGTCCTCGAAGCGGAAGCCGCCGAGGTTCCGCCAGAGGTGGTTCGGGACCGAGTCGTTGGCGACGAGCACGTCCTGGTCGCCGTCGGAGTCGAAGTCGAACGCGACGACGCCGAGGCCTTTCCCCTCGAGCCAGCCTCCGGCCTTGCCCACGCCGCTCCTGCGGCTCACGTCCTCGAAGGCGCCGTCCCCGAGGTTGCGGTAGACGAGGTCCGGAGTGCCCTCGAAGTGGTGGGGGTGGCAGTAGGCGGGGACCTTCTCCGCGCTCCCGGGCGCCTTGGTGGAGCAGGCCCCGTGCTTGCGAGTGTCGTACTCGAGATACCGCGCGACGTAGAGGTCGAGCCGGCCGTCCGAGTCGAGGTCCACCCACGTCGCGCTCGTGCTCCAGCCGCCGCCCGAGGCTCGCGCCCGCTCCGTCGCGTCCTCGAAGGTCCCGTCGCCGCGGTTCCGGTAGAGCGTGTTGCGGCCGTAGTTGGTGACGTAGAGGTCGGGCCGGCCGTCGCCGTCGTAGTCGCCGGCGGCGGCGCCCATGCCGTAGCCGCGGTCGCCGACGCCGGCCCTGGCCGTGACGTCCTCGAATCGCTTGCCTGCGGCGTTCCTGTAGAGCACATCGCCGGGCTCGCCGGGGCCGCCGGGCCCGTCGAGGGCCTTCTCGGGGTGGCCGTGGCCCTGGACGAGGTAGAGGTCGAGCCAGCCGTCGCCGTCGTGGTCGAGCCACGCGGCGCCGGCGAGCATGGTCTCGACGAGGTACTTCCTCCCCGTGGCGCCGTTCGAGCTCACGAAGCCTATTCCGCGCTCGCGCGTGACGTCGACGAAGGCGTCGCCGGCGCGGGCCGCGGGGGCTGCGAGCGCCCCCGCGAGGCATGCGGCCAGCGGGAGGCCGCGGAGGGCTCGGGCGGCGCGGCTCACCACGGCGTCACCCCGCCGTTCACGCAGAGCGTCTGGCCCGTCACGAAGGACGCCTCGTCGCTCGCGAAGTAGAGGACGGCGTGGGCCACGTCCTCCGGGACGCCCCAGCGGCCGGCGGGGATGAGGGCCCGGTAGGCGTCCTTGGCCTCCTGGGGGTCCTTCGCGTGGCGCTCGACGGGGATCCAGCCCGGCGCCACGGTGTTGACCGTGATTCCGAAGGGCGCCAGCTCCCGCGCCATGCTGCGGGACCAGCCGATCTGGCCCCCCTTGGCGGCCACGTAGGCGCTGAAGGGCGAGGTCGCCCGGTGGAAGACCTCGCTCGTGATGTTGACGATCCGCCCCCGGCGCGCGGCTTTCATGCGGGGGAGCGCGCGCTGCGCCAGGAGGAAAGGGCTCTTGACGAAGAAGTCGAGCATCCGCTGGTAGGTGGCCCAGTCGTATTCCTCGATCGGCTTGAGGGGCTGCTCGCAGGTCGCGTTGGCGACGACGATGTCGACCGGGCCGAGCTTCGACTCGGTCTCCGAGAAGAGCCGCTCGACCCCCTCCGCGGTCGTGACGTCGGCGCGGACGAGGGCGGTCTCGATCCCGGCCGCGTGGTGCTCGGCGAGCGCCCGCTCGGCGCGCGCCGCATCGCGAGAGTAGTTGACGGGCACCTTGGCTCCGGCCCTCCCGAGCGCGAGCCCGATGGCCTTTCCGAGGCCCGTGGAGCTCCCGGTGACGATGGCGGTGCGTCCTGCGAGAGAGAAGGGCATGTTTCGAGGCTCCTCCTGCGAAGTTCTGGCGGTGGCGGCGGGCCGATGGCCGGAGTCTCGTCGCGGAGGCGGCCGAGGTCAAGGGCCCCAGGGCCCGCGGGCGCTCGCGGGCGATGGAGACCGCCCGAGGGATCGACTAGGCGCCGGGCTGCCCCACCGGCTGGGCCTCGGCTGGGACCGCGGCGGGCGCCTCGGCGACCCGCTGGGCCCAGGTCCCCTTGGCCAGGTAGGCGCCGAGGGCCTGGACGCAGGCGGGGTCGAAGCTGCCCCCGGCCTTGCGGCACCGTTCGAGGGCCTCCTGGAAGGTCATGGGGGTGTTGTAGGGCCGCTGCGTCGTCATGGCGTCGAAGGCGTCGGCCATGTTGATGATCCGCGCCTCGAGGGGGATGTCCCGTCCTTTGAGCCCCGAGGGATAGCCGCCGCCGTTGTAGCGCTCGTGGTGGTGGAGGATGAACGGCAGGGTCGGCGTCAGGAAGCGGATGGGCCTCAGGATCTCCACCCCGAGCTGCGGGTGCCTCTTGATCGCTGCGAACTCCTCGTTCGTCAGCTTCCCCTTCTTCGCGATGATCGCCTCGGGGATGGCGATCTTGCCGATGTCGTGCAGCTCGGCCGCCGTGCGAAGGCGCTCCAGGCGCTCCTCGTCGAGGCCGAGCTCGCGCGCGATCCCGACGGCGTACCGGGCCACGCGGCCCGAGTGGCCGTGGGTGTACTTGTCCTTCGCCTCGAGGGCGTTCGACAGGCTCCGGATCGTCTCGTAGAACGAGACCTGCAGGTCCTCGTAGAGGAACGCATTCTGGACCGCGAAGGCGGCCTGGGTGCCCAGGAGCGCGAGGAGCTCGAGGTCGACCTTCTTGAAGCACGCGGGCCGGGTCGAGTTCTCGACGTAGAGGGCCCCGACGAACTTGTTCCGCGCGACCATGGGCACGAGCATGAGCGAGCGGAGTCCCTGGATGACGACGCTCTCCGCCGCTGCGAACCGCTCGTCGCACGATGCGTCGGAGGCCAGGATGGCGACCTGCTCCGCCTCCACGGACCTGAGGAGCGATCGGCTCACCGGGGCGTCCTCCCCCTTCGTGCGCGAGACGTTCCTGACGAGCTCGAGGCCGACGTCCTCCTTCCGCCTCAGGAAGAGGCAGACGCGCTCGGCCGCGGGGAAGTTCTCGAAGATCTGCTGGGCGATCAGCGTGTAGATGTCGTCGCCATCGAGGGTGGCGCTGAGGGCCTGGCCCAGGCGGTAGGCGGCCTGCATCATGCCGTGGACGCGCCGCAGCTCCTCGATGTCGGCCGAGCCCATCTGGGCGCACAGCTTCCGGACGCTCTCGAGGGTCACCGTGTTCTCGATCTGCGGGGAGTCGTCCTCGCCCTCGGGCCCACCCGACTCGGAGAGGAAGACGAAGGTGCTCCTCCCGAGGACGAAGCCGTCGCCGATGGTCAGGCGCGCCTCCTTCTCGGGCTTTCCGTTCACGCGCACGCCGTTCGTGCTGTCGAGGTCCGTGATGATGTAGGCTCCCCCCACCTCGACGATGCGCGCGTGGTAGCGCGAGCAGGCCTCGTCATCGAGGCACACCGCGCAATCCTTGCCCCGCCCCAGGACCACGCAGTCCCCCTTGAGCTCGAAGACCTGGCCCTGGCGGCGGCCTGTCAGGCACTTGAACTTGATCATGACGACTATCGGCGAGAAGCCGGGAGAAGGCGTGGTTCAAGAACCGCGATTACGCGGTTCAGAACCACGCCCGGGAGAAAGATAGCTTTGGATTTGCCGTGGAGCCACCGGGGCCGATAAGCTCCGAGTCCGCCGTGAGCCACCGAGCCTGGATCGTCCCCCTGGCCTTCTCCGCGGTCGCCATCGCTTCGGGCTGCGGCCGCGAGGCCGCCGGGCCCGGGCCCGCCTCCCAGGGCGCCGCCGCGGGCCTGGAGGCCGCGGGGCGTTGGGCCGAGGCCGCCGCGGCCCACCGCGCCGCGGCGCTCGCCGCGGGCCCCGAGCGCGGCGACGAGAGTGCGAGGAAGGCCATGGCGGCCTACGTCATGGCCAACCGGGCCGAGGACGCGGAGCGGTTCGCCGCCGAGTGCCTCGAGCGGGACCCGCGGTACCACGAGGTCCTCTTCTACCTCGGCGACGCGCAGCGCGTCATGATGCGCCACGAGGCGGCCCGCGCCACTCTCGAGAGGCTCCTGGCCCTCGAGCCGGGGCACCGGAAGGGCGCCTTCGCCCTCGCCCACGTCCTCGCCCGCCTCGGGAAGCATGCCGAGGCGGCGCCGCTCCTCGAGCGCCTGCTCGCGGACGAGGCCCTCGCCGCCGAGCAGAGGTCCTTCGCGGCGATCGAGCTCGCGCGGTCCCTCAAGCGCCTCGGCCGTCCCCGCGAGGCGGCGGACCGCCTCGCCCAGATCCTCGAGGCCGAGCCCTTCAACGCGGTCGCGCTCTCCGAGGCGGCCCAGGTCTTCCTCCTCCTCGGGAAAGGGGACCTCGCGAAGGCGCTCCGCGCCGAGCACGCCTGGCTCTTCGAGCGGGGCCACCTCCTCTCGACGGAGGACGCGTCGAAGGAGTACCGGACGGGCCCCGGCGAGGCCGACGAGGCGAGGCTCGCCCTCCAGGCCGCCGACCGCCGCGAGGTCCTGCGCGCGACCGGCGCGCTCGAGGACCTCGTGGCCCGCCGGCCCGGCGACGTCACCGTGAGGACGGCCCTCGCGCGCCTCTGGCTGCGCCTCCACCGATACGGAGACGTCCTGCGCGTCGCGGGGTCGGGGCCGCCCGCCGCCCGCGCGTGGCCCGACCTCCTGGCCGTGGAGGCCGAAGCCCTCGCCTCCCTCGGCAGCGCGGAGGCGGGGAACGCATGGCTCGAGGCCTCTCGCCGCGCCGGCGGCGAGGCCGCGGCGCGCGAGCTGGGCGTGGATCGGGTCCTCGAGATCCACCTCGGCGCGGGCCGCGCCCTCCTCGAGGAGGAGGCCGGGCTGCCCGCGGCGGAGGAGTGCTTCGCGCGGGCGGAGCGGATCGCGCCCGGAGACTGGCGCCCCCCTTGCGGCGCGGGGCGGCTCCACATCGCGAGGGGCGAGGCGGCGAGGGCGCTCGAGCTGTTCGCGGAGTCCCGGAGGCGTGCGGGGGGCGAAGGGTCCGGCCCCGCCGAGCTGCGACGCTGGACCGCGACGGCCCGGGGCCTCCAGGGGGACCTGCGGTTCGCGGCGCGGGAGATCATGGACCTCGTACGCTCGGGCCCGGGAGACCTCGAGAGCTTCGAGGCCTTCGAGCGCGTCTTCGGCTCGCGCGCCGAGGAGCCCGAGGTCGCCCGCGTCCTCGAGATGAAGCGGGCGCTCGAGGAGAAGCTCGCGGAGCGCGACAGGTTGGCCCGCGCCTTCTCGGAGAAGCCTCTGCGGGACAGCGCGCCCGAGTGCCTGGCCCTGGCGAATCTCCTCCTGGCCCAGGGGCCGCGCGAGACGGCCCTCGAGCTCTTCTTCCTGGCGGCGGAGCTGGACCCTGGCGGCGCCGAGGCCTTGCGGCTCGCCGCCGGAGCCCTGGCGGCGCCCCGAGAGGCCTTCCAGCGCCTGAACGTCCTTCGCAGGCTCCTCGGGGCGGCCCCCGGCGACCCCTGGGTCCTCGAGCGCCTCGTGCGGGCGTACCTCGAGCTCGACTTGCGGCTCGACGAGGCCGAGCGCCTGGCGGGGGTCCTCGCCGCCTCGACCCCCGCCGGGGAGGGGGAACGGCTCCTCGGTGAGGTGAGGGCGAGGCGGGGGAGGTGAGGGCCGCGGGGGCCAGGCACCGAGGCCCGAGGCGCGCCGACCAGGATCCGGGCAAAGTGCTGCAAGTCTGTTGATCGCCAAGCGTCCCCGATCGAGAAACAACGGCTTGGGACGACTTTGCCGGGACCCTGCCGGCCCCGCCCCGGCGCTTGTGCCGCCCTCCTGCCCGGGCGTATAATCCACGCTTGGGTTTTGAGGATTCTGACAGGGTCGAGCGCTTTCAGCGCGGCCCAAGGGATTTGGCTTCGGGAGCAAGGAGTTTCCATGGTAAGGACCGCATGCTGGCTCGTGGCTCTGAGTCTCCTCGCCGGGCTCTCGCTCGAAGCCCAGGCGCCGTTCCCCGCCGGGCTCGACGGGGAGCTCTACTTTTGCCCGAGGATCGACCTCGTGCCGGCCGCCGAGGGAGGGCCGTACAAGGTGGAGCTGGACGGCATCCTTGACGAGCCCCTCTGGAAGCGGGCGGCCTTCCACACCGTCAACACGAACCTCCTCAACGCCGGGGAGAAGCCCATCAACCTGGATCCCCCCGAGCTCGACTGGCAGATGATCTACGCCGCCGCGGCGGACCAGGAGTACATCTACCTGGCCTGGAAGATCACCGACGACTCCATGGTCGTGGGCGAGACGTCCCTCTGTAACGTCTGGCAGGACGACTCCTTCGAGGTCTACGTCGATGCGAGCAACAACGGTCCCAACTGCACTGGGGGCGGCGGCTGCTACGAAGAGAACGACGCCCAGCTCACCGTCGGGGCCGACCAGATCGGCAAGGAGACGCCCGAGGACCTCGAGTTCGGAGGCGTGACGGGGAGGCCCGGCGCGACCGGTGAGCCCTCCTGCGACTTCGGGGCCCCGGCGCCGAGCCTCCTCATCGGCATGGTCCAGGAGCTCCAGCAGGGCGACCTGGGGAACGGATTCGGGAACGGGAAGACGGGCTGGCAGGGCGAGATCGCGATCGCCCTCGCGACCCAGGGGAACAACGACGACGGCAGCCCCGCCTGGGAGATCGACCCCTCCCACGGCACGTGCGTCGGCTGGGCCCTCCAGGGGAACGACGACGACTACGAGGTCGACTCCGACGAGGATGGCGTCATGGACCAGAACGACCCCGCGGGGAGCTCTCGAGACCACAAGTTCACCTGGGCGAAGCGTGAGGTGGACGAGAGCGCCTGGCACAACCCGGGCGTCTTCGGCAAGCTCTCGTTCCTCGACCCGACGAAGGTGGCGTCCTTCGGCGCTTGCGCCTTGCCCGTTGAGAACCCCAGGTGCAGGCGCCTCGCCGATGGGACCGTGGAGGTCACCTGGAAGAACCCGGGCACGGCGGACCCCGCGGTCGACACGAAGATCTTCGTGGACGACGTCCTGAAGCAGCAGGTGCCGGGCGACGCGGTCAAGGCGATCCTCCCCGAGGCGGACGTGCCGCAGGACGGGGAGGACCACGTCATCGGCGTCAAGAACAACAGCGACGAGGCGCCGCCCACGTGCATCATCGTGCAGGCTCCCTTCGCCGAGTGCGGCGGCATCCGCTTCTGGAACGTGCTGGGGGCCTACAGCCAGGGCGGCGGCGCCGCGCCCGGCGAGGAGGCGATGCGGCTCGACTACATGACCGACGGCGTGACGGGGGAGACCGAGTTCGAGTGGAGGCCCGACGCCACGATCCAGACGGAGTACAACGGAGCTTCCGCCGCCACGGGCTTGAAGAGCGGCAGCACCATCGGCACCCCCCGCAGGAACCCCGGGGGCGTGCCCACCGTATTCGAATGGCGCGACAACGACGGGCGGATTTACTTCCGCGACATGTACCGGCAGGACATCGACAACGTCATGGCCTACGCCCAGTGCTACGTGATCAACGAGACGGGCGTGCCCATGGACGTCTACATGGGGATCTCGAGCGACGACTCCGTCCAGGTCCTCTTGAACGGCGAGGAGGCCTGGATCAACAGCGTCCCTCGCCCCGGGGCCAGCGTCTGCACGCCCCAGGACGTGTCGCCCAACGAGAACACCCAGTTCACGGACGTTCACACCCTCGCGCCGGGCCAGAACAGCGTGATCATCAAGGTCTTCGAGGGCACGGGCGAGTGGGAGTTCGCGTTCCGCTTCCAGGACGAGCTTGGGAACCCGATCACCGAAGGGCTCGACGTCTCGCTCGTGCCCACGGCGGGACCCAAGGAGGACTGCGCCAAGGTGGGCGACGAGGACGGGGACGGCAAGGCGGACTGCGACGACGAGGACTGCGCGAACGAGCCGGCCTGCCAGAAGCCGAAGTACCACCGCGGCGACGCCGACGACAACGGCAGGCTCGAGCTCACCGACGCGATCCGGATCCTCGGGTTCCTCTTCCTCGGCGCCGCGTCGCCCACCTGCATGGACGCCGCGGACGCCGACGACAACGGGAAGGTGGAGCTGACGGACGCGATCCGGGACCTCGGCTACCTCTTCCTGGGCGCGGCGGCGCCGGCGCCTCCCGGGCCGCCGCCGGAGGTCTGCGGCCCGGACCCGACGCCCGAGGACGCCGCCGGGGACCTCGGCTGCGCCTCCTACACGAACTGCTGATCGCCGGCCGTGGCGCGCAGGCTGGACGCGAGCCGCTTCGCATGCGGGGTGGCTCGCGTCCCGATCGTCCTCCTGGCCGTCCTCGCCCCCGTCGCGGCGCGGGCCGAGGCGGAGAAGGATCTCCTCGAGCGGGCCGGGGCCCTGAGGGCGCAAGGGAAGCCCGCGGCGGCCCTCGACGCCCTCCTCAAGGGCATCGAGGAGCTTCCGGCCTCGGCGAGGCTTCACCACGAGGCGGGGAGGGCCTGCGAGGAGCTCGGGAGGCCCGAGAGCGCCGCGGAGCACTACGTCGTGGCCCTGAGGCTCGAGGCGGGGCGCGTCGAGACCCTGACCGCCCTCGGAGTCCTGCGCTCCGAGGCGGGCCGGCTCGAAGAGGCCGAGGCGCACCTGCGGGCGGCCGTCTCCATCGAGCCCGGGAGCCTCGCCGCGCAGCACAACCTCGCGGTCGTGCTGGCGAGGCGCGGGGACCTCGAGGGCGCTCGGGCGGCGTACGGGAAGGCGGCGAAGATCGCGCCGCGGGAGGCCAAGGTGCGCCACGGCCTCGGCGGCGTCCTCGAGAAGCTGGGCCGCCTCGAGGAGGCGCGGGGCGAGCTCGAGGCCGCCGCGGCCCTCGACCCGGGCCTCGCGCCGGCCTGGTACCGCCTCTCGTGCGTGTGCTTCCGCCTGGGCCGGAAAGAGGAGGGCGAGCGGCACCTCCGGAGGTTCCGCCAGGCGAAGGCCGGGCAGCACGTCGCTCGCGCCGAGACGCACCTCCGCGAAGGGGACCTGAGGCGCGCGGCCCGCGAGCTCGAGCGCGCCCTCGACGCCGACGAGGCCTACGTCGAGGCGCACGCGAGGCTGGGCGCGGTCTACCTCCGCGAAGGGGATGCGCCGCGCGCCGTGGCGCACGCCCGCCGGGCGGCGGAGCTGGACCCGCGTGCCGTGCGCTACGCGAACCTCGCCTGGGCCCTCCACGGGGCGGGGGATCGCCACGAGGCGCTCCGGTGGATCGAGAAGGCCCTCGCCCTCGACCCCGGGAAGGCCGAGTACCTCGAGGAGAGGCGGGCGATCCTCGGCGAGGCGAAGGGCGGCTCGAAGTGAACCGCGGGCCGGCCTCCGTCGCCGCTTGCGCGCTCGCCGGGCTCCTCGGCCCGGCGCCGGCCGCGTCCCAGATCGTCTTCACCGACGCGGCCCGCGAGGCCGGGATACGCTTCCGGCACACCGACGGCGGCTGCGGGAGCCGCTGGTTCGCGGAGCAGGTGGGGAGCGGCGTGGCGTTCATCGATGCCGACGGCGACGGGCGGCTCGACCTCTACTTCCCGAGCGGCGTCCCCCTTCCCGGCTGCCCCGAGGCCGACCGCGCCACCTCGCGCTTCTTCCGCAACGCCGGCGGCGGCCGCTTCGCCGATGCGACGGACGCCTCGGGGCTCGGCGAGCCGGGCTACGCGACGGGCTGCGCGGCGGGAGACGTCGACTCCGACGGCGACGAGGACCTCTTCGTCGCGTGCCTGGGCCCGGACAGGCTCTACCGGAACGAGCGCGGCCGCTTCGCCGACTCGGCGGCGGAGGCGGGCGTCGCCGATCCCGCCTTCGGCTCGAGCGCGTCCTTCCTCGACTACGACCGCGACGGCGACCTCGACCTCTACGTCGCGAGCTACGTCGAGGTGGAGACGGGGAAGGAGAAGCGGTGCACGCGCGGCGGCCTCCACGTCTACTGCCTGCCCCAGGACTACCCCGGCGCGCCGGACCGCCTCTACCGGAACGACGGCCGCGGGAGGTTCACCGACGTCACCCCGGAGGCGGGAGTCCTCATGCCGCGGGGCCGGGGACTCGGGGTGGCCGTGGGGGACTACGACTCGGACGGCTGGCCCGACATCTACGTCGCCAACGACACGAACGAGAACCACCTCTTCCGGAACCTGGGCGACGGGACCTTCCTCGAGCGCGGGCTCGAGGCGGGCGTCGCCGTGAGCGAGAACGGGGTTCTTGAGAACGGCATGGGGACCGACTGGGGCGACTGGAGCGGCGACGGCCTCCTCGACCTCGTCGTGACGAACTTCGACGGCCAGACAAACGCTCTCTACAGGAGCCTCGGGGGCGGCCTGTTCGAAGACGTCTCCTTCGCGAGCGGCACCGGGGAGGCGAGCCTGCCCTACGTGGGGTGGGCCTCGGTCTTCGCCGACCTCGACTCGGACGGCCTCCTCGACCTCTTCGTGACGAACGGCCACGTCTTCGACAACGTGGCCCGGTTCCAGGAGGGCGCGGCGTACGCGCAGCCGAGCCTCGTCCACCGGAATCTCGGGAACGGGCGCTTCGCGACCCGGAGGCTCGACCGCGCCGCGTCCATGGAGCCGCGGGTGGGGCGCGGGGCGGCGGCGGGCGACTACGACGGGGACGGCGACCTGGACATTGCCGTGAGCAACCTGAACGCGGAGCCCTTCCTCCTCCGGAACGACTCGCTCCGGGCGGGCCGGTGGCTCGGGCTGCGGCTCGCCGGGACGAGGAGCAACCGGTCGGCGATCGGCGCGCGGGTGGAGCTGCGCGCCGGCGGCCGGCTCCAGGTGCGCGAGGTGAAAAGCGGGAGCGGGTACCTCTCGCAGGGCGACCTCCGGCTCCTCTTCGGCCTCGGCGACGCGCGGTCGATCGACTCCCTGGTGGTGCGCTGGCCCTCGGGCAGGGTCGAGGATGCGGCGGGGCGAGTGATCCTCGACGCGTACGTCACGCTGGTGGAGCCTGGGCATGTACAATAGGCGACGCTGATCTTGAATAGATCCTACCTGCCGCCCCCTCACGACGGAGGACGTCCCCGTGACCGCAGACCAGTTCCGCAAGGTGCTCACCGCCCAGCCCTTCCAGCCGTTCACGGTCCACCTGGCCGACGGAAGGCAGTACTTCATACCGCATCGCGACTTCGCCTTCCTTCCGCCCAACACGCGCATGGCGGTCGTCGCCTTGCAGGACGGCACGATGGAGTTCGTCGACCTCTTCCTCATCGTCGGCCTGGAGACCCGCCCGCAGGCGCCCGCGGCGGCCGAGGCTCCGTGACGGGCGCTTCGAGCTACCTCCGCAGGTCTCGCAGCGCCGCCATCGCCGCGTTCCTCCCGGGCGCGCCCAGGACGCCGCCGCCCGGGTGGGCGCCGGCCCCGGCGAGGTAGAGGCCCGGCACGGGCGTGCGGTGGCGGCACCAGCCCGGCGCGGGGCGGAGCCAGAAGAGCTGATCGAGCGTCATGGCCCCGTGGAAGATGTTCCCCCCCGTGAGGCCGAAGACCCGCTCGAGGTCGAGGGGGCTCAAGACGTCGCGGGCGATCACCGAGGCCGTGAAGCCCGGCGCGTACTCCTCGATCACCTTGAAGACGCGGTCCGCGAAGGCGTCCTTCCTGCCCGGGTCGTCCCAGGAGCCATCGGCGAGGCGGTAGGGCGTGTACTGGACGAAGAGGCTCGCGACGTGCTTGCCCGGAGGGGCGAGGGACGGGTCCAGGGCGGAGGGGAGGGTCATCTCGATCACGGGCCTCGACGACGGCCGCCCCGCGGCGGCGTCGCGGTAGGCGGCCTCGATCTCCTCGAGGGTGGAGACGATGTGGACGGTCCCGCGGTGCTGCGGGCCCGGCTCGGGGCCGGGGTGGGCGGGGAACCTCGGCAGCCGGTCGAGCGCCAGGTTGATCTTCGTGACGGCCGAGGAGAAGTCGAGCTGCGCCACGTGGGCGCGGAAGTCGGGGGGCAGCGCCTCGGGCTCGAGGAGCCTCATGAAGGTCACGTGCGGGTCCGCGGTCGAGAGGACCGCCTTGGCGCGGACCTCGGTCCCGTCCTCGAGGGCGACCCCCGCGGCGCGTCCTTCCTCGACGATGATCCTCGCGACCGCGCGGCCCGTCAGGACCCGCGCGCCCGCCCGCCGCGCAGCGCTCGCGATCGCCCCAGCGAGGGCCCCCATGCCCCCGCGCACGTAGCCCCAGACGCCGCGGGCGCCGTCCGTCTCGCCCATGACGTGGTGGAAGAGGACGTAGCCGCTCCCGGGCGTCGACGGGCTCGCCATGGCGCCGATGATCGAGTCGGTCGCCAGGGTCCCGCGCAGCGGCTCCGACTCGAACCACCGCTCGAGGATGCGCCGGGCGGGCGCCGCGAGGACCTCGAGGACGCGCGGCAGGTCCGGGCCGAGCCGCAGGGCGCGCAGCCCGACCCCGGCCAGCTCACGCAGCGCCGCCAGGCGCTCGAGCCAGGACGCCGCTGCCAGGTCGGGAGGCGGCTCGTCGAGGAGAGGCTCGAAGAAGAGGGCCGCCTTCTCGAGGAGCGCCTCGTAGCGCGGCAAGGCCTCGGCGTCCCTCGTCGAGAACTTCGAGACCTCGCGCCGGACGAGAGCCGGGTCGGGCCCCAGGAGGAGGCACCGCCCGTCGAGGAGCGGCGTGAAGGACGATGGGTTGCGCGGGATCATGGCGAAGCCGTGCTCCCCGAGGCGCAGGTCGCGGATGATCCCGGGACGGAAGAGGCTGTTGACGTAGGCCGCGCGGGAGAACTTGAAGCCCGGGACGACCTCCTCGGTCACGGCCGCCCCGCCCACGATGTCCCGGCGCTCGACGACCGCCACCTCGAGGCCCGCCCGGGCGAGGTACGCCGCGGCCACGAGCCCGTTGTGGCCTGCTCCGATGACGACGGCGTCGACCTCCTCCGCCATGCGGCACGGTCAGAAGTACCACCCGAAGCCGATGTGGACCGGGGAGTGGTACGGGCACCAGTACGGGTCGCAGTGGTGATGGTGCCAGGGGTCGCGGCTGCGCCGCTCGATGTGGCGCCTCTCGGTCTCGAGCATGTGGTCGATCACCTTCTGGTCCACGCCCTGGTTGTGGAGGTCCACGACGTCCTTCGAGTCCATCCGGTACACCGTGCGGGAGTCCTCGATCCGGCGGATGATCTCGTCCGGGGGCACCCCACCCTTCGTCCAGCGGATGATCTCCTCAGTGGTGACGGGATCGGGGGCGCGGACGTGGTGGTAATGGCAGCCTGTGACGGCGGAGGATAGCGCTGCGAGGGCAAGGAGGACGCCGTATCTCATGGGGACGCTCCGGGGAAAAATGGATCCTGAATGCCTTTGTATTGGGTATTCTGTCTCTTGTCCACCGGGCTTTATTCACCCCCTCGAGGTTGCTCCCATGAAACGCCCAAGCGCCCCTGCGTCCTTGTGCACGACGATGGCTCTGGCCCTGCTCGTGAGCTGCGGGGAGGTCGAGACCCGCTCCACCTCGAGCGGGACGCGGCCCGATGCGGCTGCGGCGGCCGCTTCACGGGTGGAGTCGAGCGCCCCCGGCGAGGCGGCCGATGACCTCGATCTCCTGCCCTCGCCGGAGGCCGATCGGCCGGCTGCGGCCCCCCGGGCGGCGGCCGGCGCGGCTCCCCGGAGGGGCGTGATCTCGGCGTGGAGGGAGCGGCGGGGCAGCGCCGGCGACGGAAGCGGGCCGCGCCGACGGCTCGCGTCCCACGGCAAGAAGGCCGAGGAGCCCCCCGCCCTCGACGTGGAGAAGCTGCGGGGCGAGGAGCCGGAGCCGCCGGCCGTCGAGCCGCCGAGCGACGAGCCCAGCGAGGAGCCGAGCGAGGAGCCCAGCGAGCCGTCAGGCGTTGAGCCCAGCGACGAGCCGAGCGAGGAAATGCCTGCCGCCGGCGAAGCACCCGCGCAGGAGCCGGCGCCCGTGGAGGAGCTCGAGCCCGAGCCCGAGGCGGGCTCGCGGGAAGCGCCCGAGGAGCGCTCCGAGGCCTCCGGCGAGGGCGGGAGCGGCTCCAGCGAGGAGGGAGACGCCGGCGACGACGACCTGGACCGCCTGCTCAAGGACCTCGAGAAGGAGGACGAGCGGTAGCGTCCTGCCGGGGACCCAGCCAGCCTCTTGCCGGGGACCCAGCTATCCGCTTCGCTGGGACCCAGACCGCCTCGTCCAAATCCGGGACGCTTCGACCGCCCCCTGCACGCATCTCTCCCGCTTGAGGCGCGGCGGCTCCCCGGCCCCAGGCGCCTCGCGGGGACCCAAGCCCTGATCCCCTTCGGGCTTGCGACCCGGGCGCTCGAGCCGCGATCCGGCGGGCACGGGAGTTTCCCTCTGTCTCCAGACAACGATTGCCGGCAAAGCCTCCCTCGAACCAGGATGAACGACACCGGACTCACGCCCACCGGGACCTAACCCCTCCCGGCCAACCCACCTCCTCAAGCCTGTTCAGGCTGAAGCCGACCTCGCGCCCACCGGCAGCCTTGAGCCGGACCCCACGGCCGCGAGCGTCCACTCTCCCGACCGCGGGGGCCCAACCCACCCTCGCGCCACCCGACACCCATCTCCACCCACTCCACCCCCTTCAGTGAGTCCGGTGTTTTCTTGCCTCACCCCCTCGGCCCGTAACGGCCGAGGAGGGAGCTCCAGCGGATCTTGAGGAGGTCGGCGAGCATCGTCAGGGGAGTGTGGAGGCGGAGCCTGCTCTCCGACGACTCGTGGTAGGACACGGGCACCTGGGCCACGCGGAGGCCGTGCTGCCGCGCGATCAAGAGCAGCTCCACGTCGAAGCCCCAGCGCTCGCGGCGCTGGAGGGGGAAGATGCGGCGGGCGGCCACCCGCCGGAGCATCTTGAACCCGCATTGCGTGTCGTGGTAGCCGCGGATGACGAGCGCCTTGACGAGGGTGCGGAAGCCCCAGGCCATGAGCCTGCGGAGCGGCGTGCGCCGCAGGCTCTTCCCGGTCCCGGGGCGCCGCGTCCCGATCGCGATGTCGGCTCCCGCCTCGATCGCCTCGAGGAGGGCGAGCGCCTCCTCGATGGGCGTCGACAGGTCGACGTCGCTGAAGAGGATCGGATCGAAGCGCGCCTCGAGCATCCCGCGGCGCACGCTGTAGCCTTTGCCGCGGTTCACGTCGTTGCGGAGGCATCGGACGCCGCGGAGGTCCTGGACCGCGGCCTCGGTCCCGTCCCCGCTGCCGTCGTCGACGACGATGATCTCCCACTCGGGGAAGCGTTGCTCCAGGAACGCCGCAATGGTCGAGACCGTGTCGCGGATCCTGGCGGCCTCGTTGTACGCGGGGAGGACGACCGAGATTCCCACCGCCGCATTGTACGGAGACGGCCTCGCGCATCCAACCTCCTGAGTCCGACCTCCTGCGTCTCCATGTTCGTCTCCATCTCGCTCCATCTCGCGCGCCGCCGTCTTGACATCGATGGAGCCCATCGCTACGATCACGACAATCTTGAGCTCGATCCCTCCGATACCACGACGCATCTGCTGCAGGGCGCATGGGCATGATGCGCCTCGCGAGTGAGGATTCGAGTGTTCCTCTACACAACGCCCGGGTGTCCGGGCGGGTGAAAGGTCGGCACCGAGTCCCGCTTCGAGTCCAGCGACGAGCTGGCGAGCAGCTTGCGCCGTGAAGGAGTCTCGAGGGGGTCGAGAAGGCAGCCGCTCGACGGCCGCGCTGTCCGGGAGCACTCAGAGCAGGGCTCTCCGGCAGCTTGTTCCGGAAGCGTTCCGGGACGGGCCTCGGGCAGGTGCCGGGGGCTGCGCGGAGAACGGATTCTCCTCTCTTCTCTCCAGCCCCTCTTTTTTGTCCCTTCCCGGCCCCTGGGGCGAGCTCCTTACAGAACCCACGCTCGGCGAGTGCGGCGGGGCTCGCTGCCAGGGGCGCCGCGCCGTCAACTTTTCGCGCGCCGCGTCCGATACTCGGGCTACGTGGGCAGCGCCGGGCGCAGGACCCGTGCGTCCCGGCGCGAGCTCCTACGGGGGATTCCATGAGCGAGCGCGACAAACCAGAGGTCGTGAGTTACTTCGCCGAGCGGGAGGCCGCGAGCTGCCGCGTCGAGACGCAGGGCGGCTCCGTCTACTGGCTGTCCGAGCCCGATGACTCGGGCACGCGCTGGGTCGTCCGGGAGCACCTGCAGAGCTCGGACACCAACACCATGGTCATGCAGAAGTTCTCCCAGTCGAAGGAGCGGCTCGACCTCGGGGACAAGTTCCGCGCACGGCTCGGGGGTGACATCCAGCAAGGCATGCCCTTCGTCCTCGAGGTGCGGGAGCACGATACCCGCATCCTGAGCGAGGTCGTGGTCGCGATCGAGGTCGGGAACATCCCGGAGATGATCTTCCGGTAGAGCGGTCAATCCTCCCCGGGCCTCCAGCCGCGGCCCCGTTTCGTCTCGCTCCGGGCCCGCTTGCCGCGCAGGCGACGCGCCCTCGATGCGCCCGAGGGCGCCGTGGGGATCCTGCGCCTCGGAGCCCGGCTCGCGGCCTCGACCATGCGCTCGATCTTCCGCAGGCAGTCCTCCAGGTTCCGGGCCTGACTGCGGTGCCGGCTCGAGCTCACCACGAGCTCCCCTTCGCGCGTGAGCCTCGGCCCCTGGCTCTCGAGGAGGCGACGCCGAGCGCCCTCGGGCATCCAGTCGGCCTCCGCCAGGACGAAGCGGACCTCCACCTTCGTCTCCACCTTGTTGACGTTCTGCCCGCCGGGCCCGCCGGAGCGAGCGAAGCGGATGTCGAGGCGATCTCGGGGGACGTGGGCGGGCATGGTCCCCATGCTTTCCCACGGCGCGGGGGAATGCAAGCCCGCCTGGGCGGGGGGCGGGGCCGTCAATCCCCCGCCGCCGCCTCGGCGACGCCGGGGGGGTGGAAGGCGGCCCTCGTCCTCTCGTCCATCGCCGCGGCCGTCTTGAGGAGCACGTCCGTCACGGGCAGGGCGAACTGGAGCTCGCGCTTGCGCGGGATCTGACCCGGCTGGAAGAAGAAGGAGCCCCGGGTCGAGTGGAAGAGGAAGCCCAAGATGACGCGGGCGTGCTCGCGCAGGCCCGCCTGGACCGTCGCGGCGGGGGCTCGCTTCTCCCCCACGAGGATGCCCGCGACCTCGAGGTCGAAGAGGGAGCGGGCGCGGAGGTCGGCCAGGGCTCGGGGGTCGACGAGCCCCGACTCCTCGAGGAGCGTGGCGAGCGCCAGGTCGGGGTCCCTGTCGTTCCAGCCCGCGAGCTTGAGGCACGAGCGCTCCAGGTAGAGCTTCGAGACGATGCCCTCCGTCACCACCGTCAGGACCCCCTCGCGGCTCGAGCTGGCGAGGAAACCGAGGACGTCGGGGAAGCAGAACGATGCCAGGTCTCCCCTCAGGGCGGCGGGGACCGGGTCGGAGCTGCCGGGGAGGGGCGTGAGCGCCGGGAAGAAGGGGCCCGCGATGCCCTGAGGCTCGAGCTGGCCGTCCGTCGTGCCGTCGCCCGACGCGACCGGGATGCCCCACAGGTTGATATGGTACTGGAGGCTCAAGGTCTGCAGCTTGAGCCGCTTGTTCGAGCTCCGGAGGTCGGCGATCTCGCCTTGAAGTTGCGCGGCCTGAGAGTGGGCCTTCCCGAGGGCGTCCTGGATGGCCCGGACTTCGAGGATGCCCTCGCTCTTCTGGGCGGCGAAGTCGCTCCGGAGGGCCTCGAGGGCGGCCTTGAGCTGCTCGGTCGCTTGGACGAGGGCGGCGCACTCCCTCGCCTTCGCCTCGAGCTCCCGCCTCAAAAGCTCCGCGTCCGTCGAGACCCCGGGAAGGGGCGCGCCGGACTCCTGCGGCACGCCGGCGGCCGGTCCCCGGGCTCCCGCCGCTGGAGGAGCCGCGTCGAGGGGCGAGGTCTTCTCGAGCGACGGGTCCTTCCGCTCGCCGGCCGGTCTCTGGGTCGTGCCCGGCGGGCTCATGGCGCCCCCCGTCCGGCGGCACACGCTTCGGGCCCGGCTGCCGGCGCGGCGCGTTCGCGCCGGGCGGGGAGGAGGACCGAGACCCTGGTCCCCCGGTCGGGGAAGAGGTGCGGGCTCGTGATCTCGATCTCGCCGCCGTGCTCCTGCACCAGGTGGCGGGCCAAGGTCAAGCCGAGCCCGGCCCCCGGGACCTGGCCCGTCCGCTCGGCGTCCACCTGGTGGCAAACGAAGAAGACCGACTCGATCTCCTCCCGCGGGATCCCGGGGCCGTCGTCGACGATGTCCAGCCTCACGTACTCGCCCAGGTCCTCCGCGTCGACGATCACTTGCCCCTCGTGGTCCGTGAACTTCACGGCGTTCTCGAGGAGGCGCCGGAAGGCGCGGGTCAGGCGCTCGGCGCGGGCCAGGACGGGCGGCAGGTCCTCCCTCACGCGCTCCACGAGGAGGATCCCCTTGTCCCGCGCCTCCTGCGCGACGGACCTCACGGCCTCGCGCACGAGCGCCTTCAGGCTCGCCGGCTCCGGGGCCGGGACGAGCCTCGCCGAGCGGACCTCGAGCTCCGCGAACTCCGCGAACTCGTCGACGAGCCGGCAGAGGGCCACCGAGCTCCGCTCCAGGTCCGCCAGGATCTGCTGCGCCTCGCCGGACCCCTCCTTGAGGAGCGGGAGGCTCCCCTGCACCACGGTCAAGGGGGATCGCAGCTTGTGGGCCAGATTGCCGATGAACTGCGTCTTGAGCGCCTCCAGGCGGCGGAAGTCCGAGCGGTCGCGCAGGATGACGACGACGCCCCTGGGCTCGGCCGCGCCGACGGGGTACGGCAGCGCCTTGCCGGCGAGCAGCGCCTCGGGTTCCTTCCCGTCCCGCGAGGCTCGCAAGAGGTGGAACAGGGCGCCGTCCTTGAGGCTCGAGGAGCGCAGGACCTCGATGGCCGGTTTCACGGTGAATCCGTCGAGGATCTCGAAGAGGCACCGCCCCAGCGGGTTCCTCTCCTGGAGCCCCAGCAGGACCGTGGACGCGGCGTTGGCCTCGAGCACCTTGAGATCGCGGTCGGTGACGAGGACGGCGTCGGTGAGGCTCGTGAAGATGGCCTGTACCTTGTCGCGCTCCGCGGAGGCCTCGGCGAAGAGCTGGGCGTTCGAGAGGCCGATCGCGGCGGCGCCGGCCATGGCCGTCAGGAAGCGCAGATCCTCGCTCCCGAACGGGGGGGCCGGGGGGCCCCGCTCCACGTAGATCGCGCCGCTCACCCTGGCCCTGTCCCTCAGCGGCGCGATGAGACAGCAGCGCTCCGGCGTGCCGGGGAGCTGGCAGCACAGGCCCTCGGTTCGCCCGGTCGCCTGGACGAGCAGGGGCTCCGGGATCACGAGCTCCTCGGGCGGCCCGGCCCCGTCGCGCCCGCCTCGGGCCCCGCGCACTGCGGCCGGGACGAACCGCACGCCTCCGCAGTCGCCCGCCGGAGACGCGCACAGGAGCAGGCTGCCGCGCTCGGCCTGGAGCTCGCCGACGGCGAGCTCCAGGGCGCGGTCGAGGAGCGTCTCGACGGCGTCGACGTGGCCGAGCTCGCCCTGGACCTCGCAGAGGCGAAGGAGGCGCGAGGCGCTGGCGCCGGCCAACGCTCGGTCCCTCTCGAAGCGCACGGCGGCGGCCTCCTGGTCCCCGGGCCCCGAGGGCCCCGCCCCGGGGAAGCGGATCGGCTCGACGCGGACGTGCGTCGAGTCTTGCTCCTTCGTCCGCTTCGCCTCGACGCGGAGGAGGTACTTGCCGATCCGCACGAGGTCGCCGTGGCTCAGGAGCTGCACGCGCACCAGCATCTCGTTGACGAAGGTGCCGTTCGTGCTGCCGTTGTCGCGGATCAGGAAGAAGTTGCCGTTGGGCTCGACCTGGGCATGCCGCCGCGACACGCTGGCGTCGGGGAGGACGAGGGAGCTCTCGGCGTCGCGGCCGATGGTGACCGTCTCGGCGCCGAGCTCCAGGTCCGCCAGCTTCTCCTGACCGTCGTAGACCTTGAGGCGGGCCATGGCTCTCAGGCTCTACTATCGGCGGCGGCCCGGCGGGCCGTGAAGGTCGCTAGTCCTCGATCTGGGGGTAGATCTTTCCGCGCACGATTGTGTGGCTCACGCGCCCGCTGAAGCTCTGCCCCTCGAAAGGGGACCAGCCGGCGCGCGTCTTGAGGCCGCTCCGGCGGACCACCTGCGGCTCGCGGCGCAAGATGGTCAAAGAACCCACGAAGCCCTTCTCCACCTTCCCGTAAAGGTCCGGCAGGAACTGGCTCAGGAACCGGCCGGGCCTCTCGGCCGCCGCGAGCCGGACGGCGCGCAGGGAGACGCCCTCATCGAGGAGCCAGAAGACGAACGCTCCGAAGGTGTCGAGGTGCGGCACGCCGGAGATCCCCCGCTCGTTCTCCTCGAGGCTGTGGGGCGCATGGTCCGAGGCGAGGTAGTCGATCCCCCCTTCCCGGAATGCCTCGAGCAGCGCGATGCGGTCGAGGCGGGAGCGGATCGGCGGGTTCGACTGGAGGAAGGCCGGCTCTGCGAAGCCGGCGGCGTTGTCCTGGTCGTAGAAGAGGTGGTGGGGGGTCACCTCGCAGGTCACGGGAACGCCGCGCCTCCGGGCCGTCCGGATGTGCTCGAGGCCCTCGGCCGTCGAGAGGTGGCAGATGTTGGCTTCGATGCCGAAGTCCTGGCTGAGCCGGACGGCGAGGTCCACCGCCTTCGCCTCGGCTGCGGCCGGGCGGCGCTCGGCGTGGGTCGGTGCGGTCCTGTGCCGCTCGAGGACTTCGGGCGCCTCGGCGTGGAAGGAGACGCGCTTCCCGCGGTACCTCGCGAGCGCCTCCCGCAGGGCATCGGCGGATTCGAAGTAGAGGTCGCCGACGCTTGGGCCCATGTAGGCCTTGTAGGGCGCCGGGAAGCTGAGGGGTCTGGTCCGGGGACCGATCCCGGCGTAGAGCAAGACGTCGACGGGGCAGCGCCTCGCGATCTCGCGCTTCACGCCGTAGGAGTCGTCGTCCACCGGCGGGCGGGGGTTGTTGGGCATGTCGGCGAATGCCGTCACCCCGCCGTGGATCGCGGCGAGGCCCGCAGTCTCGAAGGACTCCTTGTAGCACTGGAGCGACGTCGTGTCCTCCCTGGCATGGACGTGGAGGTCCACGAGGCCGGGGAAGATCCAGTAGCCCTCTCCCAGGACGAGGTCGGCCGCGGTGGCACTGGGCGAGTCCCCGGCGTCCTCCACGCTCACGATGCGGCCCGAGGCGAGGTCGATCTCGATGCGCTGCCGGAGCGTCTCGTTCTCGCCCACGGCGCGGTGGGAGACGACCTGCCCCTCGATGGCGATCCGCTGCGTGGCCCTCGTGATCATCGCCGGGGATTCTCGACCGGCGCGCGGCCCTTGTCGACGGGATTCTCTGCCGTCTTGCACTCTGGAGGAGCCTCGCTATAGTAGCGGTAACTTGAGCGAGGAGCGGGCCTTGACGGACGCTGCTTCCTGGCCGCTCGAGCTGGTGACGGTTGAAGAGACTTCCCTCCTCCCCACAGAGCGGCGATCACGCAGTCGCCGCCGAACCATGGTGACAGACACGGAAACGGCGGGCACGCACAGCGAGGAAGCGAAAGAGAAGGACGAGAAGCAGGGCCTCGGGACCCGCTGGGAGATCGAGGTGGTGAGCGCGTGCAAGCGTCGCGTGAAGGCGTCGGTGCCCGCCGAGACGGTCAAGGAGAAGCTCGACAAGAACTACAAGGAGCTGGCCGGCTCGATCCAGCTCCCGGGCTTCCGCCCCGGCCGCATCCCGCGGAAGCTCCTCGAGGCGAGGTTCGGGGAGGAGATCGAGGGCGACCTGAAAGAGGCCCTCGTCTCGGGTTCTTTCTCCGAGGTCATCGAGGGGCAGAAGCTCAAGCTCGTGAGCTCGCCCCAGATCGACGATGTCCAGCTCAAGCCCGCCGCGGACCCCACCGCCGGCTTGAGCTACGTCGCCGAGTTCGAGGTGGAGCCGGAGTTCGAGCTCGGCGATCCCGCGGGCATCGAGGTGAAGCGCGAGGCCCTCCCGGTCACGGACGCGGACGTGGAGGAGCGGATAAGGCTCCTGCGCCGCAAGGAGGGCCAGCTCACGAGCGTGGACCCCCTGGAGGCGGGCCCCGACGACGTCTTCCACGGACAGTACAGCCTCCTCGCGGACGGCGTGAAGGTGAAGTCGGGCGTCGCGGCGAGGTTCACGCCCTCGAGCAAGGTGCTGGACGCCTTCTACGTGGAGGACCTGGCCGCCCGCGTCGCGGCCTGGGACCGTTCCTCGGCGGCGCCTCTCCGCCTGCGGGTCCAGGTATCGGGGAACTACCCCGACGAGGTCCTCCGGGACCGCGAGGTGGACCTCGAGTTTGCCCTCGAGTCGACGCAGCGCCTCGAGCTTCCGGAGCTCGATGAGGAGCTCGCAAGGAAGTTCGGGAAGGACAGCGTCGAGGCTTTCCGGAACGAGGTCCGCACAACCCTCGAGGTTCTCCGTCGCCGGCAGGGGGACAAGTTCCTCGAGTCGAAAATCCTCGGCGCCATCGCCGAGCGGACGCCGATGGAGCTTCCGGAGGGGCTCGTCGAGGCCCTCAGAGGCCGGATGCGCCAGGCGCGCGAGTACGAGCTTCTGGAGCAGGGTTTCCGGCCCGACGAGGTGCAGGAGCTCGCCATCAAGGAAGAGCGGGCGACCACCGAAGAAGCTCAGCGAGACATCATCCGGCTGCAGATGAAGGAGTTCTTCATCCTGGAGAAGATCGCCGAGAAGGAGAAGGTGCTCGTCACCGAAGAGGAAGCCGAGGAGCGTGTCGAGGTGATGGCGCAGCTCTATGGCCTGGCCCCTCAGCTCCTGCGCGAGGAGCTGCGGAAGTCGGGCCGTCTCGAGGAGCTGAGACGCTCCATGCGCCACGAGAAGGTGCGTGCCCTCCTGCGCTCGAGGGCGAGCGTGCTTGGCCCGGACGGGAGGCCCGAGGCGGTGCTCGCCAGGCCGGTGGCCGGCGGTCCGGCAGTCGATGCCGGGGGCGCTCAGGGCGCTCAGGTGGCCGCGAGCTCCGACCCCGAGGGCCCCCAGACTTGACCGCGGCGGAACCTGGTGATGGACTAGACGGAACCGAAGGAAGCGACGGAATGCACGGGAATCTCGTTCCAATCGTCATCGAGAAGACGGGCCGGGGGGAGCGCTCTTACGACATCTACTCGCGCCTGCTCAAGGACAGGATCATCTTCATCGGCCCGAACATCGACGACTACACGTCGTCGCTGGTGATCGCCCAGATCCTGTTCCTGATGAGCGACAACAAGAACCAGGACATGAACATTTACATCAACAGCCCGGGTGGGTCCGTGACGGCCGGCCTGGCGATCTACGACACGATGCAGTTCGT
>JACQVW010000169.1 GCA_016209535.1 Planctomycetota bacterium | reverse complement strand
TTCTTCAGCGTCGAGCCGCTGCCGCCGGGACTGATCCAGGTCCAGGCGCGCTTCCAGATCGCGCCGCCCCAGGACAAGGGGCTCAAGATCCTGGGCTCCTACCCGCCGGTGCCCGGCGATCCTCTCGCGGCCTGGAGGAGGCTCAAGGCGAGCTGGGCGCCGCCCCTGGGCCTCCAGTTCATGGTGGCCCACGTGGTCCGCGACCTGACCCACCGCTCGCTCCAGGCCGACGGGTCCATCGCCGGCTTCTACCCCGTCACGGGCGTGCTCGAGCTGCGGGGCACGCCCCCGCCCTGGGAGAGCTACAGGCCGAACACCTACGGGCAGCCCGCCTTCGGGAAGAACCCCGACGACGTCGTCGAGTGGGTCCGCTACGCCGAGGTCTTCGATGGCAACGTGGGCGGCGAGCAGTTCCACCTCTTCGTGGGCCGTCTCGGGAGCCGCTTCAACTTCCGGGGCTACCCCGAGTGGGACAACCCGAGCTTGTCGGTCGACCTCCGCAAGCAGCTCGACCACCCGCGGGGCGAGCCGCTGAGGCTCGTGATGGAGCTCTCCGAGGGCGGCGCCGGCCACGGCGACTACGTGACCATCGCCACGAGCGACCCGAGGGTCTACGAGCCGCAGGTCCGCCGCGCCTACAAGGTCCTCGAGCACGAGGACGGGCGCTTCTTCGTCTCGCTCCTCGACGTGGGCTCGACGGGCCTCGACGTGCCGGGGTCGCCCGGGATCTACAAGAACCGCTACACCCGCGCCATGAACCCGCGCCTCGTCAAGTTCCCCACCTGGGGCCTCCCCGAGATCGGCACGGGCACGGTGCTCCTCTTCGGGAACGCCTTCGAGGGCTCGGCGGCCGGCGCGGGCCGCACGAACCCCGGGGGCGTGCGCCACGAGGAGGACGAGGACCCGACGGGGATCACCATCGACGAGCTGCGGCGCCTCCAGAACCGCACGATCTGGCGCGACCCGCGTTACGCCGTGCGCTTCGTCGTCGTGCCGCTCGAGGGCGGGCGCGTGCAGTTCCGGGGCGGCGGGCCCGGCCAGGCGTCGATCTCGGGGAGGATCCCGCGGGAGCGCTCGGTCTCCCGGTCGAGCCCCCTCGAGGTTCTCGTCGTGACCTTGAGCCGCGAGCGCGGGGCGCCGGCCCTCTTCGGCACGCAGGGAGCGGGGGCCGCGACGGGCCTCGACGAAGGCCTCCTCCGGATCGGCGACGAGGTCTTCTATTTCGAGGACCCCTATGCGGGCCAAGGCTCGCAGGGGGCCAAACAGATCGCCGGCACGGCCCAGCTCGGGAACCCGAAGCAGCAGCAGAACCCGCAGAACCCGCAGAACCCCAACCTCCCGGCGGCGACGCCCTCCCGCGAGCGCGACCCCCTCGCCCGCACCACGGTCTGGGACCAGATCCCCGCCACGAACGTGAGCGGCCACTTCGAGCGCGAGGGCTTCGCGCGCCTCGAGGACCACGACCCGGAGCGGCGCTTCTTCCACGAGGTCTTCTACTACCGGCAGCTCGGGGGAGGCTTCTCGCAGTGCCTGCGCGGGCAGTTCGCGACGCCCATCGCGCTCAACACGCGCGGCGCCGTGATCCGGAACGTCTCTCGGCGCCTGCGCCTCGTGGGGCGCGGCCTCCTCGGGACCGAGCGCGCGTCCCACGGCCTCGGGGACCCGGTGACGCTGGCCCCGTACGCCACCGTGTCGCCCATCACCGGGCCCATGACGCCGACGGGCATCCATGTCAAGGACGCGCGGTTCTTCTCGCCTTCCGGAGGCTACCTCCTCCTCGACTCGGGAGACTCGCGTACGCCGTGGGAGATCACGGCGCACCTGGGTCCGTCGGGCGATGGCCTCCTCCTGCGGCCCCGCGACCAGCGCGGCCGTGGGATCTTGCGAGCGTGCTTCGGGACGCAGGAGCGGCCCGTCACGGGCGAGCTCTTCGCCTACGAGATGCCCTACCGGTACCCGGACCGCTACGAGCCCCAGGTCGAGAGCGAGTCTCTCGCCTGCCTCCAGAAGTCCTTCCGAGTGCCGGGGGCCTACTGGAATAGCCTGTCCTGGCTCGAGCGCCCGCCGCGGACCGTGCGGGAGCGGCGCTGCGACGTCGTCGTCGCCCTGCGGTTCGACGGCGCGCCCGACTGGGACGCGAAGCCGGCGAACGAGCCGGGCGGGCTCTACCTCCTCGAGGACGCCGAGGAAGGAGACCCGAAGCCCCTCAAGTCCTTCCCCCTCGAGCGCCGGGCCGACCAGGTCGAGCTGCGCGTCTACTTCCGCTACAAGTCCGGCGCCTTCCAGCGCCTCGGCGGGAACCGGTACCTGGACGACTGGAAGGAGACGCCGGTCCTCGAGAAGCTCACCCTGGAGTACGAGAAGGACGGGGTCGTCACGCGCCATGAAGAGCTGCCGTTCTGACGGATACACCCTGCTCGAGCTCATGGTCGCCATGGGTCTCCTGGTCTTCCTCGGGGGTGGGCTCGCTTCGCTCCTGAGCTACGGGGTCGCCACGTGGCACGAGGCCGAGACGCGCGGCCGCGTCTACGAGCAGGCGAGGGCCGTGCTCGAGCGCATCGCCGAGGACCTCCGCTCGGCCTGCGTCCGCAGCCACGCCGCCGAGGGGGACTCGTGGGTGCGGTTCCTCTGCGACGCGGACGCCGGCGGGCGCCAGCGGCTGCGCCTCGTGCGCGCGATCTCGGGCGAGGCGGCGGACCCGGTCCTCCGCGAAGGCGGCCGCTACCTCTCGGTGCGCACGCCGGCCGCCGCCGACGGGCGCGACGACGCCGGGGAGGCGTCGGAGGGCCTGCTCGCGGCGCCCGCGGGGACCATGGAGGTCCTCTACGCCCAGGACCCGAGGCCCGGGAAGCGCACCCTCTGGCGCGGCTTCCGCGCCCCCGTCGGAGGGCCCGACTCGCTGCTCATCGACAAGAACGTGGAGGAGCCCCCCGCGGTGAAGTCCGAGGTGAGGAAGGCGCTGCCCGTGGCCGCCGAGAAGTCCGATGGAGCTCTCGCCCCGGGGACGGAGCCGCCGGAGCCGAGGCCGGAGGACGTCTTCCTGTCGAGGGTGGCCGCGCCGATCGCCGAGGGAGTCCTCTTCCTCGGCTTGAGCTTCTGGACTCCGGCGACGAACACCTGGGCGCCCGTCCCGCCCAAGCAGAGCCCGCGGCCCGGCGAGCCGAGCGGGCCGAGCCCCTGGTGGGACTCGACGCGCGCCCTCCTCGAGACGCAAGGGGCGGCCGGCGACCTCGTCTGGAAGCCGCGACCCGGCTCCCTGGAGGACCCGCGCGACGACCTCTTCCCCGAGCGCGTCGAGGTCACGCTGGTCCTCGCCGCCGGGGGCGGAGGCGGGGCGCTGGGCCTGCGTTTCGCCGAGGACGTCGCCGAGGGCGCGAAGACCCTGCCCCTGACCGCCGAGCTCGAGCTCCCCGAGGATCCCCTCGAGCGATTCGTCCTCGTCGACGACGAGTGGATCGAGGTCGACGCGGCCGAGGGGAGGACGCTCTCGGTGAAGCAGGGCGGCCGCGGCGCGCGGCTCACGAGGCCCGCGAGGCACGACCGCGGGGCCCCGGTGGAGCTCGGGACCACCTTCCGGAGGACCATCGAGATGCCCGGCTTCCGCTCGGAGGAGCGCGAGGAGCCCGCCGAGCGCCGAGCGGGGAGGAGGAGAGGCACGCGATGAAGGCGTCGATGATGAGCCGCCAGCGCACCGAAGGCTTCTCGCTCCTCGAGGTCCTCATCGCCATGTTCATCCTCACCATCGGCGCCGCGAGCCTGCTCTCCCTCTTCGCGGCGGCCGCCTCGACGCACCGGCGGGCCGTGGACAGGACCCGGGCGGCTCTGGTGGCGGAGCAGGTCCTCGCCGAGGCGAGGGACTCCTACGCTCACGGCGCCGAGCCCGCCGAGGTCTCGGGGGCGCTCAAGGCGCGCCTCCCGGAGGACGTCGGCGGCTACCGCTGGGAGGCCCTGCTCGTCCGCCCCGAGGGCGACGAGTGGACCGAGAGCGAGCTCTTCTGCCGCGTGACGGTCCGGTGGAAGGAGAGCGGCGCCGAGCGCGCCGAGAGCTTCCACACGGTGATCCTGCCGAGGCGGGGAGCCGGGGAGCAGTAAGGAGAACCGTAGACGAGCGCCTACCGCCCGCCGAGCTCGGCCACGAGGATCTCGAGCAGCACCTCGGGGTCGCCGCCGGACTTGATCGACCGGTCGATCTCGTAGAGCCTGTCGAGGAGCCGCACGAGCCTCCTCGGCGGCACGGCGGCCAACTCGCGCTGGAAGCGGGCGATGAACGGCCGCTGGACGATGCCCGCGGCGATCCACTGGTCGGGGCCGGCTCCCTCGGCGGCGAGGGCGTGCGCCCTCCGCAGGGCCTTGAGCCGCGGCACGAGGGCCCCGATGAAGAGGAGGGCGATGCTCGTGGGCTCCGTGGTGAGCGCGCCTCTCTCCGTGTGGTAGCCCTTGCGGAAGAGCCTCGAGGTCGCCTCGAGGGCTTCGGCGCGCCCGGCGAGGAAGAGCTCCATGGCGTGGAAGACCGAGTCCTCGCGGAGGTCTCCCACGATGGCCGCGATGGCCTCGGCGTCGACCCTGCGCGAGCTCCTGGCCGCGAGGTACGTGCCGATCTTCCCGAGCTCCTCGTCGAGGATCGCCAGGTCCGTCCCCGCACGCTCGTGGAGGAGGAACGCCGTCTGCGGGTCCAGCTCCAGCCCCTTGGTCCGGGCGTGGGAGACGAGCCAGTGGGTGAGCTCGCTGTCCCAGGGCGGGGCCTCGGAGTCCCACGGCGGCGGGCGGTCATAGGGCTGCGCGCACTCGACGATCCAGCCCTTCTCGGCCATCGCCCGGGCGAAGCGGGTGCGCCCGTCGAGCTTGCCGTCGAGGAAGGCGATGAGGTGACCGCCGGAGAAGCCCTTGTCGAGGAAGGGGATGAAGCTCTCGGAGTTGGCGGCGAGGAAGGCGTTCGCGCGCTCGATGACCACGATCCGGTACGCCGAGAAGAAGCTCGGCGTGCGGAGCTCGTCGAGGACCGTGGCCAGGGCCAGCTCCTCGCCCTGCCGCTCAGCGGTGGGGCCCTGGAAGCGCCGCACCTCGGGCTGGGCATCGCCGAAGAGCTCGCGCGTGAAGCGCCTCAGGACGTCCTGCTTGAAGAGCTCCGCGTCGCCCGTGAGGACGGCGATGGGCGGGAGCGGGGTCCAGGCCTTGCGGGCCATGAGGGCGCGGAAGGTCAGGCCCTTCTCCCTCGTCGAGGCCCGCGTGGACTCCTTCGACGCCATGGCGGAAACCTAGGGGCGCCGCGCCACGAGCCTCGAGTGAGCGACGCGGAGGCAGGCGCCGGCCACGACGCTCATGCCGCGCTCGAGGGCGGCGCGGACCCCGGCCTCCGAGGCGGCTCCGGGGGGCAGCCACACGGCCTTCAAGCCCAGGCCGGCCGCCTCCTCGATCACCGCCGGAGCGTCCTCGGCCTTCCGGAAGACGACGACGAGGCTCACCTCCCGCCGCTCCTCTTCGGGGATCGCCGAGAGCGAGGGGTAGACCGGCGAGCCGAGGATGCGCGAGGCTGTGGGGTGGACGCCGACGATCCGGTAACCGTGCCCCTGGAGGTACGCCGCGATGGAGTGGGAGTCGCGCTCGGGCCGCTCCGAGAGGCCCACGACGGCGAGGGTCTTCGCCGTCTCGAGGAGGCGCCGGATCTCCGCGGGCGATTCGAGGGGCTTCGCGTTCGTCCTGCGCGGGTCGTCCATGGGGGGGCAATCAGGCGACGATCTCCAGGGCCCGCAGGATCTCGCTCGGCTCCCTGGCGTCGAGGAAGAGCTGGTAGTGCTGGGGCACGAGGAGGAGCTGCGCGAGGGACTTGTAGACCCTGAGGTACGTGCGGTCGTCGTAGGGCGGAGCGGCCATGGCGAAGAAGAGCTTCACGGGCTCGTCGTCGGGCGCCTCGAAGGGCAGCCCCTCGAGGGATCTGCCGAAGGCCATGATGAAGGTCTTCACCTGGAGGGTACGCACGTGGGGAAAGGCGACGCCCTGGCCTACGGCCGTGACGGCCTTCTTCTCGCGGTTGAAGAGGTCGCGGAAGAGCCGGCTCGAGTTGGCCACCTCCCCCGTCGCGGCGAGGAGCTCCGACAGCTCGCCGATCACGCCTTCCCGGATGCGGCTCAAGTTCTGGCGGCCCATGGGGTCGAAGCCCTCGGGCAGCTCGCCCTCGGGGAGGAGCCCGGTCCGGAGCTCGAGGCGGATGGCCTCGGGGGGCAGGAAGCGCCGGAAGGTCATGCCGTCCCCTCGGGGGGGTGCTCCCGACCAGGGCGGGAGGGAGCACATTCTTCAAGGGGGGAGGACACCACCGTCCCCTTGGGGGGACCGAGGGGGGAGGACACCGTGCCGCTCCCGTCGTGCTCGGCGAAGACCGGGCGGAGGCGGTCGTAGGTCTCGTGGAGCATCTCCGGGATCGAGCGCGTCCCCGCCAGGAGCGGGAAGAAGTTCGTGTCGCCGATCCAGCGCGGGACGATGTGCCAGTGGAGGTGCTCGCGGATCCCGGCGCCGGCGCAATGCCCGAGGTTGATCCCCAGGTTGAAGCCCTCGGGCCGGAGCGCGCCCCGGAGGACGAGCATGGACCGGCTGAGGAGCTCGCACATCTCGGCGTGCTCCGCCGCGGTGAGGTCCGTGAAGTCGCTCGTGTGCCGGACCGGGATCACCATGAGGTGGCCCGAGTGATAGGGGTAGCGGTTCATGATGACGAAGGCCAGCTTCCCGACGTGGAGGACCAGGTTCTCCTTGAGCCGGTCGCGCTCGGCGGGCGCCTTGCAGAAGACGCAGCCTTCCGCCCGCTTCCCGGTGATGAACTCCATGCGCCAGGGGGCCCAGAGCACTTCCATGAGGCCGGATTATACGGGTGGAGAAGGGGGATTGCGATCGCGCGGAGGCGGCTCATCCCGGGCCTGGCCCCTCCCGGAGCGCGGGGCCGAGGCCCGCATTGACTTCGCCGGAGCACCCTCTTAGGATGCCCGCCGTTCCTGGAGCAGAACGAACGGCCCCGTAGCTCAGTTGGAAGAGCGTCTGCCTCCGGAGCAGAAGGCCGCAGGTTCGAGCCCTGCCGGGGTCACCACTCAAGGCCCCCTGGAAAACAAGGGTTTTCCGGGGGGCTCACCTTCTGGGCCGAGAGCCGCGCGCGCGCGCCGGTGCAACCTTGTTGAGACCCCGCCCCTGAAGGCGGCCGGGAACGGCGAGCCGTCTCGCCGTGGAATCCAATGCCCCCCTGTGGTAGCCTTCTCGAGGTCGAGTTTTGAAGATCGTCGTCGCATGAACCGGAACGCTGCCTTCCTCGAGTTCATCCTGCGCCGAGCCGGCACCGGGCTCGGCAGAACGAGACTCCTGAAGCTCGCCTACATGGCTGACCTCCTCGCCTGGCGTGCCCTCGGGCGTCCGGTGTCAAGGTTCCGCTACTACTTCCACAAGAACGGGCCGTTCGATCCGCTGTTCTACGAGGCCGTCGAAGACCTCTGCGACCACGACCGCGCCCGGTGCGCTGGAACGACCACTGCGAGCGGTCACGACTGCGTGTTCATCTCCCACAACCCGGGGTTGCCAGAGCCGACCTGGGAGGAGTTCTCCCCGGGCGATCGGCATCTCGTCGAGCTTGTCGTCAGGCGCTACTCGCGCTTGAGGCTCCAGGAATTCCTCCAGGCGGTCTACGAGACGGAACCGATGAAGAACGTCAAGCGCAATGAGCCTCTCCCCATGGAGGACCAGAGGAACAAGGACCGGGACCGGGCGGGTGGGATCTCCCTCGAGACCATCCTCGAGTCCCGCGCGGCGTTCGAGCGCGGCGAGTCCGTCCCCTTCGAGCACCTCAAACAGGAGTTGCTGGGCACGCCTCGGTGAGCATCGAGTTCGCTCCTGGCGTCGCCCAGAAGATCCGAGACGCCATCAAGGCGTGGAACATCCTTCCGAAGGAGTTGCCCTTCTGGGTCTTCGACGAGCTCGAGAAGCTGGACGAGGACCCCAGCCTGTGGCACCCCGACGTGGACGGAGTCTTCGGCGGCGCCTACATCCACCAGTTCGCGGAGGAGCGCCCGCCAATCGTCCTGAAGGCCTCTGTCGCATTTGACGTTGAGAGGACTCCAGAAGGGCACGTGGTCCGAATCCTCGACTTCGCGTCGCGCTTCATCAAGGAGGAGTGATCCAGGGAGCGACTTCCTCCCCTCGCCGCACTCCCTCTGCTGCCATGTCCTTGGGGCCGGGGCACAGGGTCACCGGCCGCCCGCTGGGACCTGCGCTCATGCGATTGCGCTGGTTCTCCCAGGCGGCCGCCCCGCCGTATAATCAGCGCCATGGTGCTCGGCCTCCTCCTCGGGAACTCGAGCGTGCGCTACGGCGTCCACGACGGGGCGGGCATCCGGGCGCGCGGGAGAATCGAGTGGCCGGAGCTCGCCGCGCGGGGGGGGGAGATCCGGCGGGCCGCGCTCGAGCTCGGAGCCCGGTGCGCCATCGTGGGCTCCGTGCGCGACGACCTCTTTCCGGCGGTCGAGCTCTGGATCCCCCGGCAGCTCTTGCCTGCGTCCTTCGCGCGGCGCGACTTCGTGGTCCCCATCGAGAACCGCTACGAGAGACCCGAGGAGGCCGGCACCGACCGCCTGCTGGCTGCCGTGGCGGCCCGCGAGCGCGCCCGGGGGCGCTGCGCGGTCGTCGTCGACTTCGGGACGGCGATCTCGATCACCGTCGTGT
>JACQVW010000209.1 GCA_016209535.1 Planctomycetota bacterium | reverse complement strand
AGGTCAAGATGTCGAACTTCAAGCGGAAGGATCCGACACAAGACGTTGGAGTCCACAGAGATCTGGCGTCCGAGATCCGGATCCTCGGGGAGGCGGCATGAGCTCATTCACGGGCATTGGGGCTTGTCCGGGGTCCCGCTCCTGGCGGCGGCTGCAAGGGGTTCCGTGCACAGCGCGGGGTCGGACGGCGCCCACGGCGCCCAGGGCTCGCACGGCTCCCGCAGCTCCCACAGCTCGCACGCCCCTTCGCGGGGGCGCGCCGGTCGTGTATCCTGGCCGCCGGGAGTCAGAGGTCCACGCGAGAGTTGACCCATGGCGAGCTTGACCGAGACGCCCACGGAGGGCCTGGTCCGGAGGGCCCAGGAAGCCGACCGCGAGGCCTTCGATGAGGTGGCCCGCAGGCATCGCGAGCGGCTCCGCGCCTTCGCGGGCTCGCGCCTCGGCCCTGAGGTCCAGGGCCGCATCGAGCCGGACGACGTCGTCCAGGAGACCTTCGCCTGGGCCTTGAGGTCCTTGGGGAGGCTCCGCTGGCGGGGGGAGGAGGCCTTCGCGGGCTGGCTCTTCACCATCGCGAAGCGCGTCATCCTCAAGGAGGTCGCCCGGGGGGCCTGCCGTCCGGTGCTGTCGCTCGACCGGGACCCCGCCGGGCGGGACCCCTCGCCGAGCAAGGCCCTGCGCCGCGGCGAGCGTTTCGAGCGCCTCGAGGGGGCGCTCCGCGGGCTCAGCCCCGAACACCGGCGGGTCATCGAGCTGGCGCGCCTCGAGGGCGTCCCGGTCCGGGAGATCGCGAGGCGCCTGGGCCGCTCGCCCGACGCCGTGAGCCAGCTCCTCCGCAGGGCCCTCGCGAAGCTCCGCGAGGCCTTCGGCGACACCGAGAGCTTGTCCTTGCCCGATCGGGCGCTCGACCCACGGGGGGAAGGCGATGGCGACCATGGCGAATGACGGCCGCGGCCCCGGGGGCGACGGAGGAGGGCGCGAGGCCGAGCGCGACCGGCTGCTCGCGGAGTACGTCGATCGCATGAACGCGGGCGAGCGCATCGATCCCCTCGAGGTCGTGGCGGACCACCCCGACGACGGGGAGGAGATCCTCGAGGAGCTCGAGGCCTTCGTCCGCCTCCAGGCGCAGGCGGGAGACGGCGAGGCCCTCGAGCCCCGGACCCTCGGCGACTTCACCCTCCGCCGCCGCATCGGGCGCGGGGGCATGGGCGTCGTCTACGAGGCCTGGGAGGGCTCCATGGCCCGCCGCGTGGCGCTCAAGGTGCTCCCCGCCGCCGTCGCCGCGGACACCAAGTGCCTCCTGCGCTTCGTCAGGGAGGCGAAGGCCGCCGGCCAGCTCTCCCACCCGAACGTGGTCCATGTCTACACCATGGGCGTCAAGGACCAGACGCCGTACTTTGCGATGGAGATGGTCGACGGCGAGACGCTGGCGCAGGTGCTCGCCAAGCTGAAGGACGCCCCGCCGGAGGCGATGACGCCCTTCGGCTTCCCCCGGGACGACGTGGCGTACTGCTCGAGCGTCGCCCGCGCCTTCGCCGACGTGGCCGACGGGCTCCAGCACGCGCACTCCCACGGGGTGATCCATCGCGACGTCAAGCCGTCGAACTTGATCCTCGACTGCGGGGCCGGAGCTGCTCCCGGCGGCGCCCCCGGCACCGCGCCGCGCCTCAGGATCCTCGACTTCGGCCTGGCGCGCCTCGAGGGCGACGAGAGCTTGACCGCGAGCGGCGACTTCGTCGGCACGCCGGCCTACGTGAGCCCCGAGCAGGCGCGCCGGCGGAAGATCCCCGTCGACCACCGCACGGATATCTACTCGCTCGGCGCCACGCTCTACGAGGCTCTCACCTTGCGGCCGCCCTTCCAGGGCAGGGACCGCGAGGACACCCTCTCCCAGGTCATCGACCGCGACCCCATCCCGCCCAGGGCGCTGAGCCCGCGCGTCCCGAAGGACCTCGAGACGATCGTCCTCAAGTGCCTTCGGAAGGACCCAGGCGACCGCTACGGCACGGCGGAGGCGCTGGCGCAGGACCTGGAGGCGCTTCGCTCGCGGCGACCCGGTGGAGGCGCGGCCGGAGGGCGCCTGGGAGCGGGCGTGGAGGTGCCTCAGGCGCGAGCGCGGGAAGCTCCTCCTGGCCGCGGCCGCCTTGGCCGCGCTCCTCGTCCTCGGCTGGCTCGCCTGGAAGCGCGAGGAGGCGGAGCGCGAGGCAGTGCGGCTGCAGTACGACGCGGTGGTCCTGGGGGCGGCGAGGGAGATCTACCGCGGGATGCCGAACGTCCTCGGCATGGAGGTCGGAGGAGACATCCTCCGCATCTTCCAGCCCCGGCTGGCCGAGAAGGGGGCGGGCGGTGCCGGCGAGACGCTGCGCTCGCTCGCCGAGGTCGCGGAGGCCGTTCCCGAGCGCCCCGAGGCGCCCTACTACCTGGCGCGGGTCCTCTGGGTCCTCGGGGACGCCGAGGCCGCCCGCCGCGAGGCGAGGCGGGCCCTCGAGCGCGCGAGCGCCTTCGTGCCCGCCGAGGTCCTCCTCGGCGAGGCGGCGCGGGGGGCTCCACCCCTCGAGGACACCGCGATCGAGGTCCTGTGCCGTCGGTACCGGGGAGGGTGGCAGGAGGCCTGGCTCCTCGCCTACGAGCACACGTGGGCCCGCAGGTGGCCCGAGGCGGCCGAGGCCTTCGGTCGCCTCCTCGAGCTCCGCCGGCCCGAAGGCGAGCCGTACCTCGGTCTCACCGTCGAAGGGCTGATGGGCCGGGGTGTGGCGCGGCTCCGGTCCGGGCAGCCCAGGGGGGCCCTCCAGGACTTCGCGGGGGCCTGGCGCATGTGGCCCTGGTTTCCCGAAGCCGCCCTCCTCCTCGCGCGGGCCTGGCACGTTTTGGGAAACCCCGAGGAGGCGGAGGCTGTGCTCGGAGAGCTCTGGTCCTCGGTCGATGCGACGACGAGGGACGAGATCGGCGCTCGCGTGGCGACCTGGTACTGGGAGCTCGAGGAGAAGGAGAAAGCCTGGGAGTGGGCCGAGCGCGTCACGGGCTGGCAGCGCCCGCGGGTGAAGGCCTGGTTCCACTACCACGAGGGAGCGTTCGAGGAGTCGATCGAGGAGTGCCGCGCGGTCCTCGCCGCAGCGCCGGGGGACCGGCTTTCCGCCCAGCTTCTCGGGGGATCGCGGCTCCACCGCCAGGGGCACCGTTTCGGACCAGGCTGGGATGAGGAACGGCGCGACATCCTGGCGCATGCGCGTCGGAGCGTCGAAAGCCATCCGGACTACGCGCAGGCCTGGTACATCCTCGCCGCGGCGCTCGCGGTGAACGGCCTCGGCGACGAGGCGCTGGCGGCGGCGCAAGCCGGCCTCGAGGTCCAGGCACGCGCCGCCGAGCAGCACCTCGCCGGCTCGTTCATTCTGGGCTTGCTCCTCCGTCGTCAGGGGAGGCTCGAGGAGGCCGAGGGGACCCTCAGGCCGGCCCTTGCCAAGGAGCCCGAGAACCGGTTCCTCCGCCTCGAGCTGGCAAGCGTGCTCGAGGAGTCGGAAATACACGCGGAAGCGCTCGCGGAATACGAGGCCTTGATCGCCCAGCGCCCCCGATATAACTCCTACTTCCCGGCCAGGTACCACGCCGGCGCCGCCGCGGCCCTCAACCGCCTGGGCCGCCACGAGGAGGCCCTCGTGCACGCAAGTCGCGCGCTCGAGAGCCTCCCGAGGAACACGGCGGGCCACGAGGAGCTGGCCTTCGCCCTCTGGAAGCTCGGCCGGCCGGAGGAGGCGTTTGCGGCCGTGGAGGCGGGCCTCGAGGCGCTCCCGGGCCGGGTACGCCTCCACGTCGTCCGCGGCTGGATCCTCGAGGATGCGAGGCGGCTCGAGGAGGCCGTGATGAGCTTCTCGAAGGCGCTCCTCGACCACCCGGACTGCGCCGAGGCCCACGAGGGGCTCCGGAGGACCCTGCAGGCGCTGGGGAAGGTGCCGGATCTCCCGGTGGTCGCGCGCCTCGCCGAGGTCCTCAAGGCGAGGGCGCCAGAAGCGCGGGAGCGGAAGCGGATCCTCGCGACGCTGGCGGTCTTGCGCGGCAGTGTTCCCAACGTGGAGGCAAAGTGAGCAACCCTGGCTCAGGAGGCCAACGATGTCCACTCAAGCTTGTGCGAAGAGGCCCTTCACCGTCCTGTTGACGATCCTCACCCTGGAGGCGAGCGCGTACTCCGTCGAGATCTTCGATGACTTCGATGATTGCGACTTCTTTGACTGCGAGCCGGCGTGCTGGCAGAGCTGGGGAAGCGGCACCGTGGAGTGCACGGAGGAAGGCAGCCTGGCCCTGGAGAACGCGCCCTCGACTTTCGTGGCGTTGCTCACCCCGACCGCCTTCAACGGCGACGTGTCCGTGCGGGCGCAGGGGCGCATGACGGGGGATGGAGCGCTGAACCTTCTCGCCTACACAAGCGTCACCCTCGGCGGTTACATCGGAGGCCTGGAATGCAATGGCCTCGTCGCGATCTGGAAATGGGGCATGCGCCCCCAGCCCTATGCGAGGCGGATCGCCACGGCGACCTGGAGCACGTTCCGGGGGGACCCGTTCGATCCCTTGGGCGACTACAACATCCAGTTCGACGTCCACGGCGGCGCCCTCGAGGTCCGGGTGTGGAGGCCGGGAGAGGATATGCCGCCATCCGCGCAGGTCCAGGTCCACGACGCGGAGTTCTTCGAGGGGATCCCCGGGCTCGAGTTCAACAGGTCGATTGCTCCTCGGGGACGGGCCAGGGTAAGGCGATCTTCCACTCCTGCCAGATCTCGGACCGGATGATCGGAGGACCCTCTCCACCGGCCATCGACTCGGTCGAGCCCGCCGAGGGCCCATCGACCGGCGGCACGCTCGTCGTGGTGCGCGGTCAGAACTTCACCGCGGACAGCGCCGTGACCATGGGGGGCCGGCCGCTCGCAGACTCGGTCGTGGTCGGCCCGACCGAGATCCAGGGGGCGACCCCCGCGGGGAAGAGGGGCCGCGCGGACGTCGTGGTCGCGTCCCCGGCGGGGAGGGCGACCCTCGAGGGCGGCTTCGCGTTCTTCGACCCGTACCTGCGAGGCAACGTCAATGGCGACGCGTCTCGAGACATCTCCGACGCGATCTGGCTCCTCAACTGGCTCTTCATAGGAGGACCTCCGCCACCTTGCGGCGACGTGGCCCGGATCAATCCGGACCTTCGCGAGGATCTCAGCGACGCCGTTTTTCTCCTCGACTTCCTCTTCAAGGGCGGCCCCGCGCCAAGCCCGGACGATTCCCGGTGCTACTGACCGCGAGCCGTCTCGTTCACGTTGGCTGGATCCTTGAGGACGAGGGGTGGCTCGAGGAGCCCTCGAGTCGAGGGCGCCCCGGGCGCGGGAGCGGGAGCGGGTCCTCGCGACGCTGGCCGTCTTGCGGGGAATAATCCCCTCCGCCGGGGCGAAGTAGACCTCGGGCCGGGCCCGCCGGCAAGAAGCCAGGATTCCGCGTCAGATCCGGCGGCGCGGCGGTATGTACGGGGGAAGGGTCGTGAAGCTGGAGATCTCAGAGCATCAGAGAGGCATCACAGAAAGGACGCTCCCACCATGTGCCAACCAACGCCCGGGCGGTTCCAGCGGCAGGTACTCAGCGGGCTCCTGGCTCTTCTTGCGGCCCCTGCAGCGCTCGGGCAAGCGCCCGTGCCCCAGGCGCGCGTCGCCTGGGCGGCGCGCCCCGAGGTGGAAGGACTACAGGTCAATGACTGGCCGGCTTCGATCGCTTTTGATGCGGAGGGGAACCTCTACGTGTCGAGCGTGTCCGAAGTGCCGGTCCCTCTCTCGAGCCTCCCGGGCCAGAACTCGCTCCTCAAGTACAGCGTCGAGGGCGAGCTCCTGTGTGTCGTCCATCCTCCCGTCGCTGGGTCCACGGCGGGCGACGCCCTTGGGAATCTCTACTTGACGGGTGACGACGGCCACTCCGGGGGGGGAGGGGGGGGCGGGTGCGCTACGGGACCCTCAAATACAGCCCTTCCGGGGAGCAGCTCTGGGCGGTCTGCCACGACGGGCCAAGTAACCTTGTCGTTGACGTTGATGGCTACGCGTATGTCACCACCGTCCGGGACTGGGAGGACTTTGCCACGGTGAAGTACAGTCCTTCCGGGGAGGAGCTCTGGCTCGCCCGTTACGCGAGTATGGACCTTGGTACGCCTAGCGATGCAAGCCTTGCCGTCGACACGGCGGGAAACGTCTACGTCACTGGAACTTTCCGTGACTTTGACTTGCCTAGGGCCAACTCGGTGATGGTGAAGTACAGCCCCTCGGGGGATGAGCTGTGGGTGACGCACTCCCCTGGTCGCTGGAGCCGTGGGGTCGCTGTAAGTGACGCGGAAGGCGTCTATGTCGAGGTGGGCCCGAGTATCGCGACGCGCAAGTACGATGCGAACGGCAACCTTCTCTGGGAAGCACCGAGCGGCCTTGGAACCCCTTGCCTCGCCATCGACCGACAAGGGAACGCGTACGTGGCAGGGATCGACGACGAAGCGCCCGGGGATCCCCTCCCGCGCGCCAGGCTGATCAAGTACAGCGCGTCCGGGGAGGAGCTCTGGGCTGTCACGAGCGACGAGTGGCCCCGCCCGTCGGGGTATTTCGGTCTCGCCCTCGACAGGGCCGAAGGCGCGGTTTGGGCCTATAGGGGTTCGACCGAGGACGGCGCCGAGCACCTAACCGTTTTGAAGCACAGCGCCTCCGGCGAGCTGGAGTGGATCGACGTGCAGCACATCGAGGAAGGCCTACGCGGATTTTTTGCATTTGGGCCTTCCGTAGACCCGGAGGGCAACGCTGCCATTGTATCCATGGTCTTGGTCGGCAGGGGGCCAGAGCCTTTTTTCTTTAAGTACACCGATCTCCTGACCGTGAAGTACGGACCCTCGGGCGAGAGGCTCTGGGAGGCGCGCTATGACGGGCCCCGGTTGTCGCTTGATTCCCCTGGGGATGTCGCGGTCGGCGCCGCCGGGAACGTCTACGTCGTGGGACAGAGGCGGCTCATCAAGTACAGCCCCACCGGGAAGGAGCTCTGGGCAGCGGAGCACGAGGTGTACATGTCGCCTTGGCTCGATTGGACGGGAACTGGACCCAGGCTCGCAGTCGGGGCGCGGGGCGAGGTCCTCGTGCTGGGCGCCAGCTACGAGACATTCGGGCTTGTCCTCCTGAAGTACAGCTCCACCGGCGACTCCTTGTGGGTGGCGCGCCACGAGCCGCTTTATTACTATGCGGGCCCGCTCCTCGATCTGGGCGGGAACGCCTGCGTCGTGGGCAGATCGGAGGACCCGAGCGGAAGAGACATCATCATCACGCTCAAGTACCGCCCCTCCGGCGAGCTCCTCTGGGAGGCGCGGTACGAGGACGCGTTCGCGTCGGAGCTGGCGCTTGACGGGGAAGGGAACGTCCACGTCGCAGGATATTACTCCCGGGAAATCGCCACGGTGAAGTACGCCTCTTCGGGCGAAGAACTCTGGGCGGCCCGCTACAGCGCGTCAAGCACGGGCAGCAGCATCGTGAATGCTCTCTCGCTCGGCCCGGCGGGGAGCGTCTTTGTGGCGGGCGTTGCCTTCCACGACGGCCGCGCGCCGGACGCCGTCGTCGTCAAGTACAGCGCCGCCGGCGAGGAGGTCTGGGCCACGCGGCGTCCCCTGCTGGCCGTTCCAGACCAGGCTCTCCTGGTCGAGGACTCTGGCGAGGTCTGGCTCGCAATGGTGGCGTTGGCCGGCCGCCCGGTCGAGGAGCTGACAGCGGTGAAGTACAGCGCCGACGGTGAGGAGATCCTGGCAACGCGTCACGACCTGATGAATGCTGGTCTTTACCGCGGGCCATGGGGTAGCCGTCCGCACCCGCTTTCCTTCGACCGCCGGGGCAACCTCTACCTCTGGGGCACGGCAGCCGGCCCGGGCTGCCTCGACGACACAGACTTCGTGGCCCTCAAACTCGACCCCGCGCAGGGGCTCCTTTGGACGGCGCGTTACGGTGGCAGCGGGAACCAGGTCCCGAGCGCCTTCGCCGTCGATGACGCCGGGAACGCCTACCTCACCGGCGGAGACGACGGCGACTACCTCACGGTGAAGTTCATCGCGCCCGACGCTCTGCCGCCCTTCCTCCGCGGCCAGGCGAACGGCGACGCCTCGCTGGACATCTCTGACGCGGTCGCGGTCCTCCAATGGCTCTTCCTCGGCGCCGGGGCGCCGCCCTGCCGCGCCGCGGCGAACGCGAACGGCGACGCGGTGGTGGACCTCTCGGACGCCGTGTGGCTCCTCGCGTACCTCTTTCTGGGCGGCTCGCCGCCGGCCCCGCCGTTCCCCGCCTGCGGGCCGGGGGCGCTCGAGTCCGACGAGGCGCTGGGGTGCGAGGCGCCGCCGGTCTGTACGGAGTGAGGCCGGGAGCGAAAGGTCAGCGTAGACAGTCAAGTTCATCAGGTTCGTCCGGGAGGTGTGCCATGACTCAGCGCGCGGTTCTCGTGATCGTCTCGTCGGTCGTCCTCTCGCCCGTGCTCTCGACCCTGGCGCCGCCCGGCCAGGGGGCGCTGGCCGCCGACTGCATCCGGGACGACTTCGAGGACGGAGATGTCCTCGACGGCGATCCGTGCTGGTCGGTTCCTACGGGCCCTGGCTTGAGCCGGCAGCGGATGGAGGTCCAGGGCGGCGATCTGATCATCGATTGCTGCGAGACGTGCGCCCTCAACGAGTCGGGTGTGCTCGTGTCGTGTCAGGCGCTCGAGGGGGACATCGCGGTCCGCACGCGGGTGGCCTGGTTGGGGGCCGGGGCCACCGGTGTCTGCGCGTTTTGGGGCTCGGGCGTGACCTACTGCGGTTGGCTCGACGAGATGGACACGATCCGCTTGTGGCGCTTCGACGGCTCCCAGGGCGTTCCACTGGGCAGCGCAGCTCTCGGCCCTGTTCAGGGAGACCACGTGATCGAGCTCGGGACGCTCGGGGAGGACGTCGAGGTGCGCGTCTGGCCCGCGGAGGAAGACCGGCCGGAGGACCCCGGGATCCGGGTGCGCGACAGCCGGTCCCGCAGCGGGTTCGTGGCGCTCTTCTTTCAGCCTCGTGGGCAGGGGGCGAGGGGGATTTTCCGCGACTTCGAGGCCTGCGAGGCGGAGTCGCCGGCTCCGGACCGCTTCGTTCGTGGGGACGCTGACTCCACCGGGCAGATCGACCTCTCGGACGGCGTGCGCATCCTCCTCCTCCTCTTCTCCGGCGGAGGCGCGCTCGAGTGCGAGGACGCCGGCGATGCGGACGACTCGGGCAGGCTCGAGCTGACCGACGCGGTGCGGATCTTCCAGTGGCTCTTCCAGGGAGGGGCGGCGCCCGGTGACCCGGCGCCCTCCGGGACGGCCTATCCGGCCGCCGACTGCGGCGAGGACCTGGAGGATCTGACGGAGGACGCCCTGGGCTGCGCCGCGCCCGCGGCGAAATGCTCGGGGTAGGTGGGGAGGACCCTCGCGAGGATCTCAGCGATGCCGTTTTTCTCCTCAACTTCCTTTCCCAGGGTGGTCCCGCGCCGAGCCCGGACGATTCCCGGTGCTACTGACCGCGAGCCGTTGGGTTCTCGTTGGCTGGTCCTCGAGGACGAGGGGCGCCTCGAGGAGAGTGCGAGGAGCTTCTCGAAGGGGTCCCGGCTGCCGCGACGGTGAGGACTTCGCCGTCTTGAAGCTCGACCCGGCGACGGGCCTCCTCTGGACGGCGCAGTACGGCGGCCGCGGGAGCCAGGTCCCGGGCGCCTTCGCGGTTGACGCGGTTGGCAACATCTACCTGACCGGCGGGGACGGCGGCGACGTCCTCACCGTGAACTTCGTCGCGCCCGACGCTCGGGCGCCCTTCCTCCGAGGCGAATCGAACGGCGACGGCGCGGTGGACATGTCCGATGCGATGTCTTACTTTCCGCATCTCTCGCAACCGGTTTCTCTGATTTTCGCCTCCGAGTTTCGGTCTCAGTGGCACAGGCATCTGCGATCTGCGGGGCGCATTGCGGCAAGGGTCACGCTGGTGCCCGATCGT
>JACQVW010000208.1 GCA_016209535.1 Planctomycetota bacterium | reverse complement strand
GGGCACTTCTTCTCGGCCTTGTCGGCGGCGATGGCGAGGACGACGAGCAGTGGGATGGATAGAGCCGCGAGGAGCTTCTTCATGCGTGGTCCTTTCTGCAGTGGGCTGCCTTGGAAGCGACGGTACCGGATCCCGACCGAAACGACCCGCCCTTTATAGCCGGGCGGGGGGCCGGGGGCAAGCCCCTCCCCCCCTGTCGCTGACCTGTGCGATCACCCCAGGAGGCGCAGGAGCAGGACGGCGGCGAGCCCCGCGCCGACGGCGATCAGGTGCCCTCGCTCGCGCTTGAGGGCCCGGAGGAAGGGGTAGGGCAGGACGCCGGGGGGCCTGCCGCGGTACCGGAGCCGGGGGAGCCAGCGGCCCGCGAGGCGGCGGTACTCGGCGAAGGCCTCCGGGTGGGTCGTCTCGAGGAACCGCTCCTCCCGGCGCACGATGGCGTCGTACCAGAGACCCAGGGCGATGAAGACGAGGGGCAGGAGCCAGGGCAGGCCGGCGAGGACCGTGAAGCCCGCGAAGGTCGTCGTGTTCGCGATGTAGATCGGGTTCCTAACCATCGAGTAGGGACCCCAGGAGATGACCCGCTCGGCCTTGAGGCGCGAGGTCTTTCGCGCCGAGCCTCCGATCTGGAGGATGCACCAGAGGCGCAGGGAGACGCCGAGGAGGACCAGGGCGAGCCCCGGGGCGAGGAGCGCCGGCCCGAGGGGCAGGCGCCCCCAGGGGCAGGCGGCGAGGAGAACGACGAGGCCGATCCCCATGGCGTTCCGGTAGCGGAAGAGCCTGCCGCCCGGAGGCGGCGCCTCCGCTCCCGTGCCCTTCCCGGCCGCCGCCGGCTTGACCTGCTCCTCGGCCTGCTTTTCGACCTGCCTGTCGACCTGACTTTCTCCAGTCATGGCCGGATTCTACCGGACCGGGGACCTGGAGCCAACGGAGGAGGCCTCCTGCGCCTCGATCCGCACGGCTCGCCGGCGCAGCCACGCGACGCCGAACATGTCCAGGGTCGCCAGGAAAACGCGGTTCCAGAGGCCGTACTTCGCCTGGCCCTTGAGCCGCGGGCGATGGTTCACGGGGACCTCGATGACGCGGAAGCCGCGCATCTTGGCGATGGCGGGGAAGAAGCGGTGCATGCCGTGGAAGACGGGCATGTGCTCGAGGACCTCGCGCCGGTAGACCTTCATGCTCGAGGCGGAGTCGTTCATGCCGTCCGCGAGGAACCACTTCCGCACGCCGTTCGCGACCCGCGTCGAGGCGCGCCTCAGGAAGGAGTCGCGCCGCTTCGCGCGCCACCCGCTCACCACGTCGCAGCCCTCGTGCTCGAGGCGCTCGATGAGGCGCGGGATCTCGGCGGGGTCGTTCTGCAGGTCGCCGTCGAGGGTGGCGACGAGCTCGCCGCGCGCCCGGGCGAACCCCGCCACGAGGGCGCCCGACTGCCCCGTGTTGCGCGCCATGGCCACGACGCGCAGCTCGGGCCTCCCCTCCCGGAGCTCGAGGAGCCTGCGGAGCGTGCCGTCCTTCGACCCGTCGTCGACGACGATCATCTCGAAGGACGCGCCGAGCCGACGTAGCACGCCGAAGCACTCGCCGACGAGAGCCTCGACGTTCTCCTCCTCGTCGTAGCAGGGGACGACCACGCTGAGCCGGGGCCGGGGTGCGTAGGAGTCGGCGGTCATCCTCTCTCCTGCAGGGAGGCCTCCAGGAGGGCCGCGCGCGGCTCGCGGCGACCGGGCGCGGGGCTCCTGAGGACGTAGGCCGGCGCCGGGCGGCGGGCCCGGGGACCGAGGCTCCGGAGGAGGTCGAGGGCGAGGCCGGCGAGCGTCCTGAGGGAGTACCTCGACCTGCCCTCGGCCCGCGGGGCGTGCCGCACCGGGATCTCGACGGGGCTCCGGGCCCGCGCCGCGGCCAGGGCAGGGACGTAGGCGCCCGGGCCGGCCTCGCGGGCCACGGCCCGGGCCAGCTCCCGCGAGTAGCCGCGGAGCATGCAGCCCAGGTCGCGGATCTCGAGGCGCGAGAGGCAGCGCACGGCGCGGTTCAGGGCCCAGGAGGCGCACCGGCGCACGAGAGGATCCCTGCGGTCCTCGCGGTAGGTCCCCACGAGGTCGCGACCGGCGCGAAGCTCCTCGACGAGGCGCGGGATCTCCTCGGGGGGGTTCTGGAGGTCGGCGTCGAGGGTCACGACCCAGTGCCCCTCGCTCGCATCGAAGCCGGCGACGACCGCCGCGTGCTGGCCGAAGTTCCTCGCGAGGCTCACGAGCTTGAGGCCCGGCCTCCTCGAGGCCTCGTCCTCGAGGGCCCGGAGGGTGCCGTCCGTCGAGCCGTCGTCCACGCACACGACCTCGAAGGGCTCCCCGAGGCTCTCGAGGACCGTCCACAGCTTGTCGAGGAGGCGCGAGACGTTCCTCTCCTCGTCCAGCATAGGGACGACGACGGAGAGCCGCGGTGGGAGGGCCGGTGGCATGGCCCACATTTTAATCCGCGCCGCGAGGAGATACACTGGCGGGGTGCAGGTGCCCCCAGGAACCCTTCCGGCACGAGGTCTCACGATGCGAACGGCCCTCCTCGCAGCCATCTCCCTCGTCCTCGCTGGCCTCGGGACCGCTCGCGCGGCCGCCACGACGGCATCCGCGGGGCTGCGCCCCGCGGATGCCGTGGAGCGGGCCAAGGAGAAGGGCGAGGACAAGGAAGGGGCCAAGGAGAGGGGTAAGGAAAAGGGCAAGGCGGCGAGCGCCGGGAACAAGGTCGCTGCCCCCGCCTCGAAGAACCTCGAGGTCCCCGGGGACCTTCCCGAGCCCGTCCGGAAGGCCCTCGAGGAGGCGATCGGCGCGTTCCGCGACGCCGAGAAGGCCACCTCGGGCCGCGCCGCGCTCCTCGGGAAGGCCATCTCCAAGTTGAAGGCGGCGAGCTCGAAGGCCCCGAAGAGTCCCCTGCCCCTCTACTACCTCGGGATCGTCTACCAGTGGAAGCGCAACTTCCCCCAGGCGAAGACGTTCCTCGAGAAGGCGCTGAAGCTGAGCCCGAGCTTCCACGAGGCGCAGGTGAAGCTCGCCGACGTCCACGTCTGGCAGAAGAAGCTCGAGGAGTCGCTTCCGCTCTACGACAAGGCGCTCGAGCTCGAGCCCCGCTACGTCCCGGGGCAGGAGCGGAAGGGCCTCGCGTTGATCCGCCTCGGCCGCTTCGCCGACGCGAAAAAGCACATGTCGCTCGCGCTGAAGGGGGAGCCGACTCCGTTCCGCGCCGAGCTGCTCAAGGCCATCGACCGCGAGATCCAGGGCCCGGGCTGGAAGGAGACGTTCGCCGAGGAGACCGAGAACTACAAGGTCGTGACGTCGGTCTCCCAGGAGTACGCCCGGGAGATCGCCCGGCACGCCGAGCTCATCCGCCGCGCCTACAACGTGGTCTTCTCGGATATCGACAAGCCCGACAGGAAGTACGAGATCTGGGTCTACGAGAGCCTCGACGCCTATCACGCGGCGGGCGGGCCGCGCATGGCCCTGGGCCACTACGACCCGTTCTTCCGCAAGCTCGTCGTGCCGCGCCAGAAGAAGAAGGAGGGGACGCTCTCGACCCTCTACCACGAGGCCTTCCACCAGTACCTGCACGACTACCTCGAGGTCGCGCCCCAGTGGTTCAACGAGGGCCTCGGCGACTACTTCGGGGCTTTCCAGTACGACCGCATCGGCGAGAGGGAGGTCATGCGCTCCCGGCCCGACAAGGGGCGGCTCCAGAACGCGCAGTTCGCGATCGACCAGAAGATCCTCCCCACGGCGGAGGACCTCATGCTCATGAGCCGCGAGGAGATGTACGACCCCAAGATGGGCAGCTTCCACTACGCCCAGGCCTGGGGGATGATCTACTTCATGATCGAGGGGAACAAGCCCGCGTACAAGCGGGTCCTGGTGAGCTACTTCGGCGCCCTCCGGAAGGGTCTCGACCTCGACGAGGCCTACAAGACGACCTTCGGCAGGATCGACATGAGGAAGTTCGATGCCGAGTGGAAGGGCTTCATCGCGAACCACGGGCTGTGACGCCGGAGGCCCCGTGACGGCGCGCTCGCTTGCCTGGCTCGTCGGCCTCTCCGCCCTCGTCCTCGCCCTCTGCGGGAGCCTCCTCGCGCCCCGCGCGTCCTGCCAGGACGTGCCGGAGGTCGAGCCCGGGGACGCAAAGGCGCTCCTCGAGACCGCGGCCCGCGCCGAGGAGGCGGGGCGAATCGCCCTCGCCGAGCGCGGCTACCGGCAGGTCCTGAAGGCCGGCGATGGATCGCTCGCGGCCGAGGCGGGTTTCCGCCTGGGGATGATCGAGGTGCGCCGGAAGGACTACGAGCACGGTTACGCGAGGCTCCGGGAGGTCGCGGCGCGCTACGGGCATGCCGGGGCTCGAGCGGAGCTCGCGAGGGCCGAGACCGAGGCCACGCGGCGCCAGGCGAAGCTCCTCGCCGACGCCGAGGAGGCCCTGGGCGCCCACAAGCTGGCCGAGGCAAGGAAGCTCTACGCCCAGGCCTACGAGCTCGCCCCCGAGAAGCCCTCGGGGGCCGCCTTCGTCCCCCGGCGGGAGATCCTGCCCAGGATCGCCCGGTTGGTCGACCTCATCGACGACGACTACTACAAGCGGAAGGCCCAGCCCCTCGAGCGGAGCATCCAGCGCTGCGGCCGCTGCTCGAAGGGAGGCGGCTTCCAGAGCTGCGGCACGTGCAAGGGCGAGGGCACGGTCCTGAAGTGGGTCCGCCTGGGGCGGGCCCGCGTCCAGCAGCGGGTCCCCTGCGGCCCGTGCGGCCAGATCGGCTGGGTCTTCTGCAGCGAGTGCCTCGGCCTCGAGAGCACCGTGGAGCGCGACAAGCTCACCTCCGACGAGAGCAAGGCCGTCGCGAACGTGGTGAACCGCGTCCGCGCGCTCAAGACGCTGAGGCTGCCGCTCGCCGACGCCCTGTCCGAGGTGGAGGGCGTCCTCCTCAGGTCCGAGGAGAGCGCGGCCTTGACCTTCCTCCGCTCCGTGAAGTCGCGCTACACCCTCAGCGCCGAACTGAAGGCCGCCGCGAAGCTCGTCCCCCCCGACAGGGATTCGCTCCGGGCCTCGAGCGGCCCCTGGAACTCGGCCAAGGAGGGCTTCCGGACCCGCGCGAGCTTCCTCCTCGGCTACGCCTGCGACTTCGCCCGCTACCTGCGGCCCTTCGAGCTCTTGCGGGCCAGCCAGAAGAAGGTCGACTTCGCCGAGGCGCCCTCGGCGTCGTTCCGCCTGCCTTCCCCGCCCGTCGGGCCCGAGGTCCTCGCCGCCTTCCCCGACGATGGCACCGCGGGGTGGATCGCCGTCCGGGCCACCTTCCAGGGGTATTCCGAGCCCGCGGACGACCAGCACAAGCTCCTCCTGACCCTCGAGGGCGAGGCGCCGCACAACATCCGCTTCTTCGCGTGGCGCCCCGAGGCGAAGGCGCACCTCGAGCGCCTCGAGAAGGGGCCCTGGTCCTCGAGGGTCGCGGGCCTCGCGAAGCACTACCCCTTCGGCGTGAGGGAGAAACTGCTCCAGGCGCCGCGCGGCCGCAAGGTCTTCGTCGTGGGCCGCTTCCTGCGCGACCGGCTTGGCTTTCCCCGCAACGGGTTCGAGGTCTGGGACCTGAAGGTCGGCCTCACGCCCGACCAGGAGGCCGCGCTCCGGGCCCTCGAGGAGCTCGTGGACGTCTCCTTCCCCTCGATCGAGCTCCGCAAGCTCGGGAGCTTCCTCCGCGTCTGGTTCGGGACGCCCCTCGATCTCGACGGGGTCGACGCGGGCGTCCGGCTCTCGATCGAGGCGCACGCGTGTCCCCTGGGCCTCGTCGCGAACGAGGTGGCGAAGGCCCTCGGCTGCGCGTGGCGCTTCCGCGACGGCAAGGTGGTCCTCGCTCGGAAGGTCCCGGCCCAGGCCGCGGCCGACAGGGAAGCCGTGCTCAAGGAGCTCAGCGCTCCCGACGCGCGCATCACCGTGGCGCGGGCGGGGAAGGCGCCCGCGGCCGCCCCGGAGGAGGCGGAGGCGCTCCCCGCGGAGCCCGCCGCCCTCCAGGCGGCGCTCGACGGCGCCCTCCGCGAGATGCGCTACGCCCTCGCGCGGCGCGCCTGCGGGGCGCTCCTCGCGGCGGAGTCCGCCGCCCCGGCGTCGGCGCCCGAGCGCGCACGGCTCGAGGCGCTGCGGGAGCGCCTGCGGCTCTACGACGCGCTCTCGAGCTCCGTGCCGAGGAGCCAGCTCGCGGGCGCGAAGGACATCGTGCGCCTCGAGACGCGCAACGCGGCGGGCGAGTCCTTCGCGCAGACCGTGCGCGTCCTCGAGCGCGGCGCCGACTACCTCGTGATCCAGCCGGGCCACGGCGGCAAGGCCCGGATCCGCTCCGATCTCGTCCGGCGCGAGGAGCCCCTGACCGCCGAGGGCTGGCGGGCCGCGAAGAAGGCCGAGATGGATGCGCAGGCCGCGGGGCTCGAGGGCCTCGAGCCCCGCGAGCGGGCCGGGAAGCTCTTCCTCCTCGCCCTCACGGCGAAGACCGCAGGCTTCCCCGAGCTGGGGACGGGCTTCCTCGACCGCGCCGCCGCCGAGGACGGCTTCGACTGGGTCCTGGCGACGTACTTCCCGCGGAGGCGCCCGGAGCTCGCGGCGCTCTGGGCGAAAGCTTCGGGCCGCAAGGCGGCGCCGGCCGCGGAGGCCCCCAGCGAGGCGCCCGCGGAGGCGCCGGCCGAGGCACCGGCGGCCGGCGGGCGGACCAAGGCGGAGCCGAATGCCGACGAGCCCCTCCCCTCGGGCGCCGCGGACCTCTTCGCCTACGCGCGCCGGCACCACGTCGAGGGGACGCGGTTCCTGAGCCGGGCGCTGCCGGGCATGGAGGACGCCTCGCGGAGCCGGAGGCTCGCGCGCGACCACTTCCAGGCCTCGAGGGGCGCCCTGGACCGCCTCCTCGAGCAAGACCCCAAGCACGCGGACGGGATCCGCCTGAAGCGCGACGTGACCCTCATGATCCAGACGTGCGTGAAGGACATGGGGTTGTTTGACTGAAGGCGCAGCGCCGGCGGGCCCCCTCAGCACCTCTCATACTCCGCGCACCCCAGGTCACCCGCCGACCCCGGCGGATCGGGGTCGAGGCCGCAGGGGACCGTCGCGGGGCCCGGCGCTCTGGGCGGCGGGCTCGCCCGAAACAGGTAGCCCAGGGTCCAGATGGGGTCCGAGATGTCCACGTCGCCGTCGTTGTTCGCGTCGGCGGACTCGAGGCACGGCGGCGGAGGGCCTCCTCGGAAGAGGAAGTTCACGAGGTAGACGCCGTCGGAGATGTCCGTCCTGCCGTCGTGGTTCGGGTCGGCCCTGTGGAAGCGCGCGCGGTCGCAGGCGTCGCCCAGGCCGTCCCCGTCGGAGTCCCTCTGGGTCGGGTTTGCGACGCCGGGGCAGTTGTCGGCCGCGTCGGGCACGCCGTCGGAGTCCGAGTCCTTGCCCGAGACGAGGTCCAGGACGTTCGCGTTCCGCGAGAGCTCCGACGTGCCGGCGCCGGACATGGTGGCGGCGGCCGTGACCGCCGTGTCTGGCCCGGGCGCGCCGAGCGCCACGGCGAGCGTCCAGGCGCCCAAGGGGTCGGCGGCCGCCGTCCCGAGGAGGCTCCGCGCCTCGCCGTGCCCCGAGGGGTCGCCGTCGGCCAGGTAGAGGTCCACGGTGCAGCCGGGGCAGACCGTGCCGCTCAGCTTGAAGGCCCCGCCGCCGAGGTCCGCGATCGCGAGGACCACGGGCGTGTTCAGGAGGTCGTTGGGGCCCGTGTCGGCGTCGCCCGGGTCGTTCGGGGTGACCCCGTCGGGGCCGTCGGCGGGCGCGGCGAGGTTGATCGCGAGGCCGCCGTTCGACCGGATCGAGCCGAGGGACGGCTGCGCCGCGAAGGTGGTGCCGCGGCCCCCGGCGACCCGCAGGCCGTCCCCCTGGTTTCCCACGATCCGCACGGCCCCGCCCACCTGGACGGCGGCGCCGTCGGCCAGGATCCCGGGGCCGGCGTTGGGGAGACCCTCGGCTCCGACGACGGCGTTCGAGACCCGGGTGCCCGCGGCATCGGCGCCGCGGACCGCGATCCCGGGGCCCCGGTTCCCGGCGACCAGGAGGGGCTGGCAGCCGTCGCCGAGCCGCGTGTCGTCGGCGCCGCCGTCGACCAGGACGCCGCCGAGGGCGTTCCCGGCGGGGGCGGCGCCGTCGGCGGTGCCGACGTGGCTCAAGGAGACCTCGTTCCCGTCGGCGGCCTCGCCGGTGATCCGGATGCCGTGACCGCCGTTCTCGACGAGGATGTTCAGGCCCTCGAGGCCGCAGCCGGAGCGCGGGCCGATCACGTTGCGGGCGCCGCCGTCGACGAGGATGCCGTCGCCGCCGAAGCGGCGGATATGCAGGGCCTGGACGTGGTTCCCGTCGGAGCGCAGGGCGAGCCCCGGGGCGTCGGGCCCCGCGCCAGAGCCGTCGATGACCGCGCCCAGGGAGCGCGGGGGCGCGTGGGTGCCCTGGATCGTGACGGACCCCTGGGTCACGGGCGGGAGGGGGCTCGCGACGCGGATCACGGCGGGGGAGCCGGGCGGAAACACGTCGGGGGCGAAGGCGATGACGCCGCCGGGCTCGACGGCGTGCAGGGCGCCGCGGAGGGTGCAGTCCCCAGGCAGGGAGGTGCAGTCGCGGACGTCGTCGTCGTCGGTCCGGTCCACGGCGATGAGGAGGGGGCCGCGCACGTTGGCGCTGAGCTCCGAGGTGTTGCCGATCGAGTCCGTCGCCGCCGCCGTCACGAAGGACCCGGGTCCGAGGGGGACGGTGATCTCCCAGCTTCCGGACTCGTCCGCCGAAGTGGCTCCGAGCTGGTAGTAGGCCTCGCCGTGGCCGCTCGGGTCCATGTCAGCGAGGAAGACCTGCACCGTGCAGCCGGCGCAACCCGTCCCCGAGACCGCGGCCTGGCCGCCGCCGAGCCCCGTCACCGAGTCGATCTCCGGGAAGTTGAGGAGGTCGTTCGGCCCGAGGTCGGCGTCGCCGGGGTCGTTGGGCGTCACGCCGTCGAGCCCGTCGTCGGGGCCGGCGAGGTTGATCCCGAGGCCGGCGTTCCCCGACACGGTGCCGTAGTACGGGGCGCCGAGGAACTGGTTCGAGCGGCCGCCCTCGACCCGGATCCCGTCGCCCAGGTTGGCCTGGACCTGCACGTAGGGACCCATCACGCAGCCCTCGGCCCCGTCGATGAGGACCCCGTGCCCGGCGTTCGGGAGCCCCGCCATGCCCGACGCCGCCTTGGGGATCCTGTTCCCCGTGGTGCCCGAGCCCCGGACCGTGATCCCCGGGCCGAGGTTCCCCGCGAAGATGGGCACGTAGCAGCTCGTGCCGATCACGTTCTCGTCGGCCCCGTCCTCGATGAGGATGCCGCCGAGGCCGTTCGCGGCGCCCGTGCTCGGGTTGAGGATGCCCACGTAGTTGGCGCGGACCTCGTTCGCGTCGGCGCTTTCCCCGCTGATCCGGATCCCGTAGCCCGCGTTCTCGACGAGCACGTTGATGAGCTGGTAGGTGCAGTCGGCCACGGACCCGATCACGTTCGCCGCGCCGCCGTCGACGAGGATCCCGTCGCCGCCGAAGCCGCGGATGTGGAGCGCCTGGACCGCGTTCCGGTCGGACTGGATCGTGAGCCCCGAGACGGCTGCCCCGGCCGCGGAGCCGTCGAGGACGACCCCGAGCAAGTCCGTCGAGTCCTGGTTGCCGCGGACCGTGAGCGAGCCCTGGACGATGGGAGGCAGCGGGCGCGCGACGGCGATCACCCCCGGCGAGGCCGGCGAGAAGACCGCGGCGTCGAAGACGATCGCGTCGCCCGCGAGGGCGGCGCCGAGGGCCCCGCGC
>JACQVW010000160.1 GCA_016209535.1 Planctomycetota bacterium | reverse complement strand
TCCTCGAGGTACCGGTCGAGGATCTCCTTCCACGGAGAATCTTCGTCGGGCATGGGGACCTGTGTGGGTGGGCGGGAGATCCCCGGAGGAGGGCCCCGGTGAGGGCGCAGGCAGGAGGCGGGAGGATACTACGATCGACTGCTGGCGGCAAGCCCCGGGACGGAAGCGCGAAGCCGGCGCTCCGTTCGCACCGGCACACTCAAGGCCGCCCTTGGGGCAGCGGGCGCGCGCCCAAAGGCGCAGTCTTTCGACGCAGCAGCCCTCGCCGGATTGACCGATGCACAGCGGTCCGCTACTGTGGCGGTGAGAGCATGGAAACAGGGCAAGGAACAGGGCAAGGACCGCTACCCGTGCCGGCTCAAGGCCGGATCCCCCGGCGGCTCCAAGCCGTGGGGCTCTTCTTCGTCTTCGTGGGCGCTCAGGGGACCGTGGACCCGTTCGTCCTCTGGATCGTGAAGGGGCGCTTCGTGCTGGAGCTGGGCTCTCCCCTTGGGATCTGGCTGGGGTTCTCCCTCCTCCACCGGAGCGACACGGCGAGGTGGTGGGCATCGCTCCTCGGCTGGCTCGCGGCGATCGGCGGGCTGGCGGGAGCGCTCGTGGCCCTTCTCAGCGATGCGCCCCTCGATCTGGAGGTCAGTGGTGCCTACGTCGGGGATGCCCCGCATTGGGTGCCCCTCGTCTTGTCGGCGGCGGTGATCGCCGCGGGGCTCTCCATCGTCTTCGTGCTGCGATCCCTGCGGCGCGAGGGCTGCTTCTCACGTCCCGCCGAGGGCGAGCTCGACCCTGGGTCCCGGCGCCGACGGAAGGCCGCGCTCCTCGCCGGAGCACTGGCCGCCGTCGCCGCAGGGGCCCTCCTGCGCGCGATCCCGGAGCCCACGAACGAGGGCGGGATGACGACAGGCCCGAGCCGGACCCTCTATTACGTGGGCCACGGCACCCGCTACGGGAAGCTGGCCTATGTCGTCTTCCAGAGGGAGAAGGGGTCGCTCACGGCCCCCGTGGGCTCGGACTCGGAGGGCCGCGCGCACTTGCGGCTTCCCGGAGGCTCTGGCGAAAAGCTCCGCCTGCCCGGGCGGAGCCAGATCTACGAGATCGTCGAGGGACGGCTGCAAGGGAGCGAGCACCGGGTCACGCTCGAGCAATTCCGGGCGTACATGGCGTCGGACCCGCCCGAGCCCTCACTGGGCGGGCTCCTGCGGTTCGCGGAGCGCCCGGCCGGTCGTTAGCCCCGGCGCCTCAACTCTCCGCCGTTCCCGCGGACCCGCGGCGCGACGCGCCGAAATGGTGCGTCGCGTGGCACGGCCGCCCGTGAGGCGTGTCTGTAGGGCGGTTTGCAGAACGCCGCAGGGTGCGGCTCCAGGGCCAGGAACCCCTTCGACCAAGGAGACTGTCGTGAGAAACCACAAGAACGCCGGCATCGCCTCTCTGCTCCTCGCTGCCCTTCTGTTCTGCCCGATCGGGCAGGAGGCCCACGCCTACCCACCGGGCTTTGGCTGGTGCGTGAAGGGCTGCCCCTCGAGTCCCCCCGCGCAGCACTGGCAGTGCTGGTGGGAGTGCTACGCCAAGTGGTGCAAGACCTACTACCCGCCCGAGTACACGAAGGGCTGCTACTTCATGCTGCCGAGCCTCGGGTCGACGGTGCGCCTCCGCATCGCCGCGATCTCGGGCACGTCGAGCCGGCGGAGCGCGCTGAGCGAAGCGCCGGTGGACGGCGTGCTGGTGCCGTACATCGACGCGGGCGCCCTCGACGGGGCGAGCTTCGAGGTCACCGACCTCGATGCGGACGCGAACCCCCTCACGGACTTGCGCGTTTGGCACCTCCCGGCGGAAGCCGGCGAGGAGGGGTGGGTGGAGGTGGGGAGGGGATCGCTCGAGACCCCGGAGAGCTGGAAGGTCTCGATCGAGCTCGGCACGCGGCTCCGCGGCGCGCCGGCGGGCACCATCGCCTTCGAGGCGGTCCGCGCCGAGGCGGAGCCCGACTCGCCCCCGCCCTTCGTGCTCCTCTTCCTGGGCAGCCTCACCGCCCCCGAGCCCACGTTCCGCCGAGCCGACTCCAACGGCGACGGGCGCGTGGACATCGGCGACGCCATCTCGACCCTCACCTACCTCTTCTCGGGTGGAGCCGCGCCGGGCTGCACGGACGCGGCCGACGCCAACGATACGGGGGACCTCGACCTCTCGGACGGGATCTTCACGCTCCAGTGGCTGTTCGCCGGGGGCAACGACCCGCCCGCGCCCGGCCCCTTCGACTGTGGGAGCGATGGGCCCGGGGACGCGCTCGGCTGCACTGCCTATGACCGCTGCTGAGCGAGGGCACTGCCGGTGATCGATGGGGGGGAGGAGCCAGCCCCGGCTCCTCCCCCCTCGCTTCTTCCTCGCCGGCCAGGCTCGCGCCCGCCGCCGCCTTGCGGCTCCGCGCCGTCGCGCCTTCCACCGTTGACCCTCGCATCCTCGAAGGATAGAGTCGCCAAGGGGGTCTGAGCTCACGGACTCCCGAGGAACGAACATCCCGAGGAACGGTGCCCGATGCGCTGCGCCTGTGCCTTTCGACGTGCGTCCATGTCCCTGCCTGCGTCCTGCGTGCTGCTCGCGGGCATGCTGACGGCGGCGGACCCTCTCCCGCCCGGCGACGGGGTCGCCCGCATGCGCGATGCGCTCGGGGCGAGCCGCTTCCAGCTCGAGGAGCTCGCGCTGCCGGTGGCGGAGCTCCCGGAGGCGTTTGAGCTCGAGGTGCCCATCGACGGCGTCCCGAGCCGGCTCCTCCTGCGGCGCCAGGCGGTGCGGGCCGCGGGGTTCCGGCTGCTCGTCCAGGAGGCCGGAGGCCGGCTCGTCGAGGCGCCGGCGCCGCCGGAGCGCGCCTACCGCGGCGAGGTGGCCAGCCGGCCGGGAGCCATCGTCGCGGGCTCCCTCCTTCCCGAGGGCTTCCATGGGCGGGTGATCCCGGCCGGAGGCGCCGGCTGGTCGGTCCGGCCGCTCCGCGAGGTCGACCCCGCCGCGCCGCGCTCGCGTCACGCGGTCTTCGCGGCCGAGGACGAGGCTCCCTTCGCCTGCGGGACCGAGGACAACGAGTCGTCCGAGGCCGCCGCGGAGGGCGCGGAGGGGGGCGCCGACAGCGGAGATGAGGGAGGCGCGGGCGGCGGGGGCGAAGTCGAGGCGGGAGCCGGAGCCGGGGCCGGTTCCGCGGGCGGTGCAGCTTGCACGCTCACGGAGGCCGAGATTGCCTTCGACTCGGACTATGAGTTCTTCGACCGCGCCGGGGGCGGCAGCGCGGAGACCTGCCTCGAGATCGTCGAGACGGGGCTCAACATCACGAACGCCATCTACGTCCGCGACGTCAAGATCACGCACCGGCTGACGACCCTCGTCGTCCGCTCGGACCCGGCGGCAGACTTCTGGCGGCGGTTCCCGGACGCCTCGGACTTCGGCGCCATGCTCGGGGCCTTCCGGGGGGAGTGGAACGCCAACATGCAGGGCGTGCGGCGCGACGTCGCCTACTACCTCACGGCGAAGTCGAACCCGAACTACGGCGGGCTCGCCTTCGTGGGGGTCGTGTGCACGAGCTCGCACTACGGCATGGGGATCGGGAGCCGGGGCTACGAGGGCATCTTCCGCCACGAGGTGGGACACAACTGGGGTGCGGGGCACACCTGCGGCACCGAGCGGCGCTTCATCATGTGCGGGAACTCCATCCCGGCGATCTCGGCCTACAACATCCGGGTCATGGCGGCGCACCGCGACTCGCGGTCCTGCCTCGTCGAGGTCCCGAACGACTCTCCGCCCGGGACGCCCTACGTGCGCCTCGACCGCGTCGTGCGGTTCGTCGACGGCGGGCCGGTGGCCATCGACCCGGCCTCGGGCGACACGGACTCGGGCTGCGGGCCGCTGCGCCTCGTCGCTCACGACGCCCGCTCCGCCTTCGGGGCCGCGATCCTGCCCCTGGGGCCTCTCGCGCCGGGGGGCCCCGACGCGCTCCTCTACGTGCCCCGGTCGGACCTCCATGGAACGGACTTCTTTGGCTACACCGTCGCCGATGGCGACGGCAACGAGCGGGCGGGCTCGGTCCTCGTCGAGTCGCGGCCGCGCGAGCTCATCGTCCACTTGAAGCTCGACGAGACGAGCGGCGCGGACGCCGCTGACTCCAGCGGGGCGGGGCACGACGGGGAGCTGCGCGGCGACCTCACCTTCGACGCCGCCAGCGTGCCGGGCCGCCACGGGAGGGCCCTGAAGCTCTCGGGGATCGACGGAGAGTACCTCTCGCTGGGGAACGACGCCGCATTCGACCTCCCGGAGGGGCTCACGGTGGCCCTGTGGCTGCGCTTCGACGCCCTGGGCGCCGCGGGCGGCGAGTCGCTCGTCGCCAAGGGGGGCGACGCCTGGCGGCTCAAGCGCGACGGCACCGCGGCGACGCTGCGCTTGACCCTCACGGGGGTGCAGGTCGGCGGCACCTCGAGCAGCGACCTCCGCGGCACCGTCCGCGTGGACGACGGCGCCTGGCACCACGCGGTGGCCGTCTACGACGGGAGCAGGGCCGCGCTCTACATGGACGGCGAGCTCGACCGGGAGGTCCCGGCCTCGGGACGGATCCGCCGCAACTCGAGCTCCCTGCGGATCGGCGACGAGCTCTTCAACGGCGCCGTCGACGAGGTGCGGATCTACGACTTCGGCCTCGATGCCGACGCGGCCCGAGCCCTCTACGCCGACGCGAGGATCGAGCGCGCCGACCCGCCCGACGGCAAGTCCGGTGTGGTGCCGGGGGCCAAGCTCACGTGGCTCGCGGCGCCATCGGCCTCGGCCTACGACATCTACCTCGGGACCGACCTGGAGGCCGTCCTCGCCGCGGGCCCGGGCTCTCCGGAGCACCTAGGCCGCGTGACCGCGGCCCTCTTCGGCCCGGCCCTCGAGCTCGACCGGACGTACCGGTGGCGCGTGGACCCCGTCGTGGGCGGCACGCTGCGGCGCGGCGAGGTTCGCCGCTTCTCGACGAGCTTCGCCTACACCGACTTCGACGAGCCCGCGATCAACGCGGCCTCGTACGCGCCCGGGCCCGCCGCTCGCGAGCTCGGCTTCGTGACCACTTCGACCCCCACGGGCGGCGAGAGCCCCTTCGCCGGGGTCATCGACACGAGCTCGACGCCGACGACGCCCATCTTCTCGCACCGCTCGGTGCGCGCCGAGACCGCGATCGGCCCCGCGGACCTCGCGGGGCGCTCGGGAGCGGCGGTGTCGATGATCCTTCAGGCCCGCGACTCGGGCTACGAGGAGGACCAGGACTGGGTCGAGGTGCGCGCCACGGACGGCGCGGAGTCGGTCCGGCTCGTCCGCCTCGACGGCGGGAACGCCCTGACGCAGCGCGCCGGGACGGGCTACCAGACCTTCGCGGGCCTCCTGCCCGCCGGCTGGGCCCGTGCGAGCCTCGTCGTCTCCTCGTCGAGCAACTCGTCGAGCGGGGAGGAGCGCTACGACATCGACCAGGTGGGCTTCTTCTGCCGCCGCCCCTTCGAGTCAATCGCCTACTCGCGCTTCGAGGAGCCCCCGCAGGGCGCGGCGACCTACACGCCGCCGGCCGGAGCGCAGGAGCTCGGCTTCCAGACGCAGTCGGCGCCGGCGGGGGCGTCGCCCTTCGCGGGCGTCGAGGAGGAAGGATCCGTGCTCGCGTCGCGGCACCTCGCCCACCGCTCGGTGCGGGCGACCACGACCTTCGGCGCGGTCGACCTCCAGGGCCGCGAGGCCGTCGAGGCCACGGTCACCGTGCGCGTGCGGGACACGGGCTACGAGGCCGATGACCGCCTCGAGATCGTCGCGCGGAGCGGCGCCGAGCAGGTGACCCTCGTCCGCCTCGCGGGCGACGCGGGCCTGAGCGACCTCGCGGGCGAGTACGCCTCCTTCCGCGCCCCGATCCCCGCAAGCTGGGCCTCGGTCACGATCGCCGTCACCACCGCGACCAACTCGAGCACGGGCGCGGAGGGCATCGACCTCCGCCTCGTCGAGGTCACGAGCCGCGCTCGGCTCGACGCGTGCGAGGAGGAGCCTCCGCCGCCGCCCCCCGACCGCTTCCGCCGCGGCGACGCGAACTCCGACGGGAGGCTCGACCTCTCCGACGGGATCCGCATCCTCAACTACCTCTTCCTCGGCGGCGTCGCGCTCGAGTGCCTCGACGCCGGCGACACGGACGACGGCGGTGCCGTGGACCTCTCGGACGGCGTGCGCATCTTCAACCACCTCTTCCTCGGCGGCGCGCCCCCCGCCGCCCCGGGTCCCACGGACTGCGGCCCCGACCCGAGCGAGGACGAGCTCGCCTGCGAGGGCGGGCAGGGGGGGTGCGGGTGAAGCGCGTAGGCCGGGTGAGGCTTCAAGTCCACCGCGGTTGGTGCTCCGGCGCGCGGGAAGGCCTCCGGCCGGCCGTCCGGCCCAGCGGTCGACGGACGCCTGTGTCCGGCTTAGAATCCCGGCCATGGCCCGTCGCAAGCTCGCGCTCCTCCCAGACAACGACTGCCGCCTTCGCGAAGAGATCTCGAGGATCCAGCGGCGGCTGCCGAGGCTCCTGGGCGAGAAGGTCCTCGCGGCGCTCGTGATCGGCAGCGTCGCCGAAGGCAAGGCGCGCGACGGCTCCGACGTCGATGTGCTCCTTTTCCTGAGCGAAGGGCCGCCGCGGCGCGAGCACTACCGGTACTGGGATCGGCAGATCGCCCCGCGCATGAGAGTCTGCCCTTTCCCGATCCAGCCGATCTTCGTCTCGAGGGCGAGCGCCAGCACGTCCGAGCCCAACCTGGCCGCAGCCATCCGCCGCGGGATCCTCTTGTGGGACCGGGGCCGTCTGTTTCCCAGGAGGAGGCCGTGGTCAATCGCGAGCTAGCCAGAGACTACCTGGAACGGAGCCGGAAGCGCCTCCTGGCCATCGATCTCCTGTTCCGCGAGAAGGCCTACGCCGACGTGGTGAGGGAGTGCCAGGAAGTCGTCGAGCTCTGCTTGAAAGGGCTCCTCAGGACGTACGGCGCCGGCGTTCCGGCGGTGCACGACGTCAGCGAGGCGTTGAAGAAGAGCAAGCGGCGCTTCCCCGCGCCGGTCCAGAGGAAGATCGCGAGGCTCTGTGAGATCTCAAGGACGCTCCGGCGCGACCGCGAGATGGCCTTCTACGGGAGCGAGGACGTCACGCCGTCCCGGTTCTATTCGCGGAACGATGCGCTCGAGGCCCGAGACATGGCTCGCGCGGTCGTCCGGGCCGTGGCAGGGGCGATCCGGTAGTTCGTCACGAGCCACGCGAGGCTCTCGAGGTGGCCGCCGCGGGCGCGCCGCACGTGGAGGGAAGTGGTGTCCAAGGCTACCCTGGGGTCCTTTGCCGGTGACAGCTCGGTCCTCGGCCGAGTAGAGTATTGGCGACGGGACCCGAAGTCGAGGCCCGGTGCAAGTATCTTGAGGCCGCGGGGTCCGCACGTTCTGCATGGGCGATCACGAAACCCTGGAGTCCCCGGGAATCATCAACGCGTTCCTGAACGCCTACTTCGAGGACCGCGACCAGGGCAAGGTTCGGCCCCTCGAGAGCTACCAGCGCGAGTTCCCGGGTTTCGAGGAACTGGTGGCCAGGGAGTACCAGCGCCTCGAGGGGGAGCCCGCCCTCCCGCCCGTCGACTCGACGGCGGACGAGCCTCAGCAGGTGACGCTGGACGTCCCGAAGGAGCGCATCGGCCCCTATACGCTCCTCACCGTCCTGGGCCAGGGCGGCATGGGGATCGTGTACCTGGCCGAGCAGTCGGAGCCGATCCACCGCCGAGTCGCCCTGAAGCTGATCAAGCTCGGCATGGACACGCGCGAGGTCCTCGCCCGCTTCGAGTCCGAGCGCCAGGCCCTCGCCCTCATGAGCCACGGCAACATCGCCCAGGTGCACGACGCCGGGACTTCGAGCGACGGGCGCCCCTATTTCGTGATGGAGCACGTGGCCGGCATCCCCATCGTGACGTACTGCGACCGCCACGGCCTCGGGGTCCGCGAGCGGCTCAAGCTCTACATCGCCGTGTGCAACGGCGTCCAGCACGCGCACCAGAAGGGGATCATCCACCGGGACTTGAAGCCCTCCAACGTCCTCGTGGCCATCGACGGCGACCGGGCGGTCCCCAAGATCATCGACTTCGGGGTCGCCAAGAGCCTCAGCCAGCCCCTCACGGAGCGCACCGTATACACGCAGCAAGGGCAGATGATCGGCACGCCGGAGTACATGAGCCCGGAGCAGGCCGACCTGAATGCCCTCGACATCGACACGCGCACCGACATCTACTC
>JACQVW010000047.1 GCA_016209535.1 Planctomycetota bacterium | reverse complement strand
CGGCGGGCCGCTTCCGCCTGCGGCGGCTCCTGCGCGGAGGCACGGCGATCGAGTCGGCAGCGCTGCGGCCCGGGCCCGCGACGGTGAGGCTCCCGAGCCTCTCCGTCACCCTGGGGGAGCGGGGGAACGTGCCCGCGGGCTCCGTCACGATCCTCGAGGGGCCGGTGACCGGCGTCGCGAGGGCCCTCCAGCCCCTGGCGGCCTCGGGCGGCCTCGACCCCGAGGCTCCGGAGAACGTGCGGAGGCGCGTCCTCGCCTCGTGGCGGACCGGAGGCCGCGCTGTCACGGCCGCCGACTTCCGGAGGCTCGTCCCCGCCCTGGACCCGGAGGTGGCGCGCGTCGAGGCGGCCGCCGACCCCCGCGCGCCGTGGCTCGTGACGGTCTGCGTGGTCGCGGACGGGCAGCCCGGCCCGGGACGCCTCGCGCCCGCCCGCCTGCGGTGGATCGAGGAGCGGCTCCAGGAGAAGGCGCCCCTGGGGACCGTGGTCGAGGTCGTCGAGCCTCGGTACGTCCCGGTGGAGGTGATCGTCCGGTGCGACGAGGGCGTGCCGCCGCCGCCGGAGGGGCAGCGCCGGCGCCTGGAGGAGGAGCTGCGCGGGTACCTCCACCCCGTCCGAGGCGGGCGCGATGGGGCGGGATTTCCCCATGGAACATGGTTGACCTCCGACGAGGCCGCCGCCATCATGGCGCGTGCCCTCGCTGGCGAGCGGCCCGCCGCTGGACTCGGCGGGAGCTCGTGGCGGCCGTCGAGGATCGAGGTCCGAGGCCCGACCCCTGACGCCGAAGCGCCGCGAGGCTCCCCCCTGGTGATCCCCCTTCTCGAGAGGCTCTCCTTTGAAGACCTGGGACGATGACGCCGACTCCGGTCCGGCCGCGCCGCGGCGGCCGGCTGCGCCTTCGGTGATCGAGGGGTTGCCCGCCTTCTACCGGGAGACTCCCGAGCTGGTGGGGCCCTTGGTCGGCGTGGCCGACGACCTCCTCGTGACGTTCCGCCGGGGCCTCTCGCGCGGGATCGAGCGGGCTGCCGGCGCCATCGCGCCGTCGCCGGCTGAGCGGGAGTCGGCCGGGACGTGCGAGGCCGTCGCCGAGTGGCTCGAGGAGCGCTGCGGGGAGAGGCCGCGAGTCTGGTGCGGCTTCCGGGCCGTGCCGCGGGGCCCAGGCAGCCTGGAGCTGCGCCGCTCTCGCGGCCCCTCGGCGGTCCTGGCCTGGGAGAAGGAGCGGCTCCAGGCGGCCCGCGGGATCTCGGTCCCCGAGGCCCTCCTGCCCTTGGCAGCGCGCGTGCAGGCCGTCCTCCTCGCCCGCATGCCCCAGGGGCGCTCTCCGCGGGCCGGAGAGCGCGTCGCGGGGGTGGTGGTCTGGGAGCGTGAGCCCTGCGCCTCGCCGGGGAGCCGCTGATGGGCGGGAAGCTGCGCGTGCTGGTCCAGGGGCGCTCGGATCCCGGGATCGTCCGGGAGGAGAACGAGGACGCGCTGCGGATCGAGGAGCCCTCGGACCCGGAGGCGCTGCGCACGAAGGGGGTCCTCGTCGTGCTCGCGGACGGCATGGGGGGCCTCGAGGGGGGCGGGACGGCGAGCCGGCTCGGGGTGGACGCGGCGGGCCCCGCGTACTACGGGAGCCCGGAGCCGCCGCGGCCGGCGCTCGAGGCCGCCGTGAAGAGCGCGAACCGCGCCATCTTCGAGCACTCGCGCTCCGTCGAAGGGGGGGGGCTCATGGGCTCGACCATGACGGCCCTCGCTCTCGTCGGGGACTACGCCTGCGTGGCCCAGGTGGGGGACAGCCGAGCCTACTGCTACCGGGACGGCGCGATCCGCCAGGTCACGCGGGACCACTCGCTGGTGCGGGAGCTCGTGGACATGGGGCACCTCGAGGAGGCATCGCCCAACTACCTCTTCCACCGCAACATCCTCACGCGCGGCCTGGGGCTCCGGGACGACGTGGCCGTGGACACCTACGAGATCCCGGACCTGCGCCCCGGGGACCGGATCCTGCTCTCGTCGGACGGCCTCCACGAGCTCGTGAGCCCCGCGGAGCTAGCGATGTGCCTCGAGGCACACGGGATGGACCCGGCGGGCGCGTGCGACGAGCTCGTGGGTCTCGCGCGGGAGCGCGGCGGGCCGGACAACATCACCGTGGCCATCGCGTACATCGAGGGCGCCGAGGGCGCGCCGCCTCCGGCCGGGAGCGCCGGAGAGGGCGACGGCCCCGCGCCCGCGAGGCGCCGCGGGGCGCCGCCCTGGCTCCTCCCCGTGGCGCTCTTCGCGAGCTTCGCGGGGGGGGTCCTCCTCACGCTCCTCGTCGAGACGCGGCCGCCCGTGGGGCCCGAGGAGCTGCGGCGGCTCCGCGCCGAGCTCGATGGCCTGGAGGTCGAGCTTCGCGGCGCCGAGAGCCTCGATGCCGAGCGCGCGGCGCGCATGCGGGGGGCGATCGAGCGGGCGAGGGCGGCGCTCGAGGGGCGCGGGTAGGCCACCCGCCCTCGCGGCTCCTTGGGGCGGCGTCAGTCGCCGCGCTCCCTCCGCAAGCGCTCGAGCTCCTCGCGGAGCCGGGCCAGCTCGGCCTCCGCGGCCTCGGCGCGCTGCCGTTCCCTCGCCGCCTGCTGCCGTTCGGGCTCGGCCTGCTGCCGTTCGTGCTCGGCCTGCTGCCTGTCGCGCTCGGCCTGCTGCCTGTCGCGCTCGGCCTGCTGCCTGTCGCGCTCGGCCTGCTGTCTCTCGCGCTCGAGCAGCTCGGGGTAGTCGTCCGGCACGGGAAGCGGCTCGCCCGTCGAGGGGTCGACCCAGCGGAGGGATGTGCGCGAGCCGTGAAGCTCGAGGCTCAGGACGTCGCTCGTGAAGACCAGCGTGTCCTTCGCCTTCCGCGCCGGCGGCACCGGCTCGAGCGTGAAGCCCCTCAGGCGGTACCCGCGAAGCGGGGAAGGGGAGCGGCGCCCCTCGGGGTCGAAGATGAAGTACTCCTTCACCCCGAGCAGCTCGTAGATGGCGCGCTTGTTGCCGGAGTCCTCGAGGCTGGTCTTCTTCGAGCTGACCTCCACCACGAGATCCGGGCCCTTCTTCTCCTCCCAGACCTTGTAGGTCCTCCGGCGCCGCCTGGGAACGCCGCGGACGACGAAGAAGTCCGGCGCCACGTTCTTCTCGGGATCGCCCTTCTCGTAGTAGAGGAAAAGGTTCCCGGTGACGTAGAGCCGCGGGTCGCGGCGGAAGCGGTGACGGACGGCGGCGATCAGGTCGACCATCCAGTCGCGGTGAAAGTCTGTCTCCGCCATCGGGGTTCCATCCGACTCGGGGTACTCGACCCGCCTGGGTCGCGGCTGCTTCAGCTCCGGCAGGGCCATGGCTCTACCCAGTATACGCAAGCTCGAGGCCGCGAACATGGACTTTCTCCGCCGGAGGCCGGCAGCTTGCGGCGCGATCTGCCGGGGCGAGGCTTGAGCGCCGGCCGAGGCGGAGCGAGAATGTGCCGTGGTCGTGCCGCCGGGTCCGATCGAAGGACGCCTTGGACTGGAGCCAACCCATGAAGACGACATCCCCAGCCGCATCTCGATCCCCAGCCGCACCTCGATCCCGCCGCCGACTCTCGCGCCGAGAGCTCCTGAAGGCCGGCGCCGCCCTCGCGGCGGGCGTCCTGGCCGCCCCGGCGGTCTTTCCCGAGGGAGTCCTGGCCTCGCCGGGGCGCCCGGGGCCCAACGAGCGGGTGATCGTGGGCTTCATCGGCACGGGGCACCGAGCGAAGCTCCTCATGGACCAGATGCCGGCGGGGGCGCGGATCGCGGCGATCTGCGACTGCTTCCTCAAGCGCTGCCACGAGGCCTTGAAGGAGAAGGGGGCGAGCTGGAAGGTCTTCCAGGACTACCGGAGGCTCCTCGACGAGAAGGACATCGACGCCGTGGTCGTCCCGACGACCGACCACGGGCGCGTCATCCCCTGCATCCGGGCCTGCCAGGCCGGGAAGGACGTGTACGCCGAGAAGCCGCTGACCTTGACCATCCGCGAGGGCCGCGCCCTCGTGGAGGCCGCGCGCAGGCACAAGCGCGTCTTCCAGACGGGCAGCCAGCAGCGCTCCATGGAGATGAACCGCTTCGCCTGCGAGCTCGTGCGGACGGGCGGGCTCGGCCCGCTGAAGGAGCTCTTCGGCTGCAACTACACCGGCCCCGGCGAGTGCGAGGGCCTCCCCGTCGAGCCGGTGCCCGAGGGGCTCGACTGGGACATGTGGTGCGGGCCGACGGAGCTCGCCCCGTACAACTCGCGCCGGCACCTCGGGTGGATGGGCTGCCGTTCCTACTCGGGCGGCGAGATGACCAACTGGGGCGCCCACGGCATCGACCAGATCCAGTGGGCCCTGGGCGCCGACGGGACGGGCCCGGTCGAGGTCTGGCCCGAGAGCCCCGGGCCGAACGGCAAGGTCTCTCTCCGCTACGCGAGCGGCGTCACGGTGAAGCTCGAGCTCGAGAAGGGGCCCATGGGCGGCGCGGTCTTCGTGGGCGAGCGCGGGAAGCTCGAGGTCGACCGGAACCGCTTCACGGCGACGCCGGCGGACCTCGTGAAGAGCCCGCCGGAGCCCCAGGTGGCCGAGATCTTGGAGGGCCCCGGCTGGCAGGCCAAGTACCACATCCAGGACTGGCTCGACTGCATCGCGAGCCGCGAGCGGCCCGTGGCCGACGTGGAGGTCGGACACCGCTCGATCACGGTCTGCCACCTGGCCAACATCGCCCGCCGGCTCGGCCGGAGGCTGCGCTGGGACCCCGAGAAGGAGACCTTCCCCGGCGACGCCGCGGCGAACGCTCACCTGGACCGCCCCCGGCGGAAGGGCTGGGAGCTGCCGGAGGCGGGGTAGCGGTTCCGCTGGCCATGCCCCTGCTGGGTCCCGTCGCGTACTTCCTCTCGCCGAGCCCGCTCCACCAGGCCCTCGGGCTCCTGCTCACGCCTGCCATCGCGGGGACCTTCGTCTGGGGCTGCCTCAAGGTGCGGTACTCGCTCATCTTCGTGGCGATCCTGGCGTGGTTCATCGCGGGTTTCTATGCCACCATGAGCCAGATCCGATGCTGACCGCCGGGCCGGCGCGACCTTCGAGCAGGGCTCGGTTCGTCCTGGTCGGCATCCTCTATCTTCTCGCCGCAGTCATGGGCGTTCGCGGGGCCATCTTCCGAGAGCTCCAGCCCATCGACCTCCTTCTCCGCCTGACGCTCGGCGTCGTCGTGACCATGGCCTGCGTCGCCGACGCCAGATCCCTCGGCAAGGGGATCGTGCTCTCTGCCCAATGGCTCATCCTGCTCACTTGGCCTGTGTCCGTCCCGAGTTGCCTCATCTGGGCCCGCGGGGCCAAAGACGTGTGGCTGACCCTCGTTCACGGGACCCTGCTCATCGTGCTCTGCACGACGTCGTACGTCGTGACCCGCTCTCTGACCTTTCCAGAAGGGTGAGGCCTTTTGCGCGCCCGGCTACTCGCCCCGCCCCTTCCGCAGGCGCGCCAGCTCCTCCCGGAGCCGGGCCAGCTCCGCCTCGGTCGCGTCGGCGCGGCGGCGCTCCTGCTCGGCCTGCTGTCTCTCGCGCGCGAGCAGCTCGGGATATTCGTCCGGCACGGGCAGCGGCTCCCCGGTGGCGGGGTCGACCCAGCGGAGCGACGCGCGCGATCCGTGCAGCTCGAGGCCCAGGACCTCGCTCGAGAAGACGAGCGCGCCCTTCACCTTGCGCGCCGGCTGTGGTACTACGAGTAACCGCTTGGCTGGATTCTGAGGTCCGATTCTGAATCCCCCTCGGGGGAAGCGTTGGAAGAGCCTTACGAAACTTCTCATCGGTTTCTGGCTGCGCTGCCCTCCGCACAGGTGCGCGGCCAGACTGGAGCTCTGGACGGCGAAATGCCGATGAGCGACACGCGGCAGACAGACCCTGGGCTCTTGGAGCTCCTCGGTGAGCTCTTGGACCTGGTAGGTTTGGCGGAACACATCCAGCGGTTCCTTCCGACGCAGCGCCTCAAGGTCCAGCGTAGGCATCGCCGTGTCGAGAAACTCTTGGACACCTTCAACGAGACCCTGAGCGACGGCCGGGCTGCACTTCGGGTCGTCTCCACGACGGTTGAACGTCATGTCCAGGACTCGGCTGAGCTCGATACTCCTCGGGAGACGGGCGTTCCGACCGCCAGCGCTCTGCCTCGCATTGCCTTTTCGATGCCGCGCGAGGAGCTCCCGGTGTACCGTCGGGGGATAGAACATCTGCAGTCGGCGATCCACCGCCTGACGAAGATCGCGTTTGACCTCGAAGCCACGTCGGCCGGAGTGCAGGATGAGGTCCAGCGTTACTACAAGATCTCAGAAGCGGGCAACGCCGTGCTTCGGAACATTCGCCACGCCTTGGAAGACAGGCCCGAGTCAATCCCTGCGCTTGTACGTGAGGTCGAGAGCTTCCTGGCGCGCTGCTCTCGAGCGATCGAGGACCGGGGGCGTTGGATCGATGAGTAGACGCTGCCTGACTCGGTTTGGCCTCGGACGGCCGGAGGCTGGAGCGCTCTCCATGGCCGGCGAGCCGGCGCTGGCGGCACTGCCGAAGTTGTCCGGACTGCGAGAGACGGAGGACGAGCTACTGCGCGCGGATTTGGGTGACGGAGGCGATGCGTTGTTTCGGCATCCTCCAGCTATGCGGGTTGATAGGGTAGCTGGCCTATCGTGCATGCCCCGACGGGATCGTGTTCGCCGTGATCCGATGCCAGCCAAGTGGATGCATCGCGCCTTGACTCAGAGGTGACTGCCTTCAGGCTCAAGTCATGGAAGGTCCTGCTCCCCTTCTCCTCTACCTGATCGTCAAGTACGCCGCGTACGCGGGCTGGTGCTCCCTGGGGGTCCGCCTCGTGCGGCGCGACGTCGGTGCCTGGGCTGCGGCCGGCATGGGTTGGGGGCTCGCACGCCTCTTCATGGGCTTCCTCTTCGGCATCGTCATCCTGGAGCTGGTCGACGTGGTGTACCGCGCCCAGCCGAGGCCATCCTCCTTCGGGCTCTACCTCTCCGTCTACGTGCCCGTCCGCATCCTGGAGTGGGGGATCATGGTATCCTTGCTGGCTCGATTCCCTTCTCGTGCGCCCCTGGGAAGGAGCCAGGCCTTGCGGGTAGTCCCGTGGATCCTCGGGGGCGTGATCATCTCGTGCCTGGCCGACGTCCCCGTGTTCATCGCGCTCATGGGGTTTCCGGTGGGGAGGTTCTGGTGTTGAATCCGCCGCCGCGATGACCCCCGCCGCCATGACCCCCCACGGCGCCGCGCTCCTCGCCTACCTCGAGGGCGATCGCGCCGCCGAGCTGATCATCCGGCGGGACGACGGCCAGGAAGGCCGGCTTCCGGTGGCCCACTTCTTCCGCGAGCCGGCGGCGTTCACGCCCGTCGAGAAGGCGGCCCTGGAGCGGTGCCGCGGCCGCGTGCTCGACGTCGGCGCGGGGACGGGGCTCCACAGCCTCGCGCTCCAGGAGCGGGGGCTGCGGGTGACGGCGATCGACATCAGCGCGGCGGCCGTCGAGGTCATGGCGCGGCGAGGGGTGGTGGACGTGCATCGCGCGGACATCTTCGAACACCGCGGAGGCCCCTTCGACACCGTCCTTCTGCTGGGGCACGGGATCGGGATGGTGGAGACGCCCGAGGGGCTTGACCGGTTCCTGGCGCACGCGCGCGGCTGGCTCGCCGAGGGAGGACAGGTGCTCGTGGACTCCCTCGACGTCCGGGTCACCGGCGACCCGAGGAACCTCGAGTACCAGGAGGCGAACCGGCGCGCCGGGCGGTCCGCGGGCGAGATCCGCATCGGGTTCGAGTTCCGAGGCGTGCGAGGCCCCCTCTGCGGCTGGCTGCACGTGGACCCGGGGACGTTGAGGACGCATGCCGCCAGGGCGGGGTGGGCGTGTGATGTGGTCCTGGAGGAGCCGGGGGGCGATTATCTCGCCCTGGTGACCGCGTGAACTGGACCTGACGTCGCCGCTCCCGTCCGTCGTGGGGCCTGCTGGAGGTGGTGGTGCTGCAACATGCGCGGCCTGCTGGACGATCACCGTGCTGCAGAGTACCTTGCGCCATCATGTACTTCGAGCTCGTCAGCGACCTGACCGATATCGAGATCATCGCGGTCAACCTCTCGATCCGGCAACGGGGCGTGCTCAAGGCGCGATATGGTGGGGGCCGCTGGCGAAAGCTCAAGGGTGTCGCGTTCGTCCGGCTCGCCAGTGGGAGAGTCCGCAGGGCCGAGGTACACTGGTACGAGGCCCACGGAGTGGGCAGGAAGCGGTTCAAGATCAAGCGTTTTCTGGACTGACTCACCATGCCGAGACCCCGCACGCGAGCACGGTTTGCCGTCTGCGTCAGCAACGCCGGCTGCGAGGACCTGCAGGTCTGGAAGCTGTACAAGGTGCTGCCTGACAAAGAGGCCGCCAGGGAAGCCCACCTCCGCGTCGTCGACGAGTCCGGGGAAGACTACCTCTACCCCGCGAGCCGCTTCGCCCTCGTGGAGGTCCCGAAGCGCGTCGCCGACAGGCTGCTGGGGGCTGCGGCGGTCGCCGGCGCCTGAGAGCTCACGGGTCGCCCGGGCTACCCCCTCCTCGCCCTCTGGATCCGCGCCGTGAGCTCGGCCGTCATGCGCTTCACGGTGCTCACGGAGGTGCCGAGCTCGTCGGCGATCTCCTGGTTCGTGCACTCCTCGACGTACTTGAGGACGAAGAGCTTTCGCGACTCCTCGTCGAGGATGCGGTCCAGGAGCTTCTGCAGGCTCTTGTACTCGTCCTGGGCCTCGATCCGGTGCGTGAAGGAGCCCGTCGAGCCCGCCACCTGGGAGAGGTGGAAGCCGTCGCTCCCCGAACGGCCCTCGCGCACCTCGAGGCGGCTGTCGCGCTTCTTCGTCTGGAAGTGCTTCTCGTAGAGGTCCTTGATGTGGTTCTCCACGAGGCGGTAGATCGTCCGGTGGACGCCCCGGGAGTCGACCTTCTCGAGGAAGCCCTCCCGGTTCTCGACGATGGAGGTGAAGAAGTCCTGGAGCACGTCCTCGGCCTCCACCTTCCCGCGGAGCTTCTCCCCGAGCTTGAAGTTGATGAAGACGAGGACCTTCGGGCCGAAGAGGCGCACGAAGTCGTCGAGCCCGCTCGGGGCGCCGCTCCGGATGCGGTCCAGGATCTCGATCGTGACGCGTCCCGTGGAGTCCAAGGTCTCGCGGTCTCTTGAGGTGGTTACAGGGCGAGGCGAAGCCGGAAGCCGAAGCGGTCGGAGACGTACGTCCTCGAGGTGGACCTGCGGTACGACAGCCTGCAGGGCTCGCCCGTGAGCGCCCAGTTCCCGCCGCGCACGGCGGCGAGGTCCTGGCGGTCCGGGTCGTCGAAGTAGCACCAGTCTCCCACGTTGCCCACCATACCACGGACGCCGTAGGGGGAACAGTCCTGGGGGAACGAGTCCACCTCGGCGACCCCCGGCTTCCTGTCCCGGAACGCGAAGAAGTTGTTGGCGTGCTCGTTGTCGAACTGGTTCCCCCAGGAGTAGTGGCGGCCGTCGACGCCCTTCGCGGCCTTCTCCCACTCGGCCTCGGTGGGCAGGTCGTAGGTGCGCCCGTCCCGGGCGCTCCGATACGCGCAGTAGGCGAGGGCGTCCTCGAAGGAGACGCCGAAGACGGGGAGCCGGGGGCTCCAGGGGTACCGGTCGCGATCGGCGGGGAGCTCGAAGCGGCCGTCCCGCGGAGCCCAGAGGAAGCCCGCGTCCTCGCTCTGCCGCGGCGCGCGGCGCCGCGCCTCGCCGGGATCGGCCGCGAGGAGGTGGTTCAGGAACTCGAGGTACTCGCCGCAGGTGACGGGGAAGATCCCGATCGCGAAGCCCGGGAGGTCCACCACGCGGCGGTCCTTGTAGGTCGAGATCACGTGTGGGTCGCCGTAGAGGATGAAGGGGCCCGCCGGGACGTAGGCGAAGCCCTCCGGGATCGTGCCTTGGGGGT
>JACQVW010000180.1 GCA_016209535.1 Planctomycetota bacterium | reverse complement strand
GTTGCAGGTGGTGTCGTGGGGGGGGGCGTCTGCGGGGTGGTGCGCGGGCCAGGCTCGCAGCCTGCGATCGCAAGGGAGACGGTGAGGATCGTGGAGAACACGGACCATCGTGCGGACATGACGAGCTCCAGAGTCGGCCTTGAAAGTCTTCCGGTTAGAGTCACGACCGCGAGATGATCCGCTCCCCACGCCGCGGGAGTCAAGCTTCAGCCGCCCCAGAGGAGTACGAGCCGCTCCTCCTCGCGGCACCGGTCCGCCAGGTACCTCGCGTGATTCAGGAAGACCGTCCTCGTACGTTCGGGGCACGCGAGCCGCTGGATGAGCTCGCGCCAGCCGGCAGCATCTCCCTCCCCGAGGTAGTCGTGGAATCCCGCGAGGGTCCCGGCCACCCTGCCGCGGTCCAAGGTCAGGCCGCCCGCCGCCACGCTGAGCCCGGCGTTCTCCATGTTGCGCCGCGCGTCCTCGCTGGCGCCCTGGTTGTGCGCGCAGGCCGCGAGGCCGAGGTAGCAGCCGGCCGCTTGCCCCTCCTCCCTCCCCGCGGCCTCCTCGAGGATCTCCCGGTAGGCCCCCGCCGCGTCGTCGTACTCCCCCTTGTGGAGGCTCAGCAGCGCGCCGGCCTGTCTGCGCGCGCGGACGATCAGCCGCACCTCGGGGTGCTCCTGGAGGAGCTCGTCGGGAAACCCGGGGATCCAGTCGTCAGGGCGATCCTCGTCGGTGGGGGAGTAAGGCTCCTCGGCGATGGAGTTCTCGAAGCACCAGAGGCCGAGCAGACAGCGCCGGACGAGGCTGGGGACGGTCTCCTCCTGGCTCTCGGCGAGCAGGCACGCCTTCTCGAAGTGCTTCCAGGCGCCTTCAAAGCGGAGCTGGAGCCACCGGATGCGGCCTTTCAAGGCCTCGACGTAAAAGTGTCTTGAGCTCAGGTGGCGCAGGAGCGCGTAGGAGCGCTCGAGGTCTGCTTGCGCGAGGAGGTCCTCGAGCCAACCGTCCGGCAAGGTCTCGTCCTTCAACAGCTGCATGTTCCTCCCTCCAGCCCCCCGACTATCGCCGCCTTCCCGGGCGAGGTCAAGCGGAAGCTCGACGTGCCCTCCCCCCTCGAAGCCAGCTCATGTGGTAAGCTCCTTTGCGAATGAAGTCCCTCCTCGCTCTTCTCCTCCTGGTGCCGGCGCCGTCCGTGGGCGTCCTCCTCGCGATGCGGATCGCCCCAGGGCCCGTGGGGCAAGCGGTCTACGGCCTGTCCAAGCTCTGGCTCCTGGCCCTCCCGCTCCTCTGGCTGCGCCTCGTGGAGAAGAGCCCCGTCAGTTTCTCGCCGCCCAGGCGGGGAGGGTTCTTCTTCGGCATCGCCTCGGGCCTCCTCATGGGCGGCGCCGTCGTCCTCGCCTACCTCGGGCTCGGTGGCCTCGTGATCGAGCCGGAGACCTTCCGGGCCGAGGCCGTGAAGAACGGCATCGGGACGCCGGGGAGGTTCGCGGCGCTCGCGGCCTACCTGATCCTTGTCAACTCGCTCCTGGAGGAGTACGTGTGGCGCTGGTTCGTCTTCCGGCGGTGCGAGGACCTCCTGCCGAGCGGGGCGGCGGTGGCCGCCTCGGCGGCCTTCTTCACCCTGCACCACACGATCGCCCTCGCGATCCAGTTCGAGTGGCTCGTCGCCGCCCTCGCCTCGGCGGGGATCTTCGCCGGGGCGGCGGTCTGGTCCTACACCTACGGCCGGTACCGCTCGATCTGGCCCGGGTACTCGAGCCACGTGATCGTCGACGTGGCGGTCCTGGTGATCGGATGGAGGCTCCTGTTCGCGTGAGGCATTGCGGTCATGGACGCTTGGTCCCACCTGCCGCCTCCTCGGGCGCGGCGAGCCCCGCGGCCCAGTGGATGCCGTTCTCGAGGAGGCGCTCGAAGGCGGGGAGCTTGAAATCGTCAGGGCTGCCGAGCGAGGTGTAGAACACGCGGCCTCGGCCCGGGTGGGTGTGGGTCCACGCCACCGGCTCGTGGGGCTTGCGGTCTCCGGCGCGGCCGAGGAGGAGGGCCTGGGCCCTCTCGCCGAGGGGCTGCGACTTGTAGAGCCACGAGGCGACGAGGACCTCGCCCTCGGGGAAGCCCGCGAGGATCGGGTGCGACCTCCGCTCGGGGACCGCCCACACGTAGCTCCTCTCCGCGCCGTCGGGCACGTTCCCATGGTGGCCCGTGTAGTGGCCGCCGAGGACCTCGCGGTCGAAGTCGGGCCACTCGGCGTGCCCCGCGGGCAGCTCCCAGCCGCTCCGGCGCTGGAAGGCATGGCTCGCCGTCCGGATCGCGGCGATGGGCTTCCCCGAGGCCACGAGCTTCCGCAGGAGCTCCATCTGCGCTGCCGGCGGCGTCCTCCTCCACGCGCTCAGGAGGAGCGCGTCGGCCTCGTCGAGCGCCTCGAGGCCCGCGAAGGCGTTCGCGTCGAGCGGATCCCGGAGCGCGTAGCGCACGTCGAAGGCCTTCGCGAGCCGGCGCGAGGCGAAGGCGGGCAGCGTGGCGTCGGTGTCGTACTCCGGCTCGGAGATCACCGCGCCGAGGACCTTCCGCCCGTCGTCCCGGAAGCGGAACGGCCGGCCGCCGAGGACCTGGTCGCTCGTCACGGTGGGGCACCAGTGCCTCTCGATGTGCCCGACGACGAGGTCCGTGCCGCCGTGGTGGGGGACGAAGGGGCGGCGGCGCGCGTTGTACATGGTGTCGGTCATGTCGCGCACGAGGAGGACGTTCAGGCCTTGGTGCACGAGCTGGCGGATCGAGAAGGGCCTCCCCAGCACGCACATGTTCGTATGGACCCCCATGACGAGCACGTTCTCGATCCCGCGCTGGCGCATGAGGTAGTAGGCCTCGGCGGAGTCCGTGATGGCGTCGGCGTCGTGGATCTCGATCGCCGCGATCTGACCCCTCCACGGCGAGCCTTGCTTGCACTGGGGCTCGCAGTCGCACCCGCCGTCCGAGTCGTCGATGGGCAGGTCGCCCTCGCGGGCCTTCTCGATGCCGCACCAGCCCTGGAGCGGCGTCTTCGGCTCGACCTTGGGCGCCGACTGGGCGAGCTTGCGCCCCGGCGAGCCCTCGTACCGGCCGAGGGTGCCCGAGGGGCAGTGGATCACGAGCACGCCGCGGCTCCGGAGCGCCTTCAAGAGCTCGTTCATGCGCGGGGCCATGTCGGCCACGCGCCGCGTAGCGCCCTGGCACCAGTGCTGGTCCCACATGTCGCAGACGACCGCGGCGGTCCTCGCCGGCTCGAGCTCGAGCCTCTTGAGGACCAGGCGGTCGAGCCCGCTCCCCTTCGCCGTCTCGACGCGGCTCCGGGCGTCGAGGACGAGCTTCCCCGAGCTCCCCGGGCCTTCTGCGGGAGCGCCCAGCGCAGGCCTGGCCTCGAGCAGGACCGCGCACCCCAGTAGAATCGTGAGCTTGAATCCCATGTCACACCTCACCCGAAGAGCTAGCTGGACTCTTGCGTGCCTCATGACGACCTCGGCGGCCGTGCCCGGCCGCGCGGAGACAGCCTATCACTTCGGCGCGGCCCGCGTCGACATCACGCCGGATGGCCCCGTGCGCTTGAGCGGCTACGGCGGCCGGCGCGAGGAGGCGGCGAAGGTCGCCCAGCGCCTCTGGGGGAAGGCCCTCGCGCTCCGCGAGGGCGATGGGCCGCCGCTCCTCCTCCTGGCCGTGGACTCGATCGGCGTGCCCGCCGTGGTGACGGAGGAGGTGGCGGAGCGCGTGCGGAGGAAGACGGGCCTCCCCCGCGAGCGCCTCGCCCTCGCCTCGACGCACTCCCACACGGCGCCGTGCCTCAAGGGGAACCTCGAGACCCTCTTCGGCGTGCCCGTACCGCCGGACCACCAGGAGCGGATCGACCGCTACACGCGCGAGCTCACGGACAAGCTCGAGAGGGCCGCCCTCGACGCCCTCGCCGGGAAGGAGCGCTGCACGCTCGCCTGGGCCGTGGGCCGCGCCGGCTTCGCCACGAACCGGAGGACGCCCGGCGGGCCCACGGACCACGGCCTCCCGGTCCTGCGCGTGGCCGACGGAGCCGGAAAGGTCCGCGTGGTCGTCGCGAGCTACGCCTGCCACTCGACGACCCTGGGCCCCGAGCTCAACGAGGTCTGCGGCGACTGGGCCGGCTACGCCCAGGCGTACGTCGAGCAGGCCCACCCCGGCGCGACGGCGCTGTTCGCCACCGGCTGTGGAGCGAACGTCTGCCCCCGGCCGGAGAACGGAATCGACGTCGCCCGGTCGCACGGCGCGGAACTCGCCGGCGCCGTCGCCGCCGCCCTCAAGGAGCCGCGGCTGGAC
>JACQVW010000159.1 GCA_016209535.1 Planctomycetota bacterium | reverse complement strand
TCGCCGGGGAGCCGGAGGCCTCCCAGGTCCTCTGTCGGGCAATCGTCGGGGATCCCGTTCGCGTTGGTGTCCTGGCTCGCGCCGGAGTCGATGTCGCAGGAGTCCGGGATGCCGTTCTCGTTACAGTCCTTGGCGACTCCTTTCTGGATCTCCTTGGTGTCATCGATGCGGTTCCCGTTGCAGTCGAGGTGCCAGGTCGCGACGAAGAGGTCTCCCGTCTCCGGGCCACCAGGAATGCGGACGAAGTAGATCTCCGAGCCGGCGGCGGGCCAGTCGCGGGTTATGAAGGGGCTGTATTCCCAGGCGGGCGTGTTCACTGGGCTGCCGAGGTTCTGGACGTTCCCGAACGGGCTGCCCTCGTCCGGGCGCGTCGCCGTCCAGATCTCGCTGCTCCAGCCGCCCCGATACGGCGCATTGAGGTCCGACCAGAAGAGCCTCCGGCCATCCGAGGAGATGCTCGGCCATATCTCGCTGAACTCCGGCCGGTTGATCTCGTCGAGGGCCCGGACATCCCCGCCGAACAGCTCATCGGTGCTGTTCCTCCTCGCCACGTACAGGTCGAAAGCGCTCGTGGGGTCCCTTCCGGCGGCGAAGAAAAGCTCGAGGCCATCGGCCGAGATCGCCGGGGTTCCGGCGCGGATTTCCAGATTGCGCACGAGGGGGTGGTCGCTGATCTCGTCGAGCGGCCTGGGGGAAGCGAAGCACTGTCGTCGAGCCTCACGGGTCGCCAGCATGATGGTATTCATCGGCGGTCCTACACTGTAGTAGAGCTCCAGCCCGTCTGCGGAGATGCACGCGTGGAAATTCCATGAAGCGGTGTTTATCTCGGGGCACATCCTCTCATTCGAGAATGGCATGCTCCGGTCCTCGCGCTCGGCGAGGAACAACCGGTAGTTCCACGCCGGGGGCGGTGCGGTGGCCCGCGAGTACACGACCTCCAGGCCGTCCGCCGTGACGCTGGGGGCTCCCCACTCCAGCAGCCCCGGTGTACTGATCTCAAGCCTCCTCTCGTCGTCGAAGAACCCCTTGTCGAGGGCATCCTCCTGTCCCGTTCCGGGCCGAGGCTCTGCCAGCCCCAGCGTGAAAGCGATCAACGCGCGAACCATCCCCTTTGCCTTCATGGATTTCCTCCTGAGGCGCTTGAGCACCTCGTTCCTCAACTCCTCCCCCGCCGCGCCCAGGAGCGAGCGGGCGAAGGCGTTTCCGGGTTCCAGGTCCAGGGCCCTCCTCGATGCGCAAAGGGCCTCGAGGAGCTTCCGCTCCCGGTACGGGCCCGGCCCCGACCAGACATCGTCGAGCAGCGCCGACGCGAGGAGGATGCAGGCGACGCGGTCCCCTGGATCGCGCCGGATCGCCCGCCTTCCCGCTTCGATCGCATCCCGCCTCCGGCCGAGGCGGCCGAGGAAATGGCTTCTCAACCTCTCCCTGGCCTGAATTTCCTTTCCCAGCTTCTCCGCCCACTCGAGGCCCTTCTCGTTGCCCGAGACCGAACTGTAGACCGCCGCGACCCAGAGCGCCGCCTCGGTCTTCTCCCGCGGGCCGGCGCTCCCGTACAGCCCCTCGAAGGTCTCCTCGGCGGCCTCCCTCTGACCGCTCAGGAAGTACGCCTTCCCGAGGAGAAGCGCCGGCTCGAGCCCCGGGGCAAGCGTCCTGGCGGCGCAGAAGTCCTCGATCGCCAGCCGGTAGCTCTTCGACTGGACGTGCGCCACGCCGCGCCCCAGGTACGCTTCCATCGTGGATCCGAGGTACGGTTGCCCCCCGCTCTCTCCGAGCGCGATGAGGCGTCCATAGGAGGAGGCCGCCTTCGACCACTCCTTTTCCCTCATGGCGGTGTAGGCCTCGAGCCACCACCTCTGCCAGCCGGGCCGGCCCTCGTACCTGGGCCGGATCTTCTCGACCTCCGAGCGCTGCCGGTCCTCGGGGGCTCCCGAGAGCTCGATCCCCAGCACCTCGGCGGGCACGAAGCCGGGATCGCATTCGAGGGCCCGCCGGACCTGGCCTCTCGCCTCCTCCGTCCGCTCGAGGAGGCGGTAGGCCCTTGCAAGATGATAGCGCCCCTCGGGCCTGTCGACGGCCTCCGCCGCCCGCTCGAGCTCCTCGATGTCCTCCCGGAGCTTTTCGGACCCGCCCGCCTCCGCGAGCCGCCGGAAATCCTCCGGAGATACCGGCAAGGTCTGCTGGCCGAACCGCAGGATCTCTCCCGACTCCCCCGCGACCACCCGCAGGCTGAACTGGCCCGCCTGGATTTTCCTCAAGACCGCCAGCACCGCGGGCTCGTACCGGGCGAGGGTCGCCGCGTGCCTCGCTTGCTGCTCCCGGTAGGCGAACCATGCCAGGGACGAGGCGAGGATCGCCAGCGCGGCCGCCAGGAGGAGCCTCCACCGGTGCCTCCGCAGCCTCCTCGCGAGGCGCTCCCAGCGGCCCTGCGGCCGGGCCTCGATGGGGTCTCCGTGGACGAACCTCCTGAGGTCCTGCCACAGCGCCTCCGCGGTGCCGTAGCGGTCCGCGGGCTCCTTCCGCAGGCACTTGAGGACGATCGTCTCGAGGTCCGGGTGGACCCGCGGATCGATCTTCCTCGGCTCGACCGGATCGCGCTCGATGATCTGGCTCAGCGTGTCCTGGTGGTCCTTGCCCCGGAACGGCGGGCGCAGGACGAGCACCTCGTAGAGCGTCGCGCCGAGGGAGTAGATGTCCGTGCGGTGGTCGACGGGCACCGTCCTCCGCCGGGCCTGTTCGGGGCTCATGTAGAGCGGCGTGCCGAGGACGTCCCCGGACGCGGTCAGGCTCTCCTCGCCCTCGAGGCGCGCGAGGCCGAAGTCGAGGATGCGGAGCGTGCCCGCAAGGATGTGGCCGCTCCCTCCTCGGTCGCGGCCACGGTCGAGGATCAGGTTCGAGGGCTTGATGTCCCGGTGGACGATCCCCTTCGCGTGCGCCTGCTGGAGGCCGTCGGCCACCTCGATGAAGCAGCGCGCGACCGTCGAGAAGTGCGCCACGTCGTCGCGAGGGAAGCCGAAGGGCGTCTTCGCGTGGGGCTCGGCCTCCTTCAGCTTCGCCAGCACCTGCGCCAGCGTCTCCCCCTCGACCATCTCCATGGCATACCAGGGCGTGTCCGCCTCGACCCCCATGCCGTAGACGGAGACCACGTTCGGGTGGTGGAGCTGCGCGGCGATCTTCGCTTCCCGGATGAAACGCGTCACGGTCCTCGAATCGGCGGCGACGCCGGGGGGCAGGACCTTCAGCGCGACGAGCCTGTCGACCGAGCCCTGCCACGCCTCGTAGACGACGCCCATGCCCCCGCTCCCGAGGCGGCGGCGGAGAGTGTAGTCGCCCAGCGTGCGCGGGCCCGCCGGGCCCGGCAGGTCCCGTGCGGCCCCGAGGAACAAGCGCAGGTGCTCGATCAGCTCCTGGGCCACGTCCGGGTGGTCCCGCCGGACCTCTTCCACGCTCACGGCGTCGCCGAGGTTCAGGCGCTCGACGTACTCCGCGAGGAGGGCCTCGACGCGGGACGAGCCGCCGCTCGAGGGACGCTGGGACGAGCCGACCGCCTCGACTTGGCCGTTGGCCCTGGCTTGCCTATCGCCCATCGCTCCCTCCCTCGGCGCCCGGCAGGCCCCGATCCGGCAAGTGGAGGCTCTCGGTGTCGCCGAAGGCCTCCTTGAGCTCCTTGAGCGCCCGGTAGAGGAGCTGCTTCACCGCGTCCGCCGAGCGCCCCATGCGCTGGGCCGCCTCCTCGAAGGTGAGGCCCTCGATGCGCGTCAGCACGATGACCCGGCGATGGTCCGGGCTCAAGCTCGCGAGCGAGCCCTCGAGGCGCTCGAGCCGTTCCTCGCGCCGCAGCGCGCGGCTGGGAGAGGCGTCGGCGGCGGGCACGCGGACATCCAGGCCATCCAGCGCGACTTGCCGCTCCCGGGCGCGCTTCCGGGAGAGCTCCAGGATGACGTTGTCCGCGATGCCGCCGAGCCAGCGCAGGAAGGAGCCCTCGCCGCGCCACTCCAGCCTCGCGATGGACTTGAGCGCCCTGAGGAGGGTCTCCTGGTAGACGTCGTCCGCGTCCGCGCCGAGGGCGAGCCAGGCCTCGAGCCGGGAGGCCACCAGGGCCCGGATCCTGCCGCGGTGCCGCGCGACGAGGGCCTCGAAGGCCGCCCGGTCGCCGTCCCGCGCGGCGCTCACGAGCTCCCGGGTGTCCTGCGGCTCCTGCGTCGCCATGAGTGCCATCTCACCCTTGTCTTGGCCGGAGGGGCGGCAAAGGAACGCGGCTTCTCGAGGAGGAGCCGAGGAGAAGCCCCTCCGACCCCGCCCCGCCCAGCCCGGCCCCACCGGCGCCATTGTAGCAAGGCGGCGGCGCGACCTATGTCACAGTGCCGGCAGTTCCACAGCCCGCGGCGCTCGCAAGATGGCCGGCTCAGCTCTCCCGGCACCGGAGCGAGCCTGCCCCGACCCCTGGCCTTAGGGGGCCATCGTCATCGCCCGCGTGTGGTCTCCACGGTCCGGGTGGGCGGAAGCTGCCCGGGAGATGCGTGCGCGGGAGGAGGACGCGTTGCTCGATCCCCCGACGCCGACGCGGTTTGAAGGGCGCGAGTGGACGTGGTGATCCGCACCGTAGACCAGCTCTTGAGGCTGGAGACGTCCGCTGGCATCTCGCCAAGATCCGGTTCAAACATACTGGTCTTCTTCTTGGTCTTGTTACAGCCTGCGGCCCTTCCTCGCCGTCCGGCGGGCGCCGATGGTCGTGGTGCGGATCGCTTCATATCGGCTCCGTGCCCGCCTCGAGGATCTTCATGTACGGCGCGTAGGCGTAAATCCTGTCCCGGCGTCTGCCCGTGATCTCGCGCAGGAGGCCGAGATCCTTGAGTCGCTCGACGGCGGCGCGCACCGTTGGCGCCGAGAGACGCAGGAGCTTCGCGCCGGTCGGGATGGAGAGCACCGGGTGCCTCTGGAGCGCCTGGTGGAGGCTCAGGCAGGCAGACGCCCCCCGCCTGAGGGACTCGATCCTGCGCCGGTCATTCTCGAAGAGGTCCAGGATCCTCTTTGCCGTGCTCGCGGCCTCTTGAGCCGTCTCCTCCACCCCCGTGAGGAAGAAGCGGAGCCAACCGAGCCAGTCGCCGTCCGTGCGGACCCGCTGCAGGCGCTCGTAGTACTCTTTGCGATGCCTCTTCAGGTGGAGGCTCAAGTAGAGGAGTGGCTCCCGCAGCACGTCCTCGGCGCACAGGATCAACGTGATGAGGAGCCTCCCGAGCCGTCCGTTCCCGTCGAGGAAAGGGTGGATCGTCTCGAACTGAGCGTGCGCCAGCGCCGCCTTGATCAGGACGGGTGTACGCCTCGGCTTGTCGTGCAGGAAGAGCTCGAGGTTCCCCATGCAGTCCACGACGCGATCCGGCGGCGGCGGCACGTACAGCGCGTTCCCCGGCCGCGAGCCGCCGATCCAGTTCTGGGAGCGACGGAACTCTCCGGGCATCTTGTCGCTGCCGCGACCCTTCGCGAGGAGGACCCCGTGGATCTCGCGCAGGAGCCTGAGGGAGAGCGGAAAGCCGTCGCGGCGCAGGCGGTTCAGCCCATGCATCATCGCGGCCACGTAGCTCGATACCTCCCGCACGTCTCCCTTCGGCACGCCGGGGGCACCCTCGTGCTCGAAGAGGATCAGGTCGGAGAACGAGGACTGCGTCCCCTCGATCTGGGAGGACAGGACCGCCTCCTTCCTGACGTAGAAGTAAATGAACAGGGCGGGGTCCGGGAGGAGGATCGTCAGCGCGTCGAGCCGTCCGAGGGCTCGGTTCGCCCGCTCCATGAGGTCCCAGTCCTGCTCCTCGATCTGGAGCGGGGGCTCGGGAGGGAGAGGGGCGGGCAGGAAAGCACGGTAGCCCTCTACCCCAGTGGCCAAGGTCACGTGGTAGCCGGACGGGGGCATGGTGGTGCTAAGAAAAGGTTCTTTCTTACCTCATCCTGCTAAGAAAACAATAGCGCAGTTTCTTTCTTAGGCAAGAGCCGGAGAAAGCCCTGGAGGCTTCGGAGGATCCGCCGTAACCATCGGCGCTGCCAGTTGTTGCATGCGTCAGCAAGCGCTATGGTCCCAGGAGGCTCACCACCCCCTCAGCTCGCGCACCACCTGGGCGATCTTCTCGGCCGACGGCAGGCAGGCGGCCTCGAGGGCCCTGTGGTAGGGGACGGGGATGTCCGGGTAGGCGAGCCGGCGCACGGGCGCGTCGAGGTGCTCGAAGGCCTTCTCGGCGATGCGCGCCGCGAGCTCGCCACCGAAGCCGCCCGAAAGGCAGGCCTCGTGCGCGATGAGCACCCTCCCCGTCTTCCTCGCGGCGCGCAGCACCGCCTCCTCATCGAGGGGCGCGAGCGTGCGCAGGTCGAGGACCTCGACCGAGATCCCCTCGGCGGCCACCTTCTCCGCCGCCTCGAGGGCGTGGTGGGCGGTCCAGCCGTAGGAGATCACGGTCACGTGCTCGCCTTCGCGGAGCGTCGCGGCCTGGCCGATCCGCGGCGGGGGCCCGGCGGCGCCGCCGCCGCCAGCGCCGTGGCCGTCGCGTCCGTCGCTCCCGCCGCCCGCGTCGAAGACGGCCGACGCGGGCGCCTTCACCCTGCGGTAGAGCTGCTTGTGCTCGAAGTAGAGGACGGGGTCGGGGTCGCGGATCGCGGCGCGGAGGAGCCAGTAGGCGTCGCGCGGGAACGCGGGCGCCACGACCTTGAGGCCCGGCGTGTGGAGGAACCACGCCTCGACGCACTGCGAGTGGAAGGCGCCGGCGCCGGCGCCGCCACCCGCCGGGCAGCGGATCACGAGCGGCACGGGCCTGCCCGTCCTCCAGAACATCTTCGCGGCCACGTTCACGATCTGGTTGAAGCCGCAGGAGATGAAGTCCGCGAACTGCATCTCCACGACGGGCCGCCTCCCGAGGAGCGCGGCGCCGACGGCGACCCCGATCGCGCCGGACTCGGAGATGGGCGTGTTCATGACGCGCTCGGGGCCGAAATCCTCGAGCATCCCGGCCGTCACCTTGAAGGCGCCTCCGTAGGCAGCCACGTCCTGGCCCAGGAGGAAGACGCTCGGGTCCTCGCGCATCGCGTCGCGGAGGGCCCGCGAGATCGCCTCGAGGTACGTGACCTGGTCCGACGGGGCCTTAACCGGCATGGACCCTCCCCGGGAGAGAGCTTGGGTCCGGGTCCCGCGACGCGAGGGCCCTGTCCACCGTCGCGAGGACCAACTCGGCGCAACGCTTCGCCACCTGGTCGAGGTAGGGATGCGTCACGGCGCCCGACTCGAGCAGCGTCCGCTCGAAGCGCAGGACGGGGTCGGCCTCCAGGCTCCGGCGGCGCTCGTCCTCGGAGAGGACCAGGAAGGAGTCGTCGCCCTCGGAGTGTCCGCGCATGCGGCCCACCACGGCCTCGATGAGGGTGGGCCCCTTGCCGGCGCGCGCCCGCGCCACGGCCTCGGAGGCGCACCGGAGGACCGCGAGGGCGTCGGTCCCGTCGACGCGGACGCCGGGCACGCCGTAGGCGGGCCCGCGCTCGGCGAGCGTCCTCGAGGCGTACTGTTCGCTCGACGGCGTCGAGAAAGCGTACCCGTTGTTCTGGATGATCAAGACGAGCGGGGCCTTGTAGACCGCCGCCATGTTCAGGCCCTCGTGGAAGTCGCCCGTCGACGTGCCGCCCTCGCCGATGAAGTTCAGGGCCACGCGTCCGCCCCCCGCCTGCTTGAGGGCGAGGGCGACCCCGGCCGCGACGGGGATCATGGCCCCCAGGTGGCTGATCATGCCCACGTGGATGATCCCCGCCTCCTCGTGGAAGAAGGAGTAGTGGTACGAGCGCTCGCGGCCGCCGCTGAAGCCGTCGGCTTTCCCCAGCATCTGGCAGGCGAGCCGGTAGAGGAGCTCGCGGGGCTCCGTCGGCGGAGCCCTCCGTCCGGGGAGCGGCGGGAACTGGTCCGGGAAGAGCCGCGACGCGTCGACGTAGTACCGCAGGATCGCCCCCGAGTCGCGGTGCAGGCTGACGAGGGCGTCGCCCGCCGCGATGGCCGTGGCCGCGGCCACCGTGATCGCCTCGTTGCCGACGGCGCTGTACCACTTCGACACCGCGCCGAGCCTCACGAGGCGCTCGAAGCGGAGGTCCCACTCGCGAGCGAGCCGCAGGAAGAGGTGCATCTCGCGAAGGGCCTGCGGCGAGGGGTGCGCGGAATGCCCTTCCGCCTCCACCGGACGGGGGACAGCCTGCTTCTCTAACATGCCGGGGATTTTAGCCTTGCCGCGCCCCGCCGGACAACGGGCGGGAATGGGCCGGGTCGGCGTTATCATGGGGGGTGCATGAAGAACGGCCGGCGGCCGTCGTCGAACGGCCGTCGAACGGCCTGCGAAGACGGGTCCAAGGCATCCCACCACCGGACGGCAACCCCCATGATGAACTCGACCTCCTCGGGACGGGCTCTCCTCCTCTCCGCGTCGCTCCTCCTGGTCGGCTCGACCGCTTGCAGGCACGGTCACCGCCACCGGGTCGTGGTGGTGAACCCCACGGGCACGGTGGCTTCGGACTTCCAGTCCATCGCCGACTACCTCGCGGACCCGACGGTCCGCTTCCTCCTGGACCGCATGCCGCGCAACTCGGGATCGAGCCCGCCCGACGTCGAAGGCGAGTACGACGCGGCGGGCGTGATCGTGCGCACGTCCATCCCGGGCACCCGCACCGGGGACGACGTCATCGCCGACTTCTGCTTCGGGACGCCTTCCGCGAGCAGCCTCGAGGTCCTCGTCCAGGACCCGAGCGTGGTGGACGCAGGAGCGCGGTCGTTCGTCGAGGGGAGCGGCGATGACTTCACGGTCTACACGGCCTTCAAGTCCGTGCAGTCGACCGACATCGGCACGACCTGCGAGATCCACGAGGTCAACGTCTTCTCGGCCACGCGGGAGGCTGACGGCAGCCTCTCGGACCTCTTCATCGGCCAGGCCATCGTGGGCCTCGTGGGCGACTGCGCGAGTCTCCTCGTCGGCGACTTCCAGATCTCGGAGAACGCCGCGGACCGCGTCGGCGGCTCGTGCTTCGACGAGGAGCCCGGGACGGGGCCCGGCGATCCCCGCGACGTCCTCGTCGAGGTCGAGAACGCCCTCGTCGTCGACCTCCTCGTCTTCCTCGACGACGACACGGAGCCCACGCTCCTCGTGGGGCCCGAGTCCGTCGAGGCCTTCGAGACGCGGCCGGGCTTCGCCATCTTCTTCGAGACGCTCCAGCCCGTCGCGGGCCAGGACGATGACGGGAACGACCTCCTCATGGGCGAGATCGTGAGCGGCCAGTTCCCGGCGGACGTCACGGCGGCGGGAGGCGCGATCGCGTACGCCATCGAGAACCGCGTGGGCGATGACTTCTTCTTCGCGCCGCTCCCCGTCAACCGGAAGAGCTTCGACATCTTCGCCGTCACGAACGCGGGCGTGGACGTCCCCGGCTATCCCGATCCGCCGGGCTCGGGACTCGATTGCCAGTGCTCGATGGCCCCCAGCCTCGACCCTTACGTCATCGGGTACTACTCCTACGATGCCCCGGGAATCATCCGGGCCGATCAAGCCAACGTGCGTTTCTTCCGCGTCTCCGACGGCCGCGAGGTCGATGTCTTCCAGGGGCCCTTCAACCTGGAGGCCGCCTCGGGCACCGTGACGCTGCTCGTCGAGTGAAGCCCTTGGTAGAGGAGGTCCTTGGCAGAGGCGGACCATGGTGAGCCCGTGGACCAGGAGCGGCGCGCGGCGGTGGCTGCCCGTCGCGGCGCTCGCGGCCCTCGCCGGGGCGATGCTGCTCATCCCCAGGCCCGAACGGCGGGAGGAGCGATCCGACGCGAGGCCCGGGCCCGAGCGCGCTGCGGCTGAGCCCTCGGTCGCCGGGGCGGGCGAGTCCCTCGAGCGGCCTCCGGCCGGCTCGCCCGCGGGGGAGCCCTCGCCGGAGGCGCCGGAGGCCCCCGTGCAAGCCGGCGCGGAGCAGCCCGGCGCCGCGCCGGCGCCGGCCCAGGGCCTCGAGCTCCGCGGCGAGGTGGTGAAGCTCGACGGAGCGCCCGTGGCCGGGGCCCGAGTGAGGCTCGTCCTCCTCGGCGACGGCGGACCGCGCGGCGCGGCGGCGGCGGCCGATGGGTCCGGCGCCTTCGCGGCCCGAGGGCTCACGCCCGGACGGTGGAAGGTCTCGGCGTGGAAGCGAGGCTTCGGCCGCGCCTCGGTCGAGGTCGACGTCCCGGCTCCGGAGCCGGTCCGCATCGTCCTCGAGGAGGACCCCGGCTTCGACGTCCTCGTGACCGACGGCGATGGGAGCCTGATCGCGGGCGTCCACGTGCGCCTCCTGGCGCGCCGCGAGGGGATCGCGGGAGCGCGCTCCTCGGCGCACACGGGAGCCGACGGGCGAGCCCACCTCGAGGGGCTGCCCGAGGGCGCGGACACGGCGTTCCGCCTCGAGGCGCGCCACGCCGACTTCCCAGCGAAACGGGAGAGCTTCACCGCGCGGGACATCGAGGGCGGCACGCTCCGCCTCGTCCTCGAGAAGGGCGTCGAGGTCTCGGGGCGCGTCGTCGACGCGGGCGGCGCCGCCGCGCCGGGAGCCGAGGTGACCCTGCTGAGGGACGGCGAGCCCGCGGCGGAGCCCCTGAAGACCACGGCCGGCGGCGAGTTCCGGTTCAAGGGCGCGGCGCCGGGGGCCTACGACGTCCTCGCGCGGACCGCGGAGCGCGGTGCGGGCGAGGTCCGTGGGGTCGAGGCGAGGCGAGGCGACGGGGCCGCGGGGCTCGAGGTCCGCCTCGCGGAAGGGCCGCTCTCCGTCTCGGGCCGCGTCGTGGACCGGGGAGGTCGGGGCGTCGCGCTTTGCCCCGTGAGCTTGACCTTGCCGGGCGCAGGGGCCGATGGGTCCGGCGCGGGCCCGAGGCTCCGCACCGTCTCGGCCGAGGACGGGAGCTTCCGCTTCCGCGGGCTCGAGTCGCCTCGGGAGGGCGCTGCGGCCTGGGAGCTCTCGGCGGGCGGGGGCAAGATCTCGCGCGTCGCGAGGACCGTGCGTCCCGGGGAGGAGGAGATCGTCCTCACGGTCGGCGCGCTCGGCTCGATCGCGGGCCGCATCGCCGCGGCGTCCCCCCTCGGGAGCTACACGCTCCAGCTCACGAGGGAGAATGCCGGAGGGGGTCCCGCGCCGGCGCGCGCCTACCGGTTCACGTCGAGCGACTCGAGCTTCCGTCTCGAGCGGATCGAGCCCGGGACGTACCGCCTGGCGCTGGTCGCGGGCGGCACCGAGCGGGCCTCCGTCGAGGACCTCGAGGTCCTCCCCGGCGAGGAGACGGGCCCGGTCGAGCTCCGCGTCGATTGACCCCGGCTGCCCCCGGCCATGAGCCTTCCATGAGAAGGCTCTACTCGAGCGGGATGTTCACGCTCAGCATGACCGAGACGCCCGCGCGCTCGGGGACCTCGACGGGGTCGTCGCCGTCGTCCCCCCTCGTGATCTCGGTGAAGTCGGGCACGAGGCTCGCCGCGACATCGAGCTGCACGCGGAAGACCCGGATCCCGAGGCCCGCGTGGACCATGAGGTCCTCGTCGTCCTCGGCCAGGTTCTTCGATACGCCGCCCCGAAGGAAGACGATGTCGGCGAGGGACAGCTCCATGCCGCCCCCAACGACCTGCGAGCGGTAGTCGGGGAGGGCCTCGGAGTGGTTCCTGAGGACATCGATGTCCGCGCCGAAGACGAGCCAGGGCAGGGGCGAGACGCCGATCCCGGCCCGCACCTGCGGCTCGACGACGTACTCGTCGCCGTCGGCGGTGTCGAACTTCGGCCGGTTCAAGTTCCGCCCCACGACGCCGATCGAGAGCTCCCGGAAGGGCTGGAAGAGGGCTCCCACGTCGACGCCGAACTCGAAGGACTCCTCCCGGTTCTCGTCATCGAAGAGCTTCTTCGTGATCTCCGAGGAGCCGTCGAAGTCGCGGAGGCTGAAGGACTGGGTGTACGTCGTCCCCTGGATGACCTTCGCGTTGGCGCCGACCGAGAAGACGTCGAAGAAGGGCCACGCGAAGGAGAGCGCGTACTCCCGGAGCAGGATGCCGCGCACGTCGACGCCGCTCCCGTTCTGGGTGAGGAAGTCCTGGACGCTGCCGCCGTCGTTCGTCTGGGTCGCCTCGAGGATGTCCTGGATCGAGTCCTGGACGGCCGTGCTCCCCGTGTCAACCCCTGCCTGCTCGGCCTGAAAAACGATCTCCTCGGCCTGGTCCTGGGTCGCGAGCCCGGCGGTCGCGAGCGAGTCGGCGAGGGCCTGGCCGTCGGCGCTGAGCTCCGCCGAGCGGTCGGTCCCGGCGCCTATGACCCCGTCGAGGCCCTCGTCGCCGAGGGCGAGGGTGCTGAGATCGACCCGCGTGTCGCCCCCGGCGTAGCCGATCCCGATGGCCGAGATCCCAAACCGCCAGACCCTCGCGAGGAGCCCCGCGCTGGCGTTGGCCACGAGCCCGGTGCCCTTCCTGTCGAGGTCGGGCAGCTCCTGCGTGGCGAGGCGGATGACGTCTTGCACCTGCTCCTCCGAAAGCCCCGTGCCGGCGTCGAGCGCCTGCTCGAGGTCGTCGAGGTTCAAGCCGTCGACGAGCTCGCCGACGTCGTCGATTTCCCCGAGGAGGTTGTTCGTGGCGGTCGCGTTGGCCGAGATGGGGATCTCCACGTCCCAGAAGCTCGCGCAGCGTGCGTCCTTCTCGGCCTCGGGCCTCGAGAGCCAGGGCCCGGCGAGGCCCGCCGGGTTCCAGTAGACGCCGAGGGCGCCGCGCGTCACGGCGACGCCCGCCCCGCCCATGCCCATGGCCCGCGGTCCGAGGACCGCCCATTCGTCGCCCGCCAGCTTTGGAGAGCCCGTCAGGGCAGCGAGGATCGTCGCGCCTGTGGCCACAACGCCGCTTGGCATCCGCATCGCAAGTCTCCTTCCGTGTCCGTGGACTTCCGCGGATGACTATCGGCCGCACCCGGCCCTGGAATTTAGCGGCACCTGCGGCGGCGCCCCTTTATCGGAACAGGGCGTGGTTCTGAACCGCGTAATCGCGGTTGTTGAACCACGCCACCACGCGCGGAACCGGCTCACGGCGGCGCGGGGCCGCCCAGGAAGAGCCAGTTCAAGGTGTGCTTGGGGTCCGAGATGTCCACCGCCTCGTCGCCGTTCGAGTCGGCGGTGCACTCCGAGACCGATGCGGGGCCGCTGGCGAAGAGACCCAGGAGGGTGAAGACGGGGTCCGAGACGTCCACAGCCCCATCGCCGTTGGAGTCGCCGCGAGCGAGGTTCAGGGTCCTCAAGATCTCGTTGCAGTCGATGATGAGGCACTGCGCGCCTTCCAGGGTTCCCGGCGTGACCGTGACCTCCATCGGGAGGCCGTTCCTCATCAGGACCGAGCCGTAGGCGCTCGAGATGCCCCCGGGCTCTCCCGGCCTCCCGTCCTCCTCCTCCGGCGGGACCACCGTGCACCCCCTCGGGCTGTAGGGCAGGTCCGCGCGGATGTCCGTCACGACCCGCAGGAGGGGCAGGCCGGCGATGGGCCCCGTCGTCGCGGGGAGCTCGATCCGCCGGAAGCTCCGGTCGAGGAAGACCGCCCCCACCAGGAGGAGGTCGTAGTCCGGGTCGGCGGAGGGCACGGTCCGCACGCGGAAGAGCGGCGATGTCTCGTACTCGCTCCTCCGCTCCTGAGGGAAGATCGTGCCCTGGAAGTCGGCGCGGACGTTCTCGTGGAACCGATTGTCGATCCGGTACGCGATCGAGAAGCACTGGATGGGCCTCGCCGTGGTCGCGAGGAGGAAGAGCTCGTAGTCCTTCTGGCCCGGCTTCGGGGACTCCTCATTCTCCCACTGCACCTTGAAACCCGGGTCGGGCGGCGGGGGCGGGTCCACGGACGCGTCGGCGCAGGCGAGATCGTCCGGCGTCGGGTCGCCGCCGGGCCCCGGGAACGGAGCGGGGGGCGGCGGGCCCTCGTGGAAGAGCCAGTCCAGCAGGTACTCGACCTCGGTGATGTCGGGCGGGACGGGCCGCATGTCGATCATCCCGTTGTCGTTCGCGTCGACCGCGTCGACGCATCGCGGCGGCGGGCTGAAGCCCAGGAACAGGGCGTCCAGGAGGAAGCTGGGATCGACCAGGGTCAGCTTGCCGTCCATGTTGACGTCCCCCCGAGTGAACTTGAACGACTGGATCTGCCCCCCGGCGGTCCGCTCGAGCGCCAGCGCCAGCGCGAGGACGACCCAGGCACAAGCGCCCGTCCAGCGCCGCCAGGATTGGATTCTCATGGGGCCTCCTTGGCTCAAAGCCTCACTCCATCGAGTGCCTTTCGCGCCGCGACCTGCCCCGGCCCATTCACGTCCCTTCCAGACGGACTCCATCCTACCCGATGAGGGCGCCGCTGTCTGGAACGCCGTCCTTGGTGTAACCTGGCTCTCCCGGGCCGGCCCAGGCCCCCGCGAAAGAGCGTACGAAGCGGAATGACTACTCGAACGATCCCCCTCCCGGACGCCCTCCCCCTCGTGGGCGATGTGGCGAGGGCCGCCGGCTTGCCTCCGGGGAAGGTGCGCGGGGCCGTGGAGCTCCTCGCCGGGGGGGCCACGGTGCCCTTCATCGCGCGGTACAGGAAGGAACGTACGGGCGGGCTCGACGAGACGGCGCTCAGGGCCGTCGAGGACCTCCTGAAGCGCTTCCGCGAGCTCGCGGAGCGCAGGGAGGCCATCCTCCGGAGCATCGGCGAGCAGGGGAAGCTCGACGAGGACCTCCGGCGGCGGATCCTGGCGGCGAAGGAGCGCCAGGAGCTCGAGGACCTCTACATCCCCTTCCGGCCAAAGCGCCGCACGCGCGCCTCCGCCGCCCGGGAGCGCGGGCTGGAGCCGCTGGCCGACTACCTCCGGGCGGAGGCGGACGAGGGCCCGCGCGACGAGCTCCTTCGCCGCTTCGTGGACCCGGCCCGAGGCGTGCCCGACGCGGCCGCGGCCCTCCAGGGGGCCTGCGATATCCTCGCCGAGGAGTGGGCCGAGCGGCCCGACTTGCGCCGGTGGCTCCGGGAGCGCATGCGCGAGGGCGTCCTCGTCTCGAGAGTCCGGAAGGAGTGGAAGGGCAAGCCGGGCAAGTTCGAGACATACTACGACTTCCGCGAGCCCCTGGCCCGCATGCCCTCCCACCGCTACCTCGCCGTGCGCCGCGGCGAGGCGGAGAAGGTGCTCTCGGTGCGGATCGAGCTCGACGAGGATCGCGTCCTCCTGCACCTCGCGTCGGTCCTCCTCAGGAACCCGCGTTTCTCCTTCCGCCCGGAGCTCCTCGAGGCCGTGAAGGACTGCTTCTCGCGTCTCCTCTCCCCTTCGATCGAGACCGAGGCCTTCGCCGCGTCGAAGGAGGACGCCGACCGCGAGGCCATCGCCGTCTTCGCGAGCAACCTCCGCGCCCTCCTCCTGGCCCCACCTGCCGGGCGGAAGGTCGTGATGGGCATCGACCCGGGCTTCCGGACGGGCTGCAAGGTGGCGGTCGTCGACGCCACGGGGAAGGTCCTCGAGACCGCGACGATCTACCCCACCCCGCCCGAGGAGAGGACCGACGAGGCGGCGGAGGTCGTGCTGGCGCACATCCGGCGGCACGGCGTGGAGCTCATCGCCATCGGGAACGGCACGGGATCCCGGGAGGCGGACGCCTTCGTGACGGGGCTCCTGCGCGAGCAGGGCCTCTCGGCCGCCAAGGTCATCGTGAACGAGTCCGGCGCCTCGGTCTACTCGGCGAGCGAGGCCGCCGTGGCCGAGCTGCCCGGCCTCGACGTGACGCTCCGCGGCGCGGTCAGCATCGCGCGCCGCCTCCAGGACCCCCTCGCCGAGCTCGTGAAGATCGACCCGAGGTCCATCGGAGTGGGCCAGTACCAGCACGACGTGGATCCGGCGATGCTGGGCGCGGCCCTGGACCGCGAGGTCGCGTCCTGCGTCAACCTCGTGGGGGTCGAGCTGAACACGGCGAGCGCGAGGCTCCTCTCCCACGTCTCCGGGATCGGGACCAGGCTCGCCGAGGCCATCGTGAGGCACCGGGACGCCCGCGGGCCCTTCCGGAGCCGCGCGGGCCTCCTCGACGTGCCGCGCTTCGGCTCGAAGGCGTTCGAGCTGAGCGCGGGCTTCCTGCGGATCACGGGCGGCGACGAGCCGCTCGACGCCTCGGCGGTCCACCCGGAGAGCTACGGCGTGGTGGAGAGCATGGCGCGCCGCCTGGGGAGACCGGTGCGCGAGCTCGTGGGCAGCGCGGAGCTCGTGCGCGGACTCCGGCCCACCGAATTCGCCGACGAGCGCTTCGGGCTGCCCACGGTCGAGGACATCCTGCGGGAGCTCGAGAAGCCCGGCCGCGACCCGCGCAGGGAGCTCCGCCTCGCGCGCCTCTCGGACGCCATGAAGGAGATCGCGGACCTGAGGCCGGGCATGCTCCTCGAGGGCACCGTCACCAACGTCACGCGCTTCGGCGCCTTCGTGGACCTCGGCGTGCACCAGGACGGGCTCATCCACGTCTCGGAGCTCTCGAGGAGGTTCGTGAAGGACCCCGCCGAGGTCGTCTCCGCGGGCGACATCGTGCGGGTCAAGGTCCTTGCGGTGGACGCGGAGCGGAAGAGGATCGCGCTTTCGAGGAAGCAGGTGGAGTGACCCCCGCTCCGAACGGCGACTCGATGTCCCCCTCCGCGTCGAAGCGCAGCGGCTCGGGGCTCGAGACGACCTGGATGCTCTCCTTCCCCTCGACGAGGGGCAGGCAGGCCTCGGAGAGGTAGACGTCCTCGAGCTCGAGCGTGTCCCGGACGTAGGCCACGAGGGGGCCGCCGGGGCGGCGCGGGCACGTGCGGATGGCGGTCTCGAGGGCCTCGCGGTCGTTCTTGAGGATCACGGGCGTCCGGGCGTTCATGGGGCCGCACGCCGTCACGGCGTTGATCGCCGTGATGCGGTGGTCGACCTTCTTGAGGAAACGCTTCGTCGCGAAGTCCACCATGCCCATGCCCACGCCGTTGCCGTCGCTCTCCGCGGAGAGGTCGCGCACCACGATCCTGAGGATCGAGGGCATCCAGGGCTGCCAGGGCACGCCCGGCAGGTACCCGTTGACGCCGCGGCCGATGATGTTGGTGTCGAGGCCCGCGCCCGAGATGTTCTTCCCCATGCGGTCGCACAGGAGCACGTCGAGCTCCTTCATCGGCAGGCTCCCCATGAGCTTCCGGGCCTCCTCGAGGAGCGCCTGCTCGTGCTCGAAGAAGCCTTCGACCGCCACCGCCTCCACCTTCGCCGTCTCGTGGTACGCGTTCTCGAGGATCGCGACCCCGCCGAGCACCTTCCCGGTGGAGAAGATCTTGCGCGCCGCGGCCTCGATGGCGCCCCCGAGGCCGATGTCGAAGATGTGGCTGTGATACTCCTGGGCCCCGTCGTACTTGCCGAGGCCAATCGCGCAGATCTTCGAGAGGCCGCTCTCGATCCGCCCCTTGTAGTCCGTGTGGGGCTTGACGCGGTTCATGAGGACGATTCCGTCGGAGCCCCAGGCCGCCTCGGCGATGAAGACCTCCACGCCCTCGGGGGTCCGCCCGAGGCTCCGGGTCGCCATGGCGTCGCGGATGGGGGCCCCCATCGACTCCTCGGTGACGCCGTAATGCGCGATGAGTGCCCGCTGGGCCTCGGCCGCCGCGCCCCCGTGGCTCCCCATGGCCGGGATGATGAAGGGGCGCGCGTCGCGCTCCTTGAGGAAGTCGACCGCGGCGCGCGCCATGCGGGCGATGCCCGTGATGCCGCGGCTGCCGACGGTGACGCCGATCTGGGCGCCCGGTCGGATCGACCCGGGAGGGAAGAGCTTCGCGAGCTCCGATCTCACGGCCTGGGCGGAGTCCTTGACGGCGGGGCGCGGGAAGCGCTGCCGGGCGAGGAACATGCGGGGGATCGTCAGGGCTGCGGGCATGGCGGGCTCAGCGAGGGTTTCCCTTGGGTCTCAGTACTCGTTCACGAACCTGTAGTCCCCGCCGTTCAGCCTCGCGAGGTCCCTCAGGAAGGCCGAATCCTCGCCGAAGCCGATGCAGTGGATCGTCGCGCGCCGCCCCTTGTTCTGGTTGCGCACCTCCTCGAGGATCGCCTGGGGCTGCGTGATCCGCCCCGCCGTGGGCTCGCCGTCCGTGAGGAGGTAGAGCGTGTCGACGCGCTTGTCCTTGAGCGCCGCCTCGACCGTGTCGAAGACGTTCGTGCCGGTGCCCGTCTGGAGGCCCTCGACGAACTTGACCGCCTTATCGCGGCCGCCGCCGGCGAGCGGCTGGAGCTGGTCCTGCCATGCCTTGTGGGTCCGGTTGAAGGTGATGATGTTGACCTGCGTGTCGGCGGGCAGCTTCTTGAGGATCCTCACGAGCTCGCGCTTGAGGACGTCGATGCGCTTCATCTTCGTCGCCTCCCCGCCGCCGGGGGCGCCTCCCCCACCTCCGCCGCCGCCCCCCTTGCGCCCGCCCTTCACCTCGGTCTTGCCCTTCGACGGCTCGAGCGGATCGTCATCCTTGCCGGTGCGGCGGGTCACGGTCATCTCCTGGGTCATGCTGCTCGAGATGTCCACGAGGAAGCTCAGCCGCTTCGAGGAGACCTCGATCCCGAAGTACGAGAGGTCGCGCGCCTTGACCTGCGTCGTGCCCTTCTCGCCATCCCCCTTGGGCAGCTCGAAGCGATCGCCGTTCGCCTCCCACCACTTCTTCCAGTCCTCGTAGACGAGGCCCATGTTCTGGTTCGTCAAGGGGACGAGGATCTCGAGCGCGTTGGCCTTCAGGCGCTCCTCCTTCTCCTTCCCCAGGAACTCGATCAGGGGCTCCACCATCGCCTTGTCGCGGTGGCGCCCGAGCCCCTTCAAGGCCGCGAGGCGCACGACGGGATCGTCGTCGGCAAGGCCCTTCGTGAGCGCGGCGACGGCCTTCGGGCTCTGGGGGGCGAGCGCGAGGCTCCCCATGGCGATGGTGCGCGCCTCGGCGTCGGAGCCTCCCGCGAACTTCGCGACGACATCGACGGCCTCGTCCGTGCCGGAGGTCGCAAGGGCGTCCAGGGCCTGGATCATGAAGGTCGCATCGCCCTTGCCCTTCCGCCTCTCGAGGGCCTGGGCGATGCCGGCCGTCGCCTCCCCCACCCCGACCCTGGTGAGGGCCAAGATCGCGGCCAGCGCCACGTCGTTGGAGGCATGCCCGACGAGCTTCTCGAGCCCCTTCCTGGCGCCCTCGAGCCTCAGCTCGCCGGCCGCCCTCGCCACGGCGGCGCACTTCGCCGGGTCGGAGCCCGCGGCGGCGAAGGCTCCCTCGGCGAGCCACGCCTTCACCTCCTCGCTCTTCATGCCCCCGAGGGCGGCGGCGGCCCGCGAGTTGTACGCCGCCTGCGGGTC
>JACQVW010000179.1 GCA_016209535.1 Planctomycetota bacterium | reverse complement strand
GCGACGCCAACGCCGACGGGAAGCTGGACATCGCCGACCCCATCTTCACGCTCCTCCACCTCTTCGCCGGAGGAGGCGCGCCCCTCTGCGAGGAGGCCGCCGACGCCGACGACTCGGGCCGCATCGAGCTCACCGACGCGGTCTACCTCCTCGCGGTCCTCTTCACCGGGGGCGCCGTGCCGCCCCACCCGTCCCTCGCCTGCGGGCGGGACCGGACGGCCGACGGGCTTGCCTGCCGGGCCTACCCGCCGTGCTGGTGAGGCGCGCCGGGCGGGTTCATCGCCACCACCACAGCCTCCCAGAGCGTTAGAGGCGCTCCTCGGCCGTCAATCCGGCGGCCCGGCCGCGAAACCTGCTTGAACTCCCGAGAGGGGGCAGTAGGCTCAGGCACATGGCTTCCAGAAGGAAATCACGCCGCGTTCGCCGCCCGCGGCTCAACGGAGAGGCCGGCCTCATCCCGGCGGCGAGCGAGCGAGCCTACTACGACGCCCTCCACCAGCATTTCCTCGACCTCGCGTACGAGCGCCTCCGGGGCCCGGAGTATCGCGCGATCCTCGAGGAGTTCCTGGAGAAGACCCACCGGTTCCTGGCGCGGAAGAGGGGCGAGTAGTCCCGCGGCCTCCCGCCGGCGCTCGCCGGTCCGGCGGAAGGCCCTACGCGAGCAGCCCCCGCACCACCTCGCCGCTCACGTCGGTGAGGCGGAAGTCGCGGCCCGCGTGGCGGTAGGTGAGGCGGGTGTGGTCGAGCCCCAGGAGGTGGAGGACCGTGGCGTGGAGGTCGTGGAGGTGGACGGGGTCTCGCTCGACGCGGATCCCGTGCTCGTCCGTGGCGCCGTGGACGATCCCGCCCCGGACGCCGCCCCCCGCGAGCCACGAGGAGAAGGCCCAGGGGTGGTGCTCGCGGCCCTTCGCGTCGGCCGCGTTGTTGAAGGGGGTCCTCCCGAGCTCCGTCGTCCAGACGACGAGGGTCTCATCGAGCATGCCCCGGCGCTTCAGGTCCCGGAGGAGCCCGGCGATGGGCCGGTCCACGTTCCTCGCGAGGCGCTGGTGGTCCATCATGTCGCCGTGGGAGTCCCAGTTGCCCGACGAGCCGGTGTCGATGAGCTCCACGAACCGCACGCCCCGCTCGACGAGCCGCCGCGCGGCGAGGCACTGCCAGCCGAAGCCCTTCGTGCTCCCGCGCTCGAGGCCGTAGAGGGCGAGGGTCTCGTCCGGCTCGCGCGAGAGGTCGAAGGCCTCGGGGGCCGCGGCCTGCATGCCGAAGGCGGTCTCGAAGGAGCGGAGGCGGGCCTCGAGGAGGACGTCGTGGCCGCGGGCGGCGAGGTGGGCCCGGTTCAGGCCCGCGAGCGCCGCGAGCTCCTTCTCCTGCCGCGGCCGGGGGACGCGCGGCGCGATGTTCCGCATGGGCTCCGCTCCCGGCAGGACCAGGGTGCCCTGGTGGCTGCCGGGGAGGAAGTCCGAGGCCCAGACCTGCGTCCCCGCGTAGGGCATGGAGGGCGCGATGACCACGAAGCTCGGCAGGTTCCGGTTGGGGCTCCCGAGGCCGTAACTCACCCAGGAGCCGATGCTCGGCCGCGCCACGTTGAAGGACCCCGTGTGCATGCCGAGGGTCGCGTTGTAGTGGTTCGAGTGGTCGGCGTGGAGGGACCGGATCAGCGCGATGTCGTCCATGCAGGCGCCGACCTCGGGGAAGAGCTCGCTCACCTCGGTGCCGCACCGCGCCCGGCGGGCGAAGGACCACTGGGGCCGCTTGAGGAAGAGCTTCTCGTAGCCGGGCCGGTTCCGCGTCTCGGGGTGGTCGAGCGCCACTTGCTTCCCGTGGTCGGCCTCGAGGCGCGGCTTGGGGTCGAAGGTGTCGAGGTGCGAGACGCCGCCCGACAGGAAGAGGAAGATGGCGCTCCTGGCGCGCGCCGGGAAGTGGGGGAGGCGCGGCGCGAGCGGGTCGGACGACCTCGAGTCCTCGGCCAGGAGCTCCGAGAGGAGCCCCGGGAGGATCATCGAGCCCGCGACGGCGGAGCGGAGGAGCTCGCGGCGGGTGCAGGAGCACCCGCCGGGGCCGCGCTCGGCTTCGTGGCCACTGCAAGTTCGAGGGTGGGGCATTCTCGGCGGTCCTTTCGCCTGCCAGGCAACTCAGTCCACGTGGATCATCTCGTTCGTGCCGAGGAGCACCCGCGCCCAGGCGGTCCAGGCGGCCCGGAGCCGCTCGGGCTCAGGGAGGATAGCGACCTCCGGCGCCTGCTCGGCCAGGAACCGCGCGCAGGCGGCGTGCTCCCCCTCCGCCGGCGGCCGCGCGAAGAGGAGCCGCGAGGCCCGCTCCATGCGCGAGCGGTCGTCCGGCAGCTCGAGGAGCCGCGAGGCGAGCGATGCGGCCTTCGCGTGCACGAAGCGGTCGTTCATGAAGTAGAGGGCCTGGGTCGGGACCGTCGTCGTGTGGCGCTCGGCGGTGCTCGAGCTCGCGTCGGGCCCGTCGAAGAGGCCGAGGAAGGGGTGCCGCCGGAGGCGCTGCGTCATGAGGTAGACGCTCCGCCGGTCGTGGTCGTAGGCCGCGGAGAAGGGGTTGTGCTGGGTGAATCCCCAGGTCTTCTCCTCGGGGAACGGGTGCGGGCCGCCGGCGGCGAGGTCCAGGTCGCCGCTTGAGGCGAGGATCGCGTCCCGGATCTCCTCGGCCGAGAGCCGGTGCCGGCGGAAGCGCCAGAGCCACGTCGCGTCGGGGTCGATCCGCTCGTTCTCGGGGTCGCCGTCGCTCGAGAGCTGGTAGCCCTGCGAGAGGAGGAGCGTCCGGTGCAGGGCCTTCAAGGACCAGCCCCCCTCGACGAGTCGCGACGCGAGCCAGTCGAGGAGCTCCGGGTGGGTGGGCGGAGCGCCCCGCGTGCCGAAGTCGTTCGGAGTGCTCACGATCCCCGCGCCGAATTGGTGCTGCCACACCCGGTTCGCCATGACGCGGGCCGTGAGGGGGTTCTCGGGGCTCGAGAGCCAGTGCGCGAGGGCGCTCCGGCCGCTCCCGCCGCCCGCCGGGACCGGCTGGCCGCCGAGGATGGCGAGGAACCGGCGCGGGACAGCGGCCCCGAAACTCCTCGGGTCGCCCCGCTCGTGGACGCGCGCGTCGCGAGGCGGTCCCTCGGCCACCGCGTACGCCACGCCGATCGGCGGGCGCCTCGCCTCGAGCTCGGCGCGGCGACGGACGGCATCGCGCAGGCGCTCCGCGGCCGCGGCCTTGGCCTCGGGGCTCCCGGCTGCCGCCTGCTCCTCGGCGAGCGCTTTCGCCTCCGCCTCGAGCTTCGCGAGCGCGTCGAGGTACGGTCTCATCGCCCGGCCGACCTCCTCGGGGGTCGGGGGCAGGCCCGTCAAGTCGAAGGTCGCGCGGCGGATGAGCGCTCGCCGCTCGGCCGGGCCGCCGGGCCGCAGGCCGTGCGCCTCCATCGCCGCAAGGACGAAGCGGTCCGCGCCAGTCCAGGGCCAGGCCGCGTCCCTCACGTTGGGCAGGGGCGGCTTCCGAACGGGCTGGAAGGCCCAGTGACGCCGGGCGGCATCCCCGTCGATCGATCCCGCTGCGGGGGCCGCGGGGACCGCCGGGACGAGGAGGAGCGCCGTCGCCGTGAGCCCGAGCAAGCGGCTATACCTCCTCCACCATCCGCGCCTTGTGGCTCTCGATGTGCCGGCGGAGCTCCGCGGACGCCGCGGAGACCTTGCCGTCCCGCAGGAGGACGATGATCCGGCCGTGGCTCTCGATCCCCGCCCTCCACTCCGCCTTCTTGACGCTCTCCCGGAAGCGCTGGAAGAAGGCCTGCAGGATGTCGTTGAACGCCGCCAGGGGCGCGAGTCCGCTCGACTCGACGAGCCTCCGGTGGAAAGCGATGTCGAGCTCGATCCACGCCACGAGGTCCCGCGTCCCGCGGAGCCGCTCGTTCAGCGCGCGGAGCCCCTCGTGGATCGACGGGTCCTCGGCCATGCGGCGCGCGACGTGGGGCAGGACGCCCGTCTCGATGACGACGCGCGTGTCGATGAGCTGCTCGCTCGAGGCATCGCTCACGGCGGGGTGGAGCCCGAGATACTCGGTGACGCGGCCCAGGTCGACGCGGCCCAGGTCGACGCGGCCCACGGTGAGGCCGCGCCGCGGCGCGGCCTCGAGGACCCCGAGGAAGCCGAGGGCCTTCGTGGCCTCGCGGACGCTCACGCGGCTCACGCCGAAGCGCTCCGCGAGCTCGTGCTCCGTGGGCAGCCGGTCGCCCGGCTTGAGGTGGCCCCGGAGGATGAGCTGGCGGATCTTGGCGGCAACGACGTCGCTCAGGCGCTGGCGTTCGATCGTCTCCAGCATGCCCCTGCATATTAGGCTTGCCCGCGGGGCGCCTCAAGAATTATTTTATTGTCTTACAATTGCGCCGGGAGCGAGCAGGAGGAGCCCCAGGAGGAGCCCCATGAAAGCCGCCGTGACCGACTTCACCTTCCCCGACCTCTCCTGTGTCGTCCTCTCGCCCCACGTGGCCTCGGCGAGCGCGAGAGCGGTGCGGGCGCTGCGCGAGACGGCCGCCGGGGTCGCCGCTCGTGCGCTCCGCGGCGAGCCGCCCCCGAACGTGGTGAACGGGGTCGCCGGGCCCAGCGAGATCGCATGAGGAGCCGTCTCTCCGAGGCCTGCCCGCCCGCCGGGAGCCTCCCTCCCTGGGGCGTCGCGGACCTGCCCGAGCCCAAGCCGCTCGCGTGGCGTCACTGGACGAGCTTCGTGGGGCCCGGGATCGTGATGGCGGGCATCCAGATCGGCGGCGGCGAGTGGCTCTTCGGCCCCGAGGTCACGGCGCGCTACGGCGGCGGGCTGATGTGGATCGCCACGGTGGCCATCGTCCTCCAGGTCTTCTACAACCTCGAGTGCGGCCGCTACGCCCTCTACTGCGGCGAGCCGGTCTTCACGGGCTTCCTGCGCGTCCGGCCGGGGCCCCGGTTCTGGGTGGGCCTCATGCTGTTCCTGAACCTCGGCGCCCTCATCCCCGGCCTCTCGACGCACGGCGCGGCCTTGATCGCGTCCTTGATCCTCGACCGCCCGGCGGGGGAGTCGGACCGCTGGCTCGTCACGCTGCTCGCGTACGCCTGCCTCTTCGCGGTGGCGCTGCCGGTCCTCGTCGGCGGCAAGGTCTACAACGTGCTCCAGGCGGTGATGACGGCCAAGGTCATCCTCGTCCTGGGCTTCTGCGTCTCGGTCGGCGTCGTCCTCGTCAGCCCCGCGAGCTGGTGGAGCGTGGCGAGCGGTTTCCTGAAGCTCGGGAACGTGCCCGTCGCGGACGGCCGGGGGGGCGAGAGGCTCGTCAACGCCTTCGCCCACCGCTGGTCCGAGGGGGCCTGGCCGGCCGTCGCGCTCGCCAACATCGCCGTCCTCGGCGCCTTCGCTGGCTACGCGGGCGGCGGCGGGCTTTCCAATTCGACCTACAGCAACTTCGTGCGCGACCGGGGCTGGGGCATGGGGAGCCTCGTCGGCGCCATCCCGAGCGCCGTCGGCGGCAAGGAGGTCGCCTTGAGCCACGTCGGCAAGGCCTTCCCTGCCGACCCGCCGAACCTGCGGCGGTGGCGCGGCTGGTGGCGGCATATCCTCGTCGACCAGGTCTGCATCTGGGCGCCGGGCTGCTTCGTGGGCATGGCGCTGCCGGCCTTGATCTCGATGGAGTTCGCGCGGCACTCGACGCTCCAGGGCGGCTCGAGCGGGCTCGAGTGGGCCCAGGCGGTCATCTCGGCCGACGGCCTCCGGCACGCTCCGGGGCTCTCCGCGGGCGCTGCGAAGCTCCTCTGGGTCGCCGCGCTGCTCGCCGGCATGCTCGTCATGCTCCCGAGCCAGATGTCCATCGTCGACGACTTCAGCCGCCGCTGGACCGACGCCATCTGGACCGCGAGCCGCCGCGTGCGCGAGCGCATGGCGCCGGGTCAGGTGAAGCGGATCTACTACGCCATCCTCGGGAGCTACGTCCTCTGGTCCTTCGCCTGCGCGTACCTCTTCAGCACGTACGGGACGCCGAAGCTCATGACCATCGTCATCGCGAACCTCAACAACGTGGCGATCGGCATCACGGCGTTCCAGCTCCTCTGGATCAACCACCGGCTCCTGCCTCCCGAGCTCCGGCCGCGCTGGTATCATGCGGCGGGGGTCGCCGGCTGCGGCGTTTTCTACCTGGGCCTCGCGGCGCTGGTCTTCGTCGAGAAGCAGCTTCCGGTGATCCGCCAACTCCTGGGAGGATGAGATCCATGGCTGACTCCCGCTTCGACTCCCTCTTCGACCTCAGGGGCCGCGCCGCCCTCGTCTCGGGCGCCGCGAGCGGCCTGGGCCGCGCCATGTCCCTGGCCTTCGCCGAGGCGGGGGCGGACCTGGCGCTGGCCGACATCGACGCGGCCGGCCTGGAGGACTCGGCCGGGCGCATCCGGGCGCTCGGGCGCCGGGCCTTTCCGGTCGCCTGCGACGTGTCGGACCCCGCGCAGATCCGCGCGATGTTCTCGGTGCTCGACCGCGAGCTCGGCCGGATCGACGTCCTCGCCAACGTGGCCGGCGAGGGCGTCCTCGGGAAGCCCGAGGAGATCCCCCTCGAGGCCGTTGAGCGCACGTGGCGGAACCTCGTCCTGGGCCGCTTCTGCATGTGCCAGGAGGCGGGCCGGCGCATGCTCGAGGCGGGCCGCGGGAGCATCATCAACATCGGCTCCATCGCGAGCGTCACGGCTCTCGGCCGCGGCCACGTCGCCTACAGCATGGCCATGGGCGCCGTCGTCCAGATGACACGCGAGCTGAGCACGGAGTGGAGCGGGCGCGGCGTCCGCGTGAACGCGATCCTGCCCGCGCAGGTCGTGAACCGCGGCCTCGAGGCGCGCATGGCGGCCGATCCGGGGCTGCGGGACAGGTTCCTGAGCGCCATCCCGAGGGGCCGCCTCGGGCAGCCCGACGACGTGAGGGGCCTCGCGTTGCTCCTGGCGAGCGATGCCTCGGCCTGGATCACGGGCGCCGTGATCCCCATGGACGGCGGGAACCTGGCCACGAACGCCGGCGGGACCATCGGAGGCGGGCCATGACGCGAGCGGCGGCGTCGAGGACGGCCCCCGGGCTCGACAGGGCCACGTTGCTCGCCCTCTATCGCTCGATGCAGCTCATCCGCCAATGCGAGGAGGAGCTGGCGCGCTCGCATCAGCGCGGCCTCGTCCACGGCGCCTGCCACACCTACGTGGGCCAGGAGGCGGTGGCCGCGGGAGTCTGCGCCCGGCTGCGGCCCGGCGACACAGTCTTCAGCACGCACCGGGGCCACGGGCACGCGCTGGCGAAGGGGCTGCCGCCGGTCGATCTCTTCGCCGAGCTCTACGGGCGCGCGACGGGTTGCTCCCGCGGCCGCGGCGGCAGCATGCACCTCTTCGCGCCCGAGATCGGCCTCCTGGGGACGAGCGGCATCGTGGGCCCGTCGATCCTCCAGGCGGCGGGGGCGGGCTACACCTTCCAGCTCCTCAAGACGGCGCAGGTGGCCGTGGCCTTCTTCGGCGACGGGGCCGTGCAGAACGGGGCGTTCCACGAGGGCTTGAACCTGGCCTCGATCTGGCGGCTCCCGGTCGTCTTCGTCTGCGAGCAGAACGAGTACGCCACCGAGGTGCCGTTCCGCTACGCCGCCGCGAACCCGAGCGTCGCGGCCCGCGGCGCCGCCTACGGCCTGCCGGGCGTCGAGGTCGACGGGAACGACGTGCTCGCCGTCTGGGCCGCGGCCGGCGAGGCGGTCGAGCGGGCCCGCTCGGGCGGCGGCCCGGCGCTGCTGGAGTGCAAGACCTACCGCACGCGGCCCCACGCCGAGGGCATGGGCGACTACACGTACCGCACGCGGGAGGAGGTCGAGGCCTGGAGGGCGCGCTGCCCGATCCGGAGGCTGCGCGAGCGCCTCCTCGCCGGACTCGAGGGCGCCGGGGGTCCCGCGGAGGCCTGCGAGCTCGACGCCATCGACCGCGAGGCCGCCCGCGCCGCCGCCGAGGCGCACGCCGCAGCCGAGGTGGCGCCCTGGCCGGACCCGGCCACGGCGGCGGCTCACGTCTACGCGGAGCCGCGCTCCCCGCCTCCGGCGGCGCCTGCCGGGCGCCCGGGCCCCGTGCGGCAGATCACTTGCATGCAGGCCACCCTCGAGGCCCTCTCGGCGGAAATGGCGCGCGATCCGACGATCTTCGTCCTCGGCGAAGGGGTCGGGAAGCGAGGCGGGAACTTCCGGACCACGGCGGGGCTCTACGGCATCTACGGCCCCGAGCGGCTCCGCGACACGCCGATCAGCGAGCGGGGTTTCGTGGGCCTGGCCTGCGGGGCCGCCATGACGGGCTCGCGGCCGCTCGTGGACCTCATGTTCGCGGACTTCCTCCTGGACGCCCTGGGCGAGGTCTTGAACCAGATCGCGAAGGTCCAGTACATGTCGAGCGGACGGCTCAAGATGCCCCTGGTGCTCCGCGGCTGCATCGGGATCGGCCACTCCGCCGCCACGCACCACTCGGGGAGCTACTACCCCATCTTCGCGCACGTCCCGGGGCTCCGCGTCGTGGTGCCATCGACGCCCGCCGACGCGAAGGGGCTCCTCGCGGCCGCGCTCCGCGGCGACGACCCGGTGGTCTTCCTCGAGCACCGGGAGCTCCTGGGCTTGAAGGGCCCCGTGCCGGAGGGGGAGCACGTGGTCGAGCTGGGC